>NZ_CP011505.1:349668-699336 GCF_001028665.1 Burkholderia pyrrocinia
ACCATCCGAATGTGAGTCTCGCGCCGTGGGTCTCGCTAGCCGGTGAACTCGCTGTCAGCGTCGAGCGAGTTCCTTCCCCACTGAGGACGCTGCTTTACCTCTTGATCAACACGGCGCGTCCGTCTCAGACAGGTGAGGCAGTCGGTCTTGCGGCAAGATCACTGTTGGGATTCGTGTTTGACCATCCTGAGTTGAGAATCGATGCTGCGCTAGTCATCCCTAACGTCGTCGCCACTTACGCGACCGCGCCTTCGGAGTCTCGAGCGCTCTTGGAACGAATCTTCGAATCTGAGCGCGCCGATACACACAACTGGGAAGACGTTCCGGCGCTGTGTCGTGAGATTTCCAAACTGGCCGACGCCGATCCGGATTTCGCTGCGACCGTGTATTCGAAGACCTACGCAGGCACCGTGAAAGACGATGTCACTACTAGCATGGGCGGTCGAAGTCAGATTCTATCTTTGACGTCGAACTCCAGGCAGGACTACAACATGGCGCTGTACTCGCTGTGCGAGTTCTTCCCGACGTTTCTGCAGAATCACCCTCGAGAGGCCACCCGAGCGTTTGTGGAATCGGTAGGCCATTACATTCTGCGGGAGCACAAGCCAGCAGAACGCGAAGTTATTACCCGAACGATTGATGGCCGGACTCTCCGACTTGAATCTGACCTGAGTTACGTCTGGGGTCACGACCCTGGCAACACGTATGGTCGGGATGGCGACGCCCTGATCGCGAAGTTCGTGCCTGCGTTTGTTGCGTTGCCTGAGTCCGATGCTCGCTTGGTTGCAGACCAGATCTCGACTTCATCAGCGTGGGCATTGACATGGGCAAGGCTCTTTCTTGCGGCAGTGCAACGCAACGATAGCTTGATCGACCAACTTTGGCCGATTGCGGCAGATGAGGCTTGGCTTTCTAATATCAATACCCGGAAGGATGCGATTGACCTCGTGGCCCGCGGGTACGGGCGGCGCAGCATGGCTGAGCGGGAGGCACTTGAAGCTTCGGTGACGACCTTCTCAATGGAAGGGTACGCCGATCCGGAAGCAGTCAGGAAACACCTGATTCAGCGTCTGTACAGCCTCATTGGGCCTGATCAACTCGTCACTGAGAGTGCACGTGCCATTCTTGCGGCCACGCCAGCAGAGGTGGTAGAGCGCAGCCTTCGAAACGAACGACCATATCGCATTACAAGCGGGTTCGGTCTGTCGGAGCCCTTCTACTGGATCGATGGCCTGGACAGGGATAGGCCTTCGAATATCACCGTCATGGAGGCCGTAGAGGCGGCCCGGGACTACATAGAGGCCAAGCCCGGTCGTCCATCGACCGACGAAATGGATACGGCTCGCGCGCTCACGTTGCTTGAGGCAGTCGTTCGTGGCCTAAAGGCTCCTGATTTGGACGAAACGCTGCGTAGCCACAGTGAAGGTGTCATCGGCCAAGGATGTGGGCAACTTGCACAGGGCGAGCGCTTGGTTGTGAGAGAGGGCTTCGATCCAACTGACCGCTATCTTGCGCTCGTTCAGATAGCTGCCACTTCTGGTAACCCAGAGGTCACCGACGAGACGGAGCATCAGTACGAAGAATCCCAGTCCTGGGGCGGACCTGCGGCTCGCATTGAGGCCGCGACGGCGGTGCTGGACGTTTGTCTTCAGCGGCCCGACCTATACCCGCGACTTGTAGACTATATCGATCGTTTTCTGGATGATCGCCATCCTGCTGCGCGATCTCAGTCGGCCGGGCATCTCATTCGATTGTGGGATCTCGATCGGGCTGGTTTCTGGCGGCGCCTCGAGCTTCGTCTTGAACGAGAGACCAACTTTGCGGTCTTGGGCTCCGTCGTCAATGTGCTGCGGATGGTCATCCATGTCGAGCCCGACCGAAGCGAACGACTGATCATCGCGCTCCTAGAGCGGTATAGCGGCACGGCGAAGCAGGCTGAACTTGAGAATTCTCTGGCTGACCTCGTTGCGATTCTTTCGGTAACCTATCAGAGAGCCTCAGCTGAGACCATCCTGTCAAGATGGTTGGGCGACCCGTCTGTGCACAGTGGAAAGCTCGAAACGATTCTATTCACGCTCCGCGATGCAGTCGTGCTGGGCCTGCATCCTGGTCAATCGGACGAGGGTGTGCTTCGGCGTCGAGCCCAAGCCCTGCTTCATCGAATCGTCGTCGCCGCGAGCGGACCACTTGCAACGTATGACCCGGGCGTCGCTGTTCCCGACGACCAGGTGCCGAGATTGAAAGCATGCGTCGGGCTCATCGACAAGGCAGCCATGGAGCTCTATTTTGCGACCGGTCGAGCCAACGGCGGTGCGGGAATCGACGAGACTGGGTGTGCGATCTATTTGCACGAGGTAGCGTCGACGCTCGAGCTTATTGCAGATCAACCACAGCCGCACACCATTTATCAGCTCCTGCAATTGATGGAGATTCTGGCTCCGCAGGACCCAGAGCGTGCATTCGATCTGACCGCGCGTGCAATTCGAGGGGGCGGCGCAAAGGGTGGTTACCAATACGAATCGTTGGGCGCCGAGCTGATGGTGCGACTGATAAGTAGCTTCCTGGCGGATAACAAGGAGATTTTTGGGACTGTTGAACGGCGCCGAGCGCTCGTGGACTGCCTCGAGATCTTCATGGAAGCAGGGTGGCCGTCGGCAAGAAAGTTGCTCTATCGCCTGCCGGAGCTGCTCCAGTGATTCGCGAAGTCACGGAGGCAGAGTTCATCGAACGATTTGCCGATCTGATCGATCGCTTCGATGCGTCGATCACCCCAGACGCGCGCCCGGAGTTTGCCGGAGCGGAGCCCGGCGATCCTCATGAACACACGACGCGCATTCATTTTTTGGATGAGCTCGTAGAACTGCTTGGTTGGTCGCTCGGATTGGGTGGGGACATGGCAGAAGAGGCCCGTCTCAAGGGCGAGACGACCACGTTCATGGACTATCTTGGTGTCAGAGCAGACGCCAATGCTCCAGCCTTACTCATTGAGGCCAAGGCATGGGACAAGGCCTTTCTAGAGCCACGAAAGAGAGAAGCTTTTGAAGCCCCGACTCTGTTGGGTGAAGGGATCAATCATTGGAGAAGCGGTGGCGAGGCGAAAGACTCTCCGGTGGCGGGGCAATGGCATGCCTACATCGATCAAGTGGGCGGCTACGTTAAAGGTCTGAAAGACAGATATGGCCACACGCTGCCCAGGGCCGTGATCACAAGTGGGCAATGGATCGTTGTGTTCATTGACCCAGTGCAAGCCTTCGTCGAGGGTACCGTCGAAGACGTCAAGATCAAGATCTTTCAGAAGCAGAATTTTAAGGCTCAGGCCAGCGAGTTGTTTTCGCTGATATCCAAGAGGGCTCTTGCCGCCGAGACGCCCTTCAGTGTGCGGCCTACACAAGTCTTGAACTACCTCACAAAGGACTTGGTCGTCGCATGTTTTCACGCGGTTCACGTGAGCTACGAGGCAAGCGGATCACCTGTCTTCGGGCGAAAGCCGCGTGTATTGGTTTATCCCGCGCTGGTGCTGCGTGGAGCGGACAACATGCTCCTGACGGTGCTGGAGGAATCTGAGGAGTCCTTGCTCGAATACACGAAGGACGAGATAACGGACGAACTCTCTCTGGGGCCGCACGTCAACAAGCTTGCTGCCGGCGCCGCTGCGCTACTGGCGCGAACGGGAGAGCAGCTCGACCTTGAGCTTCGGCCCGCGCCGATGGTCAATTTTCCTGGGTTCCCGCGCGAGCCGATGCACAAACCGGCGGTCACACGGCCGCTGACGCGTTCGAATCCCAGAGAGCGCGATAACTGGATCATCGTCACTGGCCAAGCCCCCCACTTTGTCAAAACTGGCCCAGACGTGGACTGCAGGTTTCATAAATGGAGCGTCTGCAATGTCGCTCGCCTAGCGGCAGGACCATCTGCGATTTCTAGGCCGGTGTTGTCGACCCCGAGGGCTCTCTTCATTGACGAAACGCCTCACCACTGCGCCCACCGAGATGTCATTGACCGCAGAGAGCCCCGTTGTCAGATACACATGATCGACGCGAGCCTTTGTTGTCGCGGCTGCACTTTTGTCTCAGATTGTTGGCCCGGCAATACCCGCCCGCCGTTGCCGTGTGGCACCTAGCAGGCTATTGAGATGGCAAGACTGAGGCCGTTCCTGAAGCGAGCAGGATGTGCGAGAAAGTCTAGGCTGAAAGTTCCGCGACATCCGGCGCACGTTCGACGTGTTGTTCGCGAATCTGCGGACCTTCACGCGACGTGACAGCTTTGCAGAGCGTTAATCACCGTTCGCCAGATAGAGTCAAAAGACCGGTATCAGCCTAGAGCGTACATCGCTTGGCGCTGTCACGACGGCCGCTTTTGGCCGAACGCCGACGCGTCTGCCCCGTGTTCCCCCCCGGTAATCCGCGATGAACCCTTTTGCTTTTGCGGGAAGGGTGCCGCATCGACCCGCACCAATCGCGCCGCAGATCTCGACGCGCATCGGCGCCGCCGCGACGGCCGTGTTCGCCACGAAAGCGATGAAGTGGCTGCATTGAAGATCGCAGCCACCTGATCCGCGTTACCCGCCCGTCACCGGCGGAAAAAACGCCACCTCGCTATCCTCCCGCACGACGAATCCGCCCGTCACCATCTCGAGATTCACGGCCGCCCGCACGGGCCGGTCCATCCGCAGCGCTTCCGCGCTGCGCGCGTCGCGCGCGGCGAGCGTACTGCGCAGCGCATCGACGGTCAGTTCGCGCGCATCGATCTCGACGATTTCCTCGTCGGTATCGAGTTGCTCGCGAATGCTTGCAAAGTATTTGATTGTCAGTTTCATCGCGATGTCTCGAACGGAATCTGCGGAATCGGAAAATACAAAGCGGGCGCGGCGGTCAGCCCCAGCGCCGCATCGCCTGGTCGTCGTGCACCTTCGCCTCGACCCAGCCGGATTCGCCGTCGTGGCGGATCTCCTTCTTCCAGAACGGCGCGTGGGTCTTCAGGAAGTCCATCAGGAATTCGCACGCATCGAACGCGGACCCGCGATGCGCGGCGGCCACCACGACCAGCACGACCGCCTGGCCGAGCGGAATGCGCCCGACGCGGTGCACGATCCTGACCGCTTCGAGCCGCCAGCGCGCGCTGGCTTCCTCGACGATGCTCCACAGGGCCTGTTCGGTCATCGTCGGGTAGTGCTCGACCTCGAGTGCGACGACGTCGTCGACGTCGCCTTCCTTGCGCACGACACCGAGGAAATTCACGACCGCGCCGACATTCGGATTGCGAACGATCGGTGCAAGCTCGGCACCCGCGTCGATCGCCGCATACTGCACGCGCACCTCGAAGCCGGCAGAAATGGCCGGGGGCGGTTCGGTGTGCGGTTCGGTCGTGTCGGCGGATTGGCCGTGGCTGCCGGCGCGCGACGGATCGTCCGGCAGCCCGGCGCGGGATTCGGTGAAGCTCGTCATGACGGTTCTCCTGTAGGCGGTGCGTCCTGTGTCGCGCGGCGGCCCGTCAGCCGCCGACGAGCGACATGCGCACGGTCGGATAGGTCTTGCCCGGCGCGCGGGCCGGCCGTGCGGCCCGGCGCTCGGAATAGCGGTCGTCGCGCCGCGTCCAGCGATCGCGTACGGCGGCGGCGAGCGCGTCGACCGGCGCCGCATCGTCGAGCCACGGCCGCAGGTCGGTGCCCTGGGTTGCGAACAGGCACGTATAAAGCTTGCCGTCGGCCGACACGCGTGCGCGCGAGCAGGTGCCGCAGAACGGATGCGACACGCTCGCGATGAAGCCGACCTCGCCGGCGCCGTCGATGTGCGCGCAACGGATCGCGGTCGCGTCGTGCCCCGGTTCGCCGACGAGCACGAGCGGATAGTGCTCATCGATCAGCTCGCGCATCTGCGCTGCTCGCACAACCTTGTCGCCGGACCAGAAGCTCGCGCCGCCGACGTCCATGTATTCGATGAAGCGCACGGCCACGCCGCTATGCCGGAAGTGACGCACGAGCGGCAGGATCTGGTCGTCGTTCGCGCCGCGTTCGATCACCGCATTGACCTTGACCGGCGCGAGTCCGGCCGCATGCGCGGCTTCGATGCCGGCCAGCACGCGCGACACGGGCACGTCGGCGTCGCTCATCCGGCGAAACACCGCGTCGTCGAGCGCATCGAGGCTCACGGTCACGCGCGACAGTCCCGCGTCGCGCAGCGAGCGTGCTTTCGCGGCGAGCAGCGAACCGTTGGTGGTCAGCGCGATTTCGACGGGCTTGCCGTCGACGGTCGTCAGTGCCGCGAGCCGTTCGATCAGCGCTTCGAGATTGCGGCGCAACAGCGGCTCGCCGCCGGTGATGCGGATTTTCTCGACGCCGAGCGACGTGAACGCGCGTGCGATCTTTTCCAGTTGCGCGAACGACAGCCGCTCGGACGACGGCATGAATGCGTAGTCGGCACCGAAGCTTTCGCGCGGCATGCAGTAGCCGCAGCGGAAATTGCACTGGTCGATGACGGACAGGCGCAGGTCGCGCAGCGGGCGGCCGAGCGTGTCGGTCGTGCGGGGGAAGGCGCCGGGCGATGCGCCGCCGGAGGAAGCGGCGGCGGCCGGCGTGGCGGAGACGATGGCATTCACGATCGGTTCGTCGGCCTGCATGAAGTAAGCGGTTGGGCGTCGCCGATCGGCCGCGTGCGTGCCGACGTATCGGCGCACAGGTCGTGGCGAGCCTCATCGTGAGCATAGTCCGCCGGACTTTTCCGGCAGGGACACAATCGCGCCCGTATTGCAGGAATACAGTTCACCGTGCGGGATGCGTGGCGAATATGCTGCATCGGGCGGTTATCAGGCGTCGCGCTCATCCGAGCCAGCGCGCGAATTCGTAATACGGTACCGAGTCGCCGCGCGCGATGCGCTTCCCGGCCGGCAGCCGCGCGAGCCCGCTCGCCTGCACGAGCGACTGCAGCGTGCCGGCGCCTTGCTGCCGCAGCGTGTCGAGCACGACCGTGCCGTCGGCGCCGATGGTGCAGCGCACGCGCACGAAGCGCTCGCGCTGCGCATCCGGCTCGAAGTCCATGTCGATCGGCAGCGACGGCACGATCGGCACGCACGCGTCGCGCCCCTGCAGGCAGCGGATCAGCGGCGCGACGAACAGCGCGAACGCCGTCATCGCGGCGCCCGGATTGCCGGGCAGCAGCACCACGGGCCGCGCGTCGAGCCGCGCGAGCGCGACCGGCTTGCCGGGTTTCATGCGCACGCCGCTGACGACGAACGACGCGCCGAGCGCAACCAGCGCGGGGCGCAGCAGATCCTTGTCGCCGACCGACGCGCCGCCGACGCAGATCACCAGGTCGCAACCCGCGTGCAGGTCGCGCAGCGCACGATCGACGGCGGGCGCCGTATCGGCCGCGTGCAGGCTCATTGCAACGCCGGCACCGGTTCCCGATACCAGCGCGGCCAGCATCGGCGCATTGCTGTTGTAGATCTGCTGAGGCGCACGCGGCTCGCCGCACGCGACGAGTTCGTCGCCGGTCGTCAGGATGCCGACGCGCAGTGCCGGGCGCACGTCGATGCGCGCGAAACCTTGCGCGGCAGCCACGCCGACGTGCATCGCGCCCAGCCGCACGCCGGCCGGCACGAGCAGGTCGCCGGCGCGCACTTCCTCGCCGCGGCGGCGGATATGCGACCCGCTGCGCTGCGGCGCGTCGAATGCGACCCAGCCGTCCTGTTCGCGCGCGTGTTCCTGCATCACGACGGTGTCGGCGCCGGGCGGAATCAGGCTGCCGGTGAAGATGCGCGCGGCCGTGCGCGCGGCCAGCGGCGCGGGCGTGTTGCCCGCATAGCAGCGCTGCGCGACGCGCAGCGGCTCGCCGTGCGCGAGATCCGCGTGACGCACGGCGTAGCCGTCCATCGCGCTCTGGTCGGCCGGCGGCTGGTCGAGCACGGCGGTCAGCGGCACGGCCAGCACATGGCCGGCCGCGTCTGTCACCGGAATGGAGGCGGCCGCAGCAAGCGGCGCAAACGCGCCGGCGAAATGCTGCTGCGCGGTATCGAAATCGATCAGTTGTTTCATGACGAGAGGGCCGGATGCGCTTGCGCAAGCGCCGGTTGGTCGGGAAGGGCGGTGTCGGGCGACACGTATTCGACGAAGCCGTCGTTGCGGCAGAAGCCGAGCAGCCGAACGCCGGCTTCGCGGGCGACGTCGATCGCAAGCGACGTCGGCGCCGAGATCGTCGCGATCATCGGGATGCCGACCCGCGCGGCCTTGCGCACCAGTTCGTAGCTCGCGCGGCTCGACAGGAACACGAAACCCGCGCGCAGGTCGGCGCGGCGCCGCGCGAGCCGGCCGATCAGCTTGTCGAGCGCGTTGTGGCGGCCGACGTCCTCGAACACGTCGAGCACGGCGCCGTCGCGGTCGCACCATGCGGCCGCGTGGATGCCGCCCGTCTCGCGCATCAGCGTCTGGTGAGCCGGCAACGCGCGCGCGGCGCGTGCGATCGCGTCGGCGCCGATGCCGGCGGCCGCACCGGCGGCATCGATGCGCGCCGGATGCAGGTCGAGTTGCGCGATGCTTTCGATTCCGCATACGCCGCAGCCCGTGCGGCCGGCCAGCGCGCGGCGGTGCGCCTTCAGCGCCATGAACGCCTGCTGCGACACGGTGAGCCGCACTTCGGCGCTGCCGGGCCGGGTTTCGCTCTCGATGTCGAACACGTCGGACGCGCGCTCGACGATGCCTTCGCTCAGCGCGAAGCCGAGCCCGAACGCGTCGAGGTCGATCGGCGTCGCCATCATGACCGTGTGCGAGATGCCGTTGAACACGAGTGCAACCGGCGTTTCGTCGACGACGCGATCGACGGTGTCGCGCGCTTCGCCGGCACGATGACGCGTCACATGACACGCGGTGCTGCCGGTCGGATCGTCGCGGCGGATGCAGGACTCCATGCGTTTTTCTCCAGGCGGATCGGCCGGCGTGCCGGCCGGGCTCGGCGCGTGCGCCGAACGACGGGAATCGATGCTGCCGGGCGGGCGCCGAGGGGCGCCGTCGCCGCGGGCAGGTGTCGCATCACATGTTAAGGGCGGTGAACAGCGCGCCGGAGGCACAGCGTCGCAACGCGGAAAGCAGTACAGACGGCCATCCCGCGGGCACGAAATGTGTTTTCCGTACACACATCTTCGGCAACGGAAGCAGCACAGTTTCAGCGCACGTTCGAGTGATTGCGAGTATCGTGGCAAACGCGATATCGTCATTCACGCTTCGATGCCATGCGAGTGACCGTAGGTGATCGCATGTGTTGTCGCCAAGCCGTCGCGCGATTTCCTGCTTCGGGCGGACGTTCTCACAACCACGAGCAAATTACGGTCATGGAAATCTTCGATGCGTTCCATCTCGCACGATTGCAATTCGCGTTCACGGTGTCGTTCCACATCGTGTTTCCCGCGATCAGCATCGGCATGGCGAGCTTCCTGGCGGTGCTGGAATGGCGTTATCTCGTCACCGGCGACGCCGCCTACAAATCCATGTTCCAGTTCTGGTCGAAGATCTTCGCGATCGGCTTCGGGATGGGCGTGGTCTCCGGCGTCGTGATGGCGTACGAGTTCGGCACGAACTGGGCCGGCTTCTCGCGCGTCGCCGGCAACATCACGGGCCCGCTGCTCACGTATGAAGTGCTGACGGCGTTCTTCCTCGAAGCCGGCTTCCTCGGCGTGATGCTGTTCGGCTGGCAGCGCGTGAGCCCGCGCGCGCACTTCTTCGCGACGCTGATGGTCGCGGTCGGCACGCTGATCTCGACGTTCTGGATCCTCGCGTCGAACAGCTTCATGCAGACGCCGCAGGGCTACAAGATCGAGAACGGCCTCGTCGTGCCGGTCGACTGGTTCAAGGTCATCTTCAATCCGTCGTTCCCGTACCGTCTCGTGCACATGACGATCGCGGCGTTCATCGTCGCGGGCTTCATCGTCGCCGCGTGCGGTGCATGGCATCTGCTGAAGGGGCGCCGCGACGAGCCGGTGAAGCGCACCTTCTCGATGGCGCTGTGGATGCTGCTGCTGCTCGCGCCGATCCAGATCGTCGTCGGCGATGCGCACGGGCTGAATACGCGCGAATACCAGCCGGCGAAGATCGCGGCGATCGAGGGGCTGTGGGAAACCGAGAAGGGCGGCACCGCGCTGAACCTCGTCGGGCTGCCCGACATGCAGGCCGAAACCACGCGCTATTCGATCCAGGTGCCGCACCTCGGCAGCCTGATCCTCACGCACAGCTGGGATGGCGAAATCCGCGGGCTGAAGGAATTCCCGCCGCAGGACCGCCCGTATTCGCCGATCGTGTTCTGGACGTTCCGGATCATGGCCGGCCTCGGGATGCTGATGCTGCTGACCGCGCTGCTCGGGCTGCTGCTGAGAAAGGGCGGGCGCCTGTATGAAACGCGCTGGTTCCAGTGGTTCGTGGTGGGCATGGGGCCGTCGGGCATCGTCGCGCTGCTGGCCGGCTGGATCACGACCGAGGTCGGGCGGCAGCCGTGGACCGTGTACGGCGTGCTGCGCACTGTCGATTCGGTCGCGCCGCTCAGCGCGCAGCAGGTCGGCGTGTCGCTGCTGATCTTCGTGGTCGTGTACTTCCTGGTATTCGGATCGGGTATCTACTACATGATGAAACTGATGAAGCGCGGGCCGGCTGCACAGGCCGGGTACATCGAGCTGCACCGGCATCCGGGGCTGCGCAAGAGCGCGCTGTCCACGCCGCTGAACGTCACCGAAGCGGAGTAAGCCATGCAAATCGATCTTCCTGTCGTGTGGGCCGCGATCATCGGCCTCGGCGTGTTCATCTACGTGATGCTGGACGGCTTCGATCTCGGCATCGGCCTGCTGTTTCCGTTCTTCGATGCGAAGGCCGAGCGGCAAGTGATGCTCGACACCGTCGCGCCGGTGTGGGACGGCAACGAAACGTTCCTGGTGCTCGGCGGCGCGGGGCTCTACGGCGCGTTCCCGGTCGTGTATTCGACGCTGCTGCCCGCGAATTACCTGCCGCTGGTGCTGATGCTGGTCGGGCTGATCTTCCGCGGCGCGGCCTTCGAACTGCGCGCGAAGGCCACCCGCACGCAACACATGTGGGATCTCGCGTTCATCGGCGGCTCCGCGCTCGCGGCGTTCTGCCAGGGGATCGTGCTCGGTTCGCTGCTGCAGGGCATCAAGATCGAGAACAACCAGTTCGCGGGCGGGCCGTTCGACTGGCTGTCGCCGTTCAGCCTGCTCTGCGGGATCGGCGTGCTCGTCACGTATGCGACGCTCGGCTGCGGCTGGCTGATCCTGAAGGTCGACGGCGAATTGCAGCGCAAGATGCGGCTGCTGATGAAGCCGCTTACGGGTGTGCTGCTCGCCGTGATGGCCGTCGTCAGCCTGTGGACCGTGATCGGGCTGCCGGCCGTCGCGCACCGCTGGTTCGGCAGCGGCAACCTCGGCTGGTTCCTGCCGGTGCCGATCCTCGTCGTCGCGTGCGTGTGGGGCATCTTTCGCACGGTCAAGCGCGAGCACGAAGCCACGCCGTTCCTGCTGACGCTCGCGCTCGTGTTCCTCGGTTACACGGGGCTCGTGATCAGCATCTGGCCGAACATCGTGCCGCCGTCGCTGACGATCTGGGATGCATCGTCGAGCCATTCGAGCCAGCTGTTCGCGCTCGTCGGCACCGTGATCGTGCTGCCGATCATCCTCGTGTACAACGCGATGCAGTACCGCGTGTTCCGCGGCAAGGTGCGCGAGGGCGACATCGGCTATCACTGAGCGGGGCGCGATGTGACAGGGCGCGGCGTGCGCGGGCGTACGTCACGCGCAACGCGGCCCCGGCACGGCACCTGCCCGAAAGCGGCCCGCCACGCGCGGGCCGTTGCGCATCGGGCGCGGGCGGGTCGCTATAGGTATTCCCCAGGCAGTCGAGACAACATCATGATCGTCAGACCACGACAAAACTGGCTCAGGATGCTGTTCGTATGGAACGGCTCCGTGCTGCAATCGATCATTCCGCAACTGGTGTTCATGGCGATCGTCAGTACGCTGGCGGTCTTCACGAACGGGCGCATCTTCGGCGAGAAGATTCCGCTCAACACCGCGCCGTTCACGCTGTTCGGGCTCGCGCTCGCGATCTTCCTCGCGTTTCGCAACAACGCGAGCTTCGAGCGTTTCAAGGAGGCGCGGCATCTGTGGGGCAACCTGCTGATCGCGGCGCGCACTGTGACGTCGCAACTGAATCGCTACCTGCCCGACAGCGTCAGCGATGCCGAGCGCAACCGGCTCGCCGACCTGCTGATCGCGTTTACGTATGCGCTGAAGCATCAGCTTCGCCATACCGATCCGACCGAAGACCTGCAGCGGATCCTCGGCGCGGAGCGTGCCGGCGAGTTCGCGCGCAAATGTTTCAAGCCCGTCGCGATCCTCGACGAGCTGCGCGGCGGCATCGTCCGCGCGCTGGGCCGCGCGCCCGGCAGCGACGCGACCTGCTGGATGTTCGACGCGCAGCTCGACGAACTCGGCAAGTCGGTGGGCGGTTGCGAGCGCATCCTGTCGACGCCGATCCCGTTCTCGTACAGCGTGCTGCTGCACCGTACCGTGTATGCGTACTGCGTGCTGCTGCCGTTCGGTCTCGTCGATTCGACGGAATTCTTCACGCCGCTGATCTGCGTGTTCATCTCGTACACGCTGATCGCGCTCGAAGCGATCGCGAACGAGGTTGCCGAACCGTTCAGCCTCGCGCCGAATGCACTCGCGCTCGATGCGATGACGCGCACGATCGAGCGGTCGGTGCTCGAACTGGGCGACCGCCCGATGCCCGAGGAATTCGTGCCGGCGTCGACGTACCAGATCACGTAAGCGGGCGCGTCGGGATGGTCGACGGAAATGAACGCATTCAGTTCACGCCCGTCATGGGCAACGATCGATCTTCGATGCATGTCGGGAAACCGGGTGAGGTTGCGGACCGAGGGAACAGGGTGCAAGCGCGTCAGGTCGGGCGCAACGCGCCGCGCCGCCACAATCTGACGAAGGGCGACGTCATGGCGGTCGTGCCCAGCGCGACCAGCAGCAGGACCGCATACGAGCTCCGCGACAGCGCGTGGATCTGCAGGCCGGCGGCCAGCACCACCAGTTCCACGAGCCCGCGCGTGTTCATCAGCGAGCCGACCAGCGCCGCGTCGCGCCGGGTCAGTCCGCACACTCTTGCGCCCAGGTAGGCGCCACCGAACTTGCCGACGAACGCAACGCACAGGAACGGCAGGAACCACAGCCACAGCGACGATCCGTCAAAATTATCGAAGGTCACGGACAGCCCGGAATGGACGAAGAACACCGGCAACAGCACCGTGTTCACAAAGCCTTCCATCTTCGACTCCCACTGCTCTCGCAGGCCCGGCACATCGCGCAGCATCACGGCGGCCAGCAACGCGCCGAACGCCGAGTGGGTGCCGATTTCCGTGGTCGCCCATGCCGACAGCAACACATACGGAACGACCACACTCAGCAACTTCGCCGACGACGCGTTCTTCACGGCATCGGCTGCCATCGGCAACACGATGAAGCGGACGACGAGCTTCGAGATCAGCAGGAACACGGCGATGCCGGCGACGATCTTCCATGTCCCGGACCCATCCGGTCCCGCCATCGCCACCGCGGAGACGAACGCCAGCATGACCCAACCGGCCAGATCGGTCAGCATCGCGGCGGACAGCGCGAGCATCGAGGGCGGCACGTCGACGAGATCCATGTCGACGATGATCCTGGCCATCACCGGCAGCGCGGAAACCGACAGGGCGACGCCGCAGAACAGCACATAGGGCAACTCGGCGATCTGCGGCGCGAGCGCGTCGTGCGACAGATAGCCGATCGCCATGCCGCCGGCCAGGGGCAGCAGCATGCCGGCCAGCGCGACCACGGCGGAGTCCGGCACCTTCTTCAGCGATCGGGGGGGCGACATCTCGCCGAGGTTCATGTGCAGACCGATCTGGAACATCAGCGCGATCACGCCGAGCTCGCCGAGATGGGACAGGCCGACGGACGCGGCCGGCCCGAAGATGGCCTGATAGAAACGCATATCGAGCGCTCCCAGTACGGCGGGCCCGAGTACGATGCCCGCGGCCAGTTCGCCGACAACCTTCGCCTGCCCCACCCGTTGCGCCAGCCAGCCGAAGCAACTGCAAGCGATGAGAATCAAGGCCAACTGCATTAACCACATCACCATCCGAAACCTCCTCGGCTCGATCGAAATGAAGGCGGGCAATCCATCCCGGGAATGCATTCTCACCTGCGCGGCGGCGCGCGAAGCATCGCCGGGGCTCTGTCACGTCATGTGGCGAAGCGTTCCTGGAGTACGGCATGATGATATGCCGCATTCATTTGATGTCCGGGCAACGCGAATCGCTGTCGGATTGGGTCGAAACATGAGAGAAACGCCTGCGTGCGACGCGCATCGCGAAATCCGGACATCTGGCGTTCGCGCCGGCGGGTCGGCTGGTGGCCGCGAGCCCGAGCGGGCCCGCCGTGCCGTACGCCGTGATGACCGTGACGCCGCTCGCCAGGTTCGCGAGCACCTGGCGGAACGACGCGGCCGAGACCGGCTCGGCCAGGGCCGCCGACTCACGCATCGCCGCTCACTCGCGGCGGCGCGGTCGAGCGGTCGCCTCGGCGACGCGGTCGACCCAGTCCCGGTAGAACGCGCGGTACTTGAGCACGAGCTTGTCGTACTTGCTGTACGCGCCGCCGCCGTCCGGCTTCATCCCGTTCCAGATCTTGACGTCGTACCCCGCGGCCTGTCTGGTCTGCAACCCGAACAGCACGTAGTCGGTCGCGCGGCGCAGGGCGCCGCCCACCTTCTTGATCGAGATGAGCATGTGCATGACGTTTTTGCCGTCGCTCACCGGCGTCACGCACTGGAGCAGCTTGTATTTGAAGTCTCCGTCCAGGGCGACGGTCATGACGCACCCGCCGGGGTAGCCGTCGAAGTGCAGGTTCATCTGCGACATGCTCAGGCCGAGCGCGCGCGACAGCATGCCGAGGGGCCCGAAGTACCGGTCCACGGTGAAGTCGATCCCGGCACCGAACCACGCGCCCGCCCGGGCCAGCGACTCGACCTCCGGCCACTGGCGCCAATCGTCGAAGAGCTTGAGCTCGAAGGCCGAGATCGGGAGCGCGTGAACGGGGTTCGCGTGCTGCGCGTCGTAGAAGTTCTCGACGATCCGCAAGACGGCCGTCGTCGTCTCGAACGCGAAGTGCAGGTGCATGAAGTCGCCGTTGTCGACGTCGGCCGCGGCGATTTCGGGCAGCGGGTGCAGCGGCTGCGGGGAGCCGTACCAGACCCACACGTAGCCGTATCGCTCGGCGGTGACCAGCGTCGGCTGGCGCGCCCCGCGCGGGACGGGCTCCAGCCGGCTCACCGCCGAGCTGTGGCCGGGGATGTGAACGCACTGGCCCTGCTCGTCGTACCGCCAGTGGTGAAACGGGCACTGGATGCACCCGTCCTCGACCCGCCCGTCGGCCAGGTTCGCGCCGAGGTGCGAGCAGTGGCGGTCCATCACCACGGCCCGCCCCGTCGCGCCGCGCCACGCCACGCACGGACGGCCGAAGAGCATCAACTCCGTCGGCTTGTCCTTGAGGTCGTCCGAGCGCATCGCGACGTACCAGCTCGCGGCCAGGCGCGTGGTCGCGTCGTACACCCCCGGGGGATGCTCCTCGGTGCGCGCTTGATCCAATTGAACGTCGTTCATCGTTTTCGTTCCGGAGTCGGCCGACTACTTCAGCGCCAGGCCGATGCGGGTCGTGACGTACGCCCTGAGCAGCGCGAACATCGGGTTGTAGTCGAAGTACCTTTTCACCTCTGCCGGCGCGCTGGTTTGCGTCCAGTGCAACAGCTTCATCGCCGGCAGCAGGCTGTACTTCGAGTTGTTGAGCTGCGGCTTGGCTCCGGTGATGCAGTACCCGAAGCCGAACATCGGCCTGGCGAAGTCTCGTTCGTCGATGAGGGCGTGAATCCGCGCCGCGGCCTCCTCGGCCGGCTTGCGCCCGGCGCTCACGGCCTCGACCTCGGCTTTGGCGTCGTTGAACAACTGGTAGTACCCCTCCATGTCCGCGCACAGGTACCCGAGGTACGGGGGGTTGTCGTCGAGGTGATCGAGGTCGCCCTCGTCACGCGACGCGCGGAACCTCGCGTGGGCTTGCACGAGCCGGAACTGCCCGAGGATCGTGCCGACCGCCCACAGCCGGTGGAACGCGTCCCACAGGCGGAAGTCCGAGAACGCCGTGTAGCAGCAGCTGACGAAGTCGTCGTTGTGGTCCAAGAGCTTCTGCTGCAGGCGCTCGATGTACTCGAAGCGCTCGGGGGAGAAGTCGTCGTCGCGCAGCGCCTTGATGAGGCGCGCCGCGAGCGCGTGGATGGTCACCGCGGTGTTCTCGAGCCCCCGGGAGAAGAGCGGGTCGATGAACCCGTTCGCGTGCAGCATCAGGCAGTAGCGGTCGCCGACGCAGGCGTTCGACGAGAATTGCAGGCGGTCGGTCTTGACCCAGTCGCGCACCGGCACGGCGTCCCGGAACTGCGCCCCGATGCTCGGGAACCGCGCGAGGAACTCGTCGAATTCCTGCTGCGCGGAGATGTCCGTTTTCGGGTAGACACGCGGGTCGAGCTGCAGGCCGACGCTCACCAGGTTGTTGGTCGACCGCGGGTGGTTGTTGAACGGAATCACCCAGAGCCAGCCGCCCGCGAACATGTGGTGCAAGGTCCCCTCGTGCCAGCGCCAGCGTTGCCCCTTGACCTTGAAGATGTCGTCGAACGGCTTGACCCCGAGCATGTGCGTGTAGAGGCTGCGCGAGTGCGTCTTGAAGCGACACGGCTCTTCGCGGAGCTTGAACTTGGTCGCGAGCGGCGCGCGGGGTCCTCCGCAGTCGATCATGTACCGGCCGGTGAACCGATCGCCCTGGGCGGTGGTCACTGCGACGCCGTCTTTGTCGGCGTGGTATTCGGTCACGTTCGTCTTCTGGCGGACCGTGCAGCCGTATTTGATGGCGGCTTGCAACAGGTAGGCGTCGACGTCTTGCCGGTAATAATGGCTCTCCGGACCCCACGGCAGCTCGGGAATGACGCACTGCGTGAATTCCTTCGGGTCGTGCTCCTGGCCGGGCTTGTGGAACACGAAGCCGAAGTTGCGCTTGATGCCCGTGCTCGACGCGACGTAACGCTGCGTCGAGTAGAACGACGTGATGCGGTCGAGCTCCGGAATGCCGTAGCGATCGGCGATGATGCGATTCATAAGCGACGTCTCGGGGATCGACGATTCGCCGATCGTGAACCGCGGGTGCGACGACTCCTCGATGATCAGCACGCTAAACCGTTGTCTGGCCAGGATGGCTCCCATCTGGGTGCCGGACATGCCCGAGCCGAGGATGATCACGTCGAAGTGGTTGCTATCGCGCCCGTTCGCGGGGCTGTTCTGAGTCATGGGGGCACACTCTCCTTGTGAGATGGAACACATGGACGCACGTGTCAGGTGTCAGGGCTCGTCGAGCGCGGCGCGGAGGCGGAACCGCGCGGCACGCGTGAGCGCGAGTAGATCGACGAGCGCGCTGGGCGCGTACCCCCCGCTGCCGATGGCGGGGCCGCTTTGCCCGGCTTCGTACGCCCGCTCCGCCAATTTGAGGTGAGGCGCCCGGAAGCGCAGCAGGACCTCGAAGACCCGGTCGAGGGCCGCCAGCCCGGCCCCGACGGGCTCGCCCCGCGCGCCGGCCGCTTGCACTTCGTCGAGCACGCGGTCGACGAGCGCCGGCTCCCCGGCGAACCGGGCGTAGACCGCCCTGTACGCGGGAAGCACGTAGGGCAGGTACGTCTCCTTGAATTCTCGATAAGCCGGGTGGTCCGATTGTGAGCCCCACAGGACGTGCTCCAGCACGAAGAGGGGCATTTCCACGGCACCGGGGCCGAGGTAGCTCTGGCCCCCGACTCGAATCGGTTCGTAGAAGGGGCGGAGCTCGTTGTAGAAGACCTGCAGCGAGATGAAGCGGTAAGCGTAAACGACCGATTCGACCATTTTCTGAAGATAGGCCGCCAGCTCGTCGCACCCTTGCGCGAACGCGGGCGACCGCAGGGGCACGTCGGACAGCTCGACGGTCACCGCGATGGCCGCCTCGAGGGCCGCCATCGAGATGCGCACGCTCTCGAGCAGGTGCGCTTCGTCGCGGAGCCCGGTGTAGCTCCGCTGCGCGTCGGCCGCCGCGGGGTTCCAGACCGTCACATGCAGGAGCGTCTCGCGCGGCGGCAGGTCGGTCGTGCGCGCCAGGTCGAGCAGCACCGGCTCGAGCCCGGGCACCACGTCCACGGGCTCGTGTCCGTGCCGCTTGAGCGACCCCAGGAAGAACCCGATGTCCCGCATCGCGGCGGCGGCTTCGACGAAGCCCCAGCCGGAGGGCACGCCGCGCGCCGGGAGGAACTCGCGCAACAGGCCGACGATGCCGGGCACGTCCTTGTTACGGTTCAGGCCAGGCAGTTGCAGAACGAGCGCCCGCGCCCGCAGCGGATCGCAGGCCGCCACCGCGGCGTGCGTGGCCTCGAATGCGCATACCCGGTCCAGGGTGCGCTCCACTACAGGATTTCCGGCGCCGCGAGCGTCGATCCGGGCTGGCTGCGAGACAGCCCCGCGTCGCCGTCACGCAGCGATCGCAGGTAGTCGTAGTTCGTCGGCAGGCTGGTCCGCAGACGCTCGGCCTCGCGCCGGATGCGGGCGAACATCGCCTCGGCCTTGTCGATCGACTCCGGTCGGTGCCGCAAGAGCGGCAGCGACCGGTCGGGCAACATGCCCAAGCCGGCAAAGATGCAGTAGTAGTTTCCGTTCAACCAGAAGTTCTTGAATTCGTAGTCGAACGTTTCGTAGTACGTGGAATCGTCGAACGACGTGGTGGTCAGCGGCAGCCCCGCCTTGTAGCGCTGAACCTTCTCCTTGATGGCGTCCGAGAGCCGCAGGTCGTGCCGGTTCGCGAGCCAGAACGGCGTGTCGTCGCGCGACGTGGCGAAATAGTGCGCCTGGACGAAATCCCGGCAGTCGTCGAACATGTAGACGATCTCGGCGTTGAACGCGTCGGTCAAGCGCGGATCGAACGACGTATCGGGGAAGTGCTTCACGAGCTGGTAAAGCGCCGCGTAGATGAAGTAGATTCCCGTCGATTCCAGGGGCTCCAGAAAGCACGACGACAGCCCGATGGCGACGCAGTTGTTGACCCACGCCCGCCCGTTGCGCCCGACCCGGAACTTGATCTGGTTGAGCGGCTGGTTGTCCGAGAGGCCCCAGAGGTTGAGGAAGTCGGCGGTGGCCTGGTCGCGCGACGTGAACTTGCTCGAGAAGACGTAGCCGCTGCCGAACCGGCCCAGCATCGGAATCTTCCAGGTCCACCCCGAGTTCATGGCGATCGCGGAGGTGTACGGCTCGACCCCCACACGCGCGTCGGCGTTGGGCACGGCGCTGGCGACCGCGCTGTCGCACAGCAGGTAGTCGGACATGTCGATGAAGGGCTCCTTCAGGGCCTGGTTGATCAGAAGCCCCCGCATGCCGGAGCAGTCGATGAACAGGTCCGCCTCCAGCGTGCGCCCCTCCTTGGTGGACAGGCTGGAGATGTAGCCGCGGTCGTTCAGGCGAACCTCCACGACCTCGTCGACCACGCGTTTCACCCCGCGTTCGACGGCCCAGCGCTTCAGGAAGTCGGCCACGAGGTGGGCGTCGAAGTGCCACGCGTGGGACATCTGGCGGGTGCCGTCGGACAGGCACGGTGCGAGCTTGCCGTCGAGCGCCCCGGGCTGCGGGTAGCACGCGTACTCCATCGGCTGCTGGAAGCCCTGTTCGCGCTTGCGCAGCCAGTAGTGGGTAAGCGGCACGCCGTCGCAGTTCGGCACGCTGCCGAACAAATGGTAGAAGTGATCGTCGCGCGAGCGGTCGGGCGACTTCCTCCAGTTCACGAACTTGATGGCGGCCTTGAACGCGCCGTTCACCTGGGGCATCCACTCCCGCTCCGGTATCCCGAGGAAGTCGAAGAACACCTTCTGCAAACTCGGGATGGTCGCCTCGCCCACGCCGATCCGGGGGATCGCCGCAGACTCGATGAGCGTAATGTTCGTCTGCTGCTGGAGCGCCCGGACGAGGTACGAGGCGGCCATCCAGCCCGCGGTGCCGCCGCCCACGATGACGATATTCTTGATCGGGTTGCTCATGACACGTTTCTCATAGGATTTAAAACCTGAATGGATAGTGCCGCCTTGTCGAGCTGAACTCGCAACTCGTCCGGTAACGCGTCATGACGTGTCGGGCTCTTCACGACAAATGACACCGGGAAGGCAGAGCGAATCGTAGCGAAGTTCGGCAAAATGGAGGACGCCCTTCACGCAATATCCGGACATCCTTACCGACAGCCCCGGAGTTTGATCTGAGGCTGTTACCCTCTCAGTTCAAATGGAAGCACAATCGAACCATGCGAGGCGCCCATCGCATCGGCGGCACACCGCGTAAGGGATGCCGAATCAACAGAATGACTTGCCGATGCGGCAATCGCCATTAGCGCATCGAGATGCTCAGGCAACGTCAGCATCCCGAGGCTTGCCGTGCCATGCACGTAACTCCGATACACCATAGCAGTGTTCACGATGGCACACCTCGCAAAATTTCATATCAATCTCAATTGATCCAGAGAGATACTCAATCCCGGAAAATATCGGTGAATATTTTTCGGCAAACTATTTACTTTTTTAAAAACAAATTCTCTCTTTAATTGGGGGTGTGTGCACCGATGGATTTATTGTATATAAATGCGAAATGAACGAATGAATTCAAATGAAAGAAATAAGGTCGTCACCATTTCTGAAACAAAGATATCAACCTTTGCGCATTTCGGCGGTCTTGACCTGCTCCCCGCTTTTAGAGGGCGGCGTGGCTTGCTGCCCGAAATCATCGACTTCATTCATATGGGTTCATGACAGGCTCTAGAATGGCGCTAGCCCATTCTCCGGATCAGACACGATGACCCTCGTCGATACCTATCTCGCCGGCCTGCGCACCGCGCTGCCCGACGCCGACAACGCGGCGCTCGCCGCCGCCACGGGCGCGACGCCCGCGCAACTCGACGCGCTGCGCGCGGCCTATCCGCAGTGCCCGGCCAGCCTGCTCGAACTGCTCGGCAAGCTCGACGGCACCTACTGGCGCGACTACGGCGGCACGACGATCAATGTGCTGGTGCTGGGTTCCGACGTCTACGAGTACCCGTACTACCTGCTGTCGGCCGAGCAGATGCTCGAAGAGGGCGAGAAGTACCGCGACAGCATCGCGGACATCTACGGCGACGACGCGAACGACGACGGCGAACTCGTCGATCCGCGCATCGACATCGCATTGCCGATGAATCGGCGCCTGTGCTTCTCGCATTGCATGAACAACGGCGGCACGTCGCAGCTCTACATCGATTTCGAGCCGGCGCCCGGTGGCAAGGTGGGGCAGGTCGTGCGCTTCCTGCACGATCCCGACAGCTACGCGGTGATCGCCGACGACTTCGACGACTACCTGCGCAAGCTGATCGACGACGGTTACGCGTTTGTCATCGATTTCGACGAAGAATAGCGGCACGGGAGTTGCCTGTTACCGACGACGCGGCATGACCGGGCGAACGGCGATTGCCGGTTGCCGCTTCAGGAGAGACTGACATGCGAATCTACGTGACGAGTATTTTCGTCGACGACCAGGACAAGGCGTTGACGTTCTATACCGACAAGCTCGGCTTCAGGCTGAAGAACAATATCCCGGTGGGCGACTACCGCTGGCTGACCGTCGTGTCGCAGGACCAGCCGGACGGCACCGAGTTGCTGCTCGAGCCGAGCAACCATCGTGCGGTCGGGCCTTACAAACAGGCGCTGTACGAGGACGGCATCCCGGCGGCATCGTTCCAGGTCGACGATCTCGATGGCGAATTCGCGCGGCTCACGGCGCACGGCGTGCGGTTCACGCTGGAGCCGATGGACGCGGGGCCCGTTCGCGTCGCCGTGATCGACGATACGTGCGGCAACCTCATTCAACTGATGCAGATGAAGTAACGCGTTGCGCGGGCCTGCTCAGAGCGCCGCGACCGGCGGCGCGTCGTGCATCCAGCTACGCTCCTGCAAGCGGCTCTGGATGCGCCACCCGCATTCGGTTCGCACCAGCAGGTCGCGATACCACAGGCCGACGAAGCACACGCGATCGTCGCCAGCTTCGTCGGCCGAGATCATCATCACCTGGCCGGCGGTGCGCGCGGTCGCGGCGTTGCCGTCGACGATCAGCAGCGATGTCGAGATCGTGTGCTGTGTGCCGCGCATCGTCGACGTCATCTGTTCCAGATAGGCCGCTATCTCCGCGCGGCTGCCGACCGGGCCGCCGAACGCCGCGTAGTCGAGCATCGCATTGGCTGCGAACAGCCGCTCGAATTCGCGCCAGTCCTGGCGGTCGACCGCGTGGCAATAGCGCGTCAGCAGATCCTGGATCTCCAGCCGGTCGATCGTTTCCTGTGGCGTCATGGTGTCGTGGGTGTGCGTGGATGACGGGGAAACGATAGCGGGTGCGTTCGGGCACGGCATCGGCGGAGTGGACTAAGGGCTTGTGCCGTTCGGCGCCTGACAAGCCGCTCCGATTTTCCGCCGCGCATCGTCACCGAATCGCGTTTGCCGCCTGCGCCGCTCAATCGAAATACGTGAGCCCCAGCGCACCCTTCACATCCGCGAGCGTCGCGCCGGCCACTTCCCGCGCGTGCATCGTGCCGCGCTTCAGGATCGCCATCACCTCGGCCTTGTCGGCTTCGAACTCGCGGCGGCGCGCGCGGATCGGCTCGATCAGCGCCTGCAGCCGTTCATTCAGCACGCGCTTGACCACACTGTCGCCGAGCCCGCCGCGCCGATAGTGCGCCTTCAGCTCATCGACCTTCTGCACGTCCGGCTCGAACGCATCGAGGAACGTGAACACGACGTTCCCCTCAACCTGGCCGGGATCGCTCACGCGCAGGTGATTCGGGTCCGTATACATGTCCTTTACGGCCTGCGCGATCTCGTCCGGCGTCGCGCCGAGCGTGATCGCATTGCCGAGCGACTTGCTCATCTTCGCCTTGCCGTCGATGCCCGGCAGCCGCGTGACCGCCGACAGCACGGCCTCGCATTCGACCAGCACCGGCTGGTCGACGGTCGCATTGAAGCGGCGCACGAGTTCGTTGGTCTGTTCGATCATCGGCAACTGGTCGTCGCCGACGGGCACGTGCGTGGCCTTGAACGCGGTGATGTCGGCGGCCTGGCTTACCGGGTAGGTCAGGAAGCCGGCCGGGATGTCGCGCTCGAACCCGCGCAGGCGGATCTCTTCCTTGATGGTCGGATTGCGTTCGAGGCGCGCGACCGTGACGAGGTTGAGCAGGTATTGCGACAGCTCGGCGAGCTCGGGCACCTGCGACTGCACGACGATCGTCGAGAGCGCCGGATCGATGCCGACGGCGAGATAGTCGAGCGCGACCTCGATCACGTTCTCGGTGACGCGTTGGCGGCGGCCCATGTTGTCGGTCAGCGCCTGCGTATCGGCGAGCAGCAGGAATTGCCGCGCTTCGTGCTGCATTTGCACGCGTGCGCGCAGCGAGCCGATGTAGTGGCCGAGGTGCAGCGGGCCGGTCGTGCGGTCGCCGGTGAGGATGGTCGGGCGGTTCGGGTGGGTCATGGTGATCGTTGGCTCCGGGTTGTCGAAGCCGCCAGCCATGGATGTAAGCGCAGAAACGCAAATGCCGCCATGGCTGGCGGCATCACGTTTGGGACATGCGAAAGGAAACGGGCCGCCTGGGTCAGGCGCGCCACCAGCAATGCAGGTTCGGCAGGGCGGGTTTCGTTTTCATCGCGGCAGTATAGCGTATGGCGCGGCGTCGGGCCGGCCGTGCGCGTCAGCGGATCACCGACTCCATCGCGAGGTACGCGGTTTCGGCGGACGGCCACAGCAGGTACAGCAGGCCGGCCATCAGCAGCAGCGCGCCGGCGCGTACCAGCGGCGTGCGGTCTTTCTCGCGCGGGGGGCGGGTGGGCGGCTTCGAGTTCTTCATGCTTGCTGGCGCGCGATGCGCCACTCCAACGGTTGCTGCAACGGGTCGTGTGGGGCGACGCCGGGGTGTTGCGGGAAAACGGGCGGTGCACAGCGGTATGGGCGGCTGCGCGACGCAAAAAAGGGGGATCAGACGGCCGCTCGGATTCCGGAACGCACGCTGTGCATCACAGACATTGCGAGGCGACGCGCATGTTATCAGTTCGGCGGTTCGCGAACCGTCAAGAATTGTCGGGCAATGGCCGGGTTAAAGAGCGGCCGGACGCGGGGACGTTTTCCGTCGGGTATCTGAAATATTCAGAATTTCAATAAAAATTGCCCGATCCGGACATGGCACCGATGCTGCCGTTGCCGACGGAGTCGATCGCGGCTCGGTACAGGGAAATCTACATTCACAGTAAACTGCTGCTGATCGACGACAGCTTCTTCACGTTGGGCAGCGCCAACCTGAATTTGCGGAGCATGGCGGTCGATGCGGAAATCAATGTGGGTAGCGACGATCGAGCCAAGAGTACGGATCTGCGGAAGCGAGTTTGGAATCTGCATACCGGTGGCAAACATGATGGCAGCGACGGCAGTCCCGTCGCCATCAAGGAAACGTTCATGAAGTGGCAAGAACTCATGGATTCGAATGCCATTCAACGGAAGCGCGGTCTAGAGCCGGTGGGCTTCCTGCTGGCATTTCAAGACGATCGTACGTCCAGCGTTCGGCTGGCCTAGCGCACTTTCAGATCATGCGGGTTCCGATGAGTTCTACAACGTCTAAACGATTGCGCCTGGCGGGCGTGTTTTCCCTCTTCCTGTTCTTTGCTTGTACCGCTTGCTCGATGAACGATTCCCTTCCGCGAAATATGTCGCTCGACGCTTTCAACCCACATCGCGAGACGTTTGATTGCGTGCACGAAGCCACCGTCGTTCCGGCCGTTGATCCAGAGGCGGATCGCTGGAATCAGCAGGCGATGAAGATGACAAGCGCATTGTTGTGG
Source organism: Burkholderia pyrrocinia (assembly GCF_001028665.1). Lineage (NCBI taxonomy): Bacteria > Pseudomonadati > Pseudomonadota > Betaproteobacteria > Burkholderiales > Burkholderiaceae > Burkholderia > Burkholderia pyrrocinia. The sequence continues at coordinate 374,702 of NZ_CP011505.1, forward strand.
CCGAACCAGCGCGATTACGCTGGTGCCGTCGCGCTGTGGAGCAAGGCTGCCGAGCGCAAGCACTGGAAGGCGATGCTGAACCTTGCGAATGCCTACGCGCAGGGGCTGGGTGTCGATCGCAATACCGAGCGTGCGGTGCAGATTACCGAGCAGGCCATGAAGCTGGGCATCCCTGCGGCCTATGATCTGATGGGCACGTACTACATGAACGGAGTTGGCGTAAAGCAGGATGCCAGCCGTGCGTATGCGTTCTGGCAACTTGCTGCGGACAAGGGTAGCCCGAGTGCGATGGCTTATTTGGGTAGTAAGCTCGATGCAGTCTACGACGATCCGAAATCCGGTTTTTGGGGCAATCGAAAGGTTGCGCTCAAAATGCTCGAGTGTGGATTCGCCCAGGGTAGCGGGGATGCAGCATACGCCCTCGGAACAACTCTCGTTGGCTCCGACCAATCACTTGGCGAAGACAACGTGCAGGCTCTCAAGATCTTGCATGAAGGCGTGAAATACGGAAGCGCCAAGAGTGCGGCGTATTTGTTTGGCGCGTTCGACGATGGCGATGCCGTGGTCGGCAACGTGAAGGATCGTGCCCGGGCCGAGCGTTATAGCGTTCTTGCCGATCGCCTCGAGCGCGACCCCGATCTACGTCTGCCGAATCTGGACAAGGCGGTGCCGCTGCCGCCGGCCAAGTTGCCCAAGTGGGACGGCAACAAGGAGACGTTGATCAATGCGGCGAAGGCGGTGACGTCGGCACCGGTGTCGCCGTCCAAACCCGCCGCGCACCCCGTGTCGCTGCGTACCGGTCGCGCACACGTGCCCGATGGTTACATGCTGCCCGCGACGCCTCCCGCGGGCGTTACTCCGCAGGCAGAAACGACCGCCGCCCCGTTGGCGGCTACTGGCTCGCACAACTGAAATATCCGAATGCCGAACGGCATTTTGTGTGGAATACGGAACCGGTGTGGACCTGGTGGAACGAGGCTAATCGCCTCGGGTTCGCGAAGCTGCCTCAGGTCAGCGTCGGCAACTTTTCCGACGACGCGTGACGGGAGGGAAGGTGCGTAAAACGACGATGGCCGCGATCGTGGTTGCCGGAGGTCTGATATTGGCGGCCTGGGGCGTGCTCGCGCTCGTGGGAGCCGCGGCCCAGGTCAGCGGAGGCAGCTACGGTTCGCACGATGTGAGCGATTTCGCGATCGAGAATTTCCTGTTTCTCGGGCCGCTGATTGCATTGGGCGGCTTGGTCGCATGGTTCGCCAGCCGTGATTCGACATCGCCCGGCGATGCCGACGATCCTCCGTCGGGCAACGACGGGAGTGATTCGTCTGCTCCCGCGCAACGGGATGCGGACTCATGAGCAGTACCGAGCCATCTACAAGCATGACCAGTGGCGCAAGGGCGCGGGTCGTATGTCCGCTGGGCTGTCCGGTCAGTCGGACAGTTCGACCTATGCCGGCCTCGATCTGAGTCTGGCGCAGTTTGCGCTGCTTTACCCAGAGCGATTCAACATCGGAATCTGAGTCCTAACCCGCCTCACACACGGAATTCCGGATACCTCCGAGTGCTGCCGCCGCTTCCCGCTCGCCTTCGGCGAGCAGCGTGAGCGCGCCCGCCGATTCGCGTCCGAAGTATGCGAGCAGGCCCCACGTGTCGCCTGCGTCGACTTTCGCCTCGCGCGCGAGCGACATGCACACGCAGCCGGCGCGCGGCGACGACTGACTTCACAGACCCTTCGCACGGTTCGTCCCTGCAGCAGTCCTGCCGAAATTTCCGGCAAGGCCGTCGCGCATCCATTTCCCGGAGGACACCATGCGATATCCATTGCAGCACGCCGACCGAGGCACGTCGGCGCTGCGTCGATCCGAACCCGAACCGCACGCACCGGCGCCGCGGGCGGACATCGAGGAGGTGTGAGCCATGAGCAACGAAGCCCTCGACCCCCTGCTGCGGCAGCTCGCAGAGAAGCGATTGGGACGGCCCCTCGAGCCGGGCGAAGAACAGGCGCTGCTGGAGCGGCTGCCGAGCAGGCACGGGAACCAGCCGGCGCCGGTCGCCGGCACGGCCGCGCAGGCGAGCGCCGCGAATCCGCCATTGCCGCGGTTGAAAACCCGGCAGGAGGCGCGCGAACAGGTCAAGCATTTTCTGCAGCTCAACCAGCAGAAGGCGTACGAGAAGATGCGCGGCATCCTGCAGACGATCGACGCGCAGAACGAGACGACCCTCGGCATGCTGGCGTCGGAACAGCAGAAAGTGTCCGGCGTACTCGACGCGCACGAGCCGCCGGGCGACGCGCAGGCATCCGGCGCGGCCGAGATCCAGGACAGCACCCGCCAGGCGCTGGCGATGATCGGCGAACAGCTGACGGGCCTCATCCGGCAGGAAATCGACACATGCTTCCGGCAATACGTCGATTCGCTCGTCGAACGGTTCGCTGTACGGCTCGACGCGATAGACGACCGGCTGCGAAGCGTCGGCGCCGGCCCGACCGAACGGTCCGAACCGGCCGCGCCGGGTGCTGCCGCCACCGCTGCCGTTCACGATACGCCGGGCCCAGCGTCCATGGAGTAGCACGCGGGGCATGCGGCTGAAGTCAAGCGGCCGAACGCGAAACCGGCCGGCCCCGATGTGCGATCTCTCAACTACGTGAATCAAGGAGCAAAAAATGGGTGATACGTGTCAAGTGTGCCAGGTCAATCCCGCGATTACCGATGCGGTCACGCAGGTCAACGTCAAGGTGGTCGCCGAAGCGCCGGCAATGGCGATGGGCTCGCTGTACCAGGCCCAGAGCCATTCGCTCAGCATCCTGTTCGAGAACGCGGTGCAGCAGCAGTCGCAGGCCGCGATCCAGTCGCAGACGTCGACGAACGTGGGGACGATGCAGCTCTACACGATCGGGCCGGAAAGCGCGGGCGCGGCCGCCACGGAAATCGGCGCGAACGGGATCATCTCCATTCTGGCCGACGTGATCGCGATCGGGAAGGCGATGCACCCCTAAGGCGCCGTCGCAACGCCGTGGTCGAGCGGCGGCGCAAGCGGCACGAGCCGCCCATGCCGCCGCCGTGCCGCGGATCCGCAGCACGGCCGCCGGCGCCTGAACAGCGGTGCCGCGCGGTGTTCCGGAGCAACCGACAGAACGGGCAGAGCCGATTCGATGCGGCGCCCGTTCGCAAACCAGGAGAAATACGATGGCTGATGATGCAAACGCGAACGCCAACGCCAACGCCAACGACACGAAGGACCCCTGCAACTGCAAGACTTGCGCGGTCAATGCCGCGATCACCGACGCGGTCACGCAGACCAACGTCAAGGTGGTGGGCGAAGCGCCCGCGATGGCGACGGGCTCGCTGTACCAGGCCCAGAGCCATTCGCTCAGCGTGCTGTTCGAGAACGCCGTGCAGCAGCAGTCGCAGTCCGCGGTGCAGCTGCCGACCTCGACGAACGTGGGCACGATGCAGCTCTACACGCTCGGGCCGGCAAGCGCCGGCGCCGCCGCGACGGAAATCGGCTCGAACGGCGTGCTGTCCGTGCTGGCTGACGTGCTCGCGCTCGGCAAGGCGCTCGTCTGACGCGTAACCCGGCGTCGACGCCGGGCGGCGGCCCCGATTTCCGCGGCTGCCGCCCGGCGCCTGTCGTCATGCCGACGCCCGCGACGGCGAGCGCTCGCGCGCACCGATGCTACCGACCGGCGCGCGTCGCCGACCGACCCATTCATGCTTTCGCCGTGACTGCACCGCAGCGGCGAGCAAACCAGGAGCAACGACATGCCGGAACAGGTTTCCGCCGCGATGACCGATGCGGTCACGCAAGCCAACGTCAAGGTGGTGGGCGAAGCGCCCGCCGTGGCCTTGGGCACGCTCATGCAGTCGAACAGCCATGCGTCCGCGATCCTGCTTCACAACGCGGTGCAGATGCAGGCGAACCAGGCGATGTCCAACCTCGCCGCCACGACCGTCGGCATCATGCAGCTCTATGCCGGCTCGCCGGCGGCGGCGGCCGGCGCGGCGCGCTCGGCGAACGACAACTTTGCGTCGCAACTGTCCGCCGTCGCGCAGTTGATGAACGCCATCGGCCACTGGCGCGGCTGACCTTCACCGCGCGCCGCGCAACCCGGCGCGCGCACCTTCCTCCCGCCGCCGCGCCGCGCGGCGCACGCGCTTGCCGGCGCGTCAATTGGCGTTGACGATGTGCCGAAGCTGCTCCGGTTTCTCGATCGTCACGCCGTGCTCGTGAAGCCGGATCAGGCCGTCGCGCTGCATCTTCTGCAGGCTGCTGTTCAATCGCGGCCGGCTGACGTTGAGCATCGCGGCGAGGATGCTCTGGTTCTCCGGCAGCGGCACCTCGAGATCGTTCCCTTGCATGCGGTTCAGCAGATGGCGCGCGAGCCTTGCTTCGAGCCGGTACAGGCACGCCGATTCGACGAAGTCGCTCAACTGGTGGATGTGCCGGCACAGCTGCTCGTGGATGCGGTCCATGAAATCCGCATTGGCCAGCAGCGGCGCGAAGTACTGGCGATGCAGCAGCGACACGCGGCAGTCGGGGCTCAACTGGGCGGTGAAGCTGCGCCGGTGGGCGCGAACCAGCGTGTTTTCGCCGATGAGTTCGCCCGGCAACGAGTGGCCGAGAATGATTTCGCGTCCGCCAGGTTCGTGCAGCGTCTTGTAGACGCGACCGCAGTGCACGAAGGCGACGAAATCTCCCGGATCGCCCTTGAAGAACAACAGGCGATTGCCGTGTTCGGGCCAGGGCGCGAGATGCCGTTCGATGTGAGCGAGAAGGCTTTCCGGAAGATCGGCGAGTATCGGTATATCGCACAGCGTTCGACCGTTAGCAAGGGCAGGCATGTTTTCCGTGCAAGGTTGTTTGACGATGCGGCCACCTAGCGAAAAACGTTGCCTTTTGCACTGCGTGAAAAATGGATGATGAAAATAACCAGATAATGGGAAAGCAGTCCCGAAATGGCTGTGCTTCGGCGCCAAGAACGTTTGATGGACCGGCATCGACAGCAGCGTGCCGGCGCGCGAACGCATCGCGACGGCAGTCGTTGTTTTTCATCGAAATGGCATTGTTCACGCTCGACAGCGCACCAGAAACGACGGATGAGGAGATGCCAGGGAATTAAAGTTTCCGTTCATAATAATCAACAAAATTTACATAAGCCGATTATCTTGATAACGGTGTTACGCGGGTAACAGCGCCATTCTGGGCATCGAATCGATTCTGTGTTTTCCATAAAAAAGGAAGGCACGGGATGACAACCTCGAACCAGCACGCTGTTTCGACGCCTGAGTCGCCGGCGCAGCAGCTCGATCACACGTGGCGGGAAATGCAGGGGAAATTGCGGCGCCGCGCGCGCCTGTTGTGCAAGGGCGATATTCACCGTGCCGACGAACTGCTCTCCGATACCGCACTCAAGGTCCACATTTACCTGCAGCGTTCGCCCGAGCGCGTTCGGAACCTGGCCGGCTTTCTCTTTCTGGCGCTGAACCATGCGTTCCTCGATGGCGCGCGCCGTCGTCTGCGCGAAAGCGGCATGCTCGAATTCGACCCGGGCTGGGACGACGATCACACCGTCGAGCTGGCCGGCCACGCGCCGTCGGTGGAGCAGCAACTGCTGCTCCGGCAACAGCTGCTGCGTCTCGAGCAGGTGCTGTCCACGCTCCCGCCGCAGCAGCAGATGCTGTTCACGCTGAAGTTCGAGGAGGACCGGCCCTACCTGCACATCGCGGCGACGCTCGGGATCAACGAGCCGCTGGCCAGAAAGCGCGTCGAGCTGCTGCGCAAGAAGTTGCGCGAGGAACTCGCCTGAGCGCGTTCACGAACGCGGGCACGCAGCGTTCCTAACGGCATGCGCGGCGTCGATGGCCTGCCGGCCCGCCGTTCCTTCAATCGCACGCCGGAGCCGAGATCCAAGGAGGCCTCGTGGCAGACAAAGTCAATGAGCAGGTTACCGACGCGCTGACGCAGACCAATGTCAACGTCGTCGCGGGCTCCCCGGCCCAGGCACTGGGCATGCTTTACCAGATGTTCAGCCAGGCGGTCGGCATCTCGGCGCAGAACATGACACAGCAGCAGGCGGCGCTGAACCAGATTTCGAACGCGGTCGTGTCGAAGGCGGTGGCCATGATCCTGTCCGTCGAAGCGTCGCCGAAGCCGCCCTCTGGCGGCGCGGCGCATGCCCCGACGGCCGGGCCGCAGACGGATTCCACGCATTAGCACGCGATGACTCTCGGGATACCTGAACCATGAACATGAAAGGCCTGTTGGGCGGACGCGGCGACGGCGCGCCGCAGACGCCGGGCGATACCGCAGACGCCGCCGACACCGCAGCCGAAGCAACGACGCCGGCCGAGGTTGCGCCGCACACCGCGGCGTCGAAGGCCGGCGCGCGCGCGTGGCCGGCCAACCGGCTGCGCAGGCTCACCGACGCGCTGAAGGCACCGAACCAGATCGCGGATGCGGCCGGGTCCGGCGGCTCGGCACTGCAGACCGTGCAAGCGATCAACGCGGAGGCTGCGTCCTACGCGACGACGCAGATCGCCGTCGGCCCGAACATGATGATCACGCAGGCAGGTGGTCTGGTTGCGCAGGCGGCGGCCAACTACTTCGAGGCGTCGACGTCGCTGGCGATCGCGGGCAAGAGCGTGCTGATGAAGGATCTGGCGCAGAAGACCATCGACGAGAACGAGCGCGGGATGGCGATGGATGCGGTGGGCCTGCTGTTGACGGACCTGTTCGTCGCGACCGCGGCGCTCGTCGCGGGTGCCGCGGAGGCGATCGAAGGGGAGGCCGCGAGCATCGCGCTCGACAAGATCGACGAGAGCCTGCAGAAGTATCAGGCGCTGCTGGACAAGAAGGGAACGTAGCGCGCGACCGCGCGCGCAGCGACAAAGAATCAATCGACACGACCCGCCGGGCTATCGGGCCCGATGCGGGATGTGAGCGGCGGGACCGATGCACGTCCGTTGTCTCGAACGCGCCGCGGCCCTGCCAGGCACCAGCAGTCCCATCGAGTCATGCGAGGAACCCATGCCCTACATCATTCAGAACGTACAAGGTCCCGCGCCGCTGGCGGTCGGCGAGCGCAACTGGGGAGATGCGACGGAAATCGATTTCGGCGCGATGACGAGCTGCATCGCGCTCGTCGAGCAGACGCCGGGCCAGCCGGCGTCGGTGCGCGCAATCCACCTGTCGATCGTCAGCGGCGACGGCACGCCGGTCTACGATCCGGCGTCGAACGTGGCCGGACAGGTCGACACGATCATGCAGCAGAACGGCAACCTGCGCGCGTGCCTCGGGCGTATCGACCTCTGGCAGGCCAGCCAGTCGCCGGAGTTGCAGGATTTCTTCGCCGGGCTGATGCAGGGCCTCGACATGACGACCTGGGTGCAGTTGCCGGACGGCAACCTGCGGGTGCGGATCAACGGCGGCGTGATCCAGTATCAGCAGGGCACCGGCGCGTGGACCGACGCGTAGCCGGCGCGACCCGGTGCAGTACGGGCGCGTCGTCCTGCGCCGCTCGCCGCCCGCGCCACGCCCAGCTTTTTGCTCGTCAACACCAACAAAAATCATCATTTCGCCTCCGGCGGTGTGTCAGCAGAATGTCTCCATTCCAACTCGTGCGACAGCAAGACCATCGCAGCGAGCCGCACTTCAGAAGGAGACAGCCGTGGCAGTCGAAACAACCTCAATCGATACGCTCGTCGTCGGCGCCGGGCAGGCCGGCGTGGCCATGAGCGAGCACCTGGGCAAGCTGGGCGTTCCGCATCTGGTGCTCGAGCGCAGCCGCATCGCCGAACGCTGGCGCACGGGGCGCTGGGATTCGCTGGTCGCGAACGGTCCCGCGTGGCACGACCGCTTCCCGGGGCTCGAATTCGACGGCCTCGATCCCGATGCGTTCGCATCGAAAGACCAGGTCGCTGACTACTTCGAAGCGTATGCGCGGAAATTCAACGCGCCGATCCGCACCGGTGTCGAAGTGAAGAACGTCGTGCGCAATGCGGGCAAGCCGGGCTTCATCGTCGAAACATCGGACGGCACGATCGACGCGAACCGCGTGGTCGTCGCGACGGGGCCGTTCCAGCGGCCTGTCATTCCGCCGATCGCGCCGGACGACGCGCGTCTCGTGCAGATCCATTCCGCCGACTATCGCAACCCGGGCCAGCTCCCGGAAGGCGCGGTGCTGGTGGTCGGCGCGGGTTCGTCCGGCGTGCAGATCGCCGACGAGCTGCAGCGCGCGGGCCGGCAGGTTTACCTGTCGGTCGGGCCGCACGATCGTCCGCCGCGCGCGTATCGCGGCCGCGACTTCTGCTGGTGGCTCGGCGTGCTCGGCGAATGGGACAAGGAAGTCGCGACGCCCGGCCGCGAACACGTGACGATCGCGGTGAGCGGCGCGCGCGGCGGTCATACGGTCGATTTCCGCAAGCTGGCGAACCAGGGCGTGACGCTCGTCGGGCTGACGAAGTCGTTCGACGGCGGCGTGGTCACATTCGAACGCGATCTCGCGATCAATCTCGCGCGCGGCGACGACAACTACCTGTCGCTGCTCGACGCGGCTGACGCGTATGCGGTGCGCAACGGCCTCGACCTGCCGGAAGAACCCGAAGCCCGCGACATCCTGCCGAACCCCGAATGCGTCGCGCATCCGATCCTCTCGCTCGACCTCGCCGGCGCCGGCGTCTCGTCGATCGTCTGGGCGACCGGCTATGCGGTCGACTACGGCTGGCTGAACGTCGACGCATTCGCGGAGAACGGCAAGCCGCAGCACCAGCGCGGCGTGTCGAAGGAGCCGGGCATCTATTTCCTCGGGCTTCCGTGGCTGTCACGGCGCGGCTCCAGCTTCATCTGGGGCGTGTGGCACGACGCGCGGCACATCGCCGATCACATCGCGACGCAGCGCACCTACCTCGAATACCACGACGCATCGCAGCACCGCTCGACATCGCGCCCGGAGCAGGACGGCGCCGCGGCGCGCGCCGACGCGCAGCCGCTTGCCGACGCGGTGAACTGACCGAACGCATGCTGCCTGCCGCGCCGCGTTCGCGTCCGGTGCGGCGGCGTGACCATTGACGACTGAAGGATTTCGATGAGCCAACCCACCCATACCCGTATCCGCATGTTCAACACGAAGGATACCTATCCGAACCAGACGCTCGACAACGACCTGTGCCAGGCCGTGCGGGCCGGCAACACCGTCTACGTGCGCGGCCAGGTCGGCACCGATTTCGACGGCAACCTGATCGGCCTTGGCGACGCGCGCGCGCAGGCCGGGCAGGCGATGAAGAACGTCAAGCAGTTGCTGGAGGAAGCCGGCAGCGACATCACGCATATCGTGAAGACGACGACCTACCTGATCGACCCGCGTTACCGCGAGCCCGTGTACCAGGAAGTCGGCAAGTGGCTGAAGGGCGTGTATCCGATCTCGACGGGGCTCGTCGTGTCCGCGCTCGGCCAGCCGCAGTGGCTGATGGAGATCGACGTGATCGCGGTGATCCCGGACAACTGGCAGCCGCACCGCGCATAGGAGGCGACATGACTTTCTCCATCGTCGGGCGCTGCCCGGAAACGGGCCAGCTCGGGATTGCGATCAGCTCGTCGAGTATCGCGGTGGGCGCGCGCTGCCCGTGGGTGCGCGCGGGCGTGGGTGCCGTCGCGACGCAGAACATCACGCTGCCGGCGCTCGGCCCGCAGATTCTCGACCTGATCGAGCACGACCAGCTCGCGCCCGCCGCGGCGCTCGATCGCGCGCTCAGCGCGAACGGCTGGAGCCAGTACCGGCAGGTCACGGTGATCGACGGGCAAGGGCAGACGGCGTGCTTCACCGGCAAGGAAGCGCTCGGCACGCATCACGCGGTGAAGGGCGAGCAATGCGTGGCGGCCGGCAACCTGCTGGCCGCGCCGGCCGTGATCGACACGATGGTCAGTGCATTCGAACAGGCGCCCGGCGTGCTCGCCGATCGCCTGCTGGCCGCGATGCACGCGGCAATGGCAGCCGGCGGCGAGGCGGGGCCGGTGCATTCGGCCGCGCTGAAGGTGGCCGGCGACGTGACCTGGCCGGTGGTCGACCTGCGCGTCGACTGGGCCGATGCCGACCCGATCGGGCAGCTCGACACGCTGTGGCGCGCGTATCGCCCGCAGATGCAGGACTACCAGACCCGCGCGCTGAACCCGACCGCCGCACCGAGCTACGGAGTGCCGGGCGATGAGTGATACGTCGAGCCGCGCGCTGCTCGAACGGCTGACCGCGTTCGCGACGGTCAGCCGCGATTCGAATCTCGAGATGATCGAGTTCATCCGCGACTATCTCGCGGGCTTCGGCGTCGCGAGCGAACTGTTCTACAACGCGGAACGCACGAAGGCGAGCCTGTACGCGACGATCGGGCCGCGCGATCGCGGCGGCATCGCGCTGTCGGGCCATACGGACGTGGTGCCGGTCGACGGGCAGGCGTGGACGGTCGAGCCGTTCCGGCTGACCGAGCGCGACGGTCGCCTGTACGGCCGCGGCACGGCCGACATGAAGGGTTTCATCGCTTCGGTACTCGCGGCCGTACCGACGTTCGTCGCACGGCCGCTGAGCGTGCCCGTGCATCTCGCGTTCTCGTACGACGAGGAAATCGGCTGCCTTGGTGTGCGGCCGATGCTCGCGGAACTGGCCGCGCGCGAGCACCGGCCGCGCCTGTGCCTGATCGGCGAGCCGACCGAACTGAAGCCGGTGCTCGGTCACAAGGGCAAGCTCGCGATGCGCTGCCACGTGAAGGGCGCCGCGTGCCACTCGGCGTACGCGCCGTCGGGCGTCAACGCGATCGACTATGCGGCGAAGCTGATCGGCCGGCTCGGCGAAATCGGCGCGGCGCTCGCGCGGCCCGAACGGCACGACAGCCGCTTCGATCCGCCGTTCTCGACCGTGCAGACGGGGCTGATCAAGGGCGGCCGCGCGCTGAACATCGTGCCGGCCGAATGCGAGTTCGATTTCGAGGTGCGTGCGCTGCCGGACTTCGATGCGCACGACGTGCCGAGGAAGCTGCAGGACTATGCGGAATCCGAACTGTTGCCGAGAATGCGCGCGGTGCAGCCCGATACCGATATCCAGCTGCAGCCGCTGGGTGCGTATCCGGGGCTCGCGACCGCGCCGGATAGCGAAGCCGCGCGCCTGCTCGCGATGCTGAGCGGGTCCGACGCGTTCGGCACGGTCGCGTTCGGCACCGAGGGCGGGCTGTTCGGGCAGGCCGGCATTCCGACCGTGGTGTGCGGGCCCGGCAGCATGGACCAGGGGCACAAGCCCGACGAGTTCGTCACGCTCGAACAACTGCACGGATGCGACGCGATGCTGGGCCGTCTGGTCGCGCATCTTTCCGCGGCCGCCTGAACGGGCTGCCGATACTGCCGACACGCACGCGCCCGTCCTGCGGCGCGTGCGTTTTCTGCTTCGTTATCGCGCCGATTCCGCGACGATCTGCGCGAGCCGCTCGCGGCAGAAATCGACGAACGACTGCGCCTGCTTGGTGAGCTGCCCGCGTTTCAGGCGCGCGCTCACGAGCCCCGACGGGCTCACCGTTTCGCTGAGGCCGATCGTCACGACGCGCCGGCCGTCGTACGTGTATTCCGAATGCGGGCGCGTGACGAGCAGCGAGAAACCGAAGCCCTGGCCGACCATCCCGCGCACCATCTCGATCGACGGCGAGCCGAACACGATGTTCGGCGTCAGCCCGAGCTCATGAAACAGGCTGACGAAATACGTGCGGCTCGGCTGCACGTCGAGCAGGATCATCGGTTCGACGCAAAGATCGCGTAGCGACACGTGCGGCTGGCCCGCGAACCGGTGGTTCTCCGGCAGCAGCACGTACGGCTGCTGCGGCGGCATCAGCGGCTCGGTTTCGATCGTGCCGTCGAGATCGTGGTCGTACATCAGCGCGAGATCGAACGTGCCGGACGTCAGGCCCTGCACGAGTTCCTGCTGGTCGCCGTCGCGCAGCCGGATGTTGACGCCCGGGTAGCGCTCGCGAAACCCCGCGATCAGTTGCGGCAGATAGAGCGGCGCGACCGTCTCGAAGCAGCCGATGTCGATCTGCCCGGTGATCACGTCGTTGTCGGCGAGCGCGTTCTGTTCGAATTCATGCGCGATGCGCAGCAGCTCCTGCGCTTTCCGGTAGAAACGCGTGCCGCTCGGCGTCAGCGACACGCCCTGCGCGTGATGGCGGATGAACAGCTTCACGCCGAAGCTTTCCTCGAGCCCCTTGATCGCGCTGGAGATCGACGGCTGCGCGATGAAGAGCTGGCGCGACGCCTCGGCGACGCTGCCGGATTCCACCGTCGTCACGAAGTACTTCAGTTGCCGCAAAGTGTAGTGAGCCACAAGCACCTCTGATGCCCGGCCCCCGGCGTGGCGCCGCGGGCGCATTCTGTCCATGGTTTCGCGTAGCACCTTACCCGAAGACCGCCGGCGCCGAAATTTCCGCTGCAGAGCTTTTTCGTATGTCCCGGAAATATTTTTAGTATTTTCCGGCCCCGGCGCGCGTGGCGCACCATCGTCTCCAATCCGGATCACAACGAGGCTGCGCGTGTGCCGGCGGGATATGTCATCCGTCCCCGCCTGCCGAGCATCCTCTGCCTCGGCCGACACCGCCGCGCGTGCACGCGGCGCGTCGTCGCTCGCGTATCCGGACCCGATTGCAGGCGCGCACCCCATCGCGCGCCGGCTGAAACGGCAAGCGCGCATCGCCGCGCAGGACAGGAGACTTCACCATGACGAACGTGGACCGCAACGCGTCCCCGATGATAGAGAAACACACGATCGGCTACGTGCCGCCCGCGGAACGCCACGGCAAGGTGCGCGACCTGTTCACGCTCTGGTTCGGCGGCAATATCGCGCCGCTGCCGATCGTGACCGGCGCGCTCGGCGTGCAGCTGTTTCACCTGAACCTGATGTGGGGCATCGTCGCGATCGTCGTCGGCCAGGCGGTCGGCGGCGTGCTGATGGCGCTGCATTCCGCGCAGGGGCCGCAGATGGGCATCCCGCAGATGATCCAGAGCCGCGCGCAGTTCGGTTCGTGGGGTGCGCTGCTCGTCACGGTGATCGCGGCCGTGATGTACGTCGGTTTCTTCGCGTCGAACATCGTGCTCGCCGGCAAGTCGGTGCACGGCATCGCGTCGTCGGTGCCGGTGCCCGTCGGCATCGTGATCGGCGCGGTGGGCTCGGGGCTGATCGGCATCGTCGGCTACCGCTTCATCCATATCCTGAACCGCATCGGTACATGGGTGCTCGGCATCGGCATTCTCGTCGGCTTCTGGATGATCCTCACGCACGTGACGACCGACGATTTCCTGACGCGCGGCGGCTTCAACTTCGCGGGCTGGCTCGCGACGGTGTCGCTGTCGGCGTTGTGGCAGATCGCGTTCGCGCCGTACGTATCGGACTATTCGCGCTATCTGCCGGAGGATGCCGGCGTTGCGTCGACGTTCTGGGCGACCTACCTCGGCTGCACGATCGGCTCGACGCTCGCGTTCATCTTCGGTTCGGTCGCGGTGCTCGCGGTGCCGGCCGGCGCGGACACGATGGATGCGGTCAAGCAGGCGACCGGCCCGCTCGGCCCGCTGATGCTCGTGCTGTTCCTGCTGAGCGTGATCAGCCACAACGCGCTGAACCTGTACGGCGCGGTGCTCGCGGTGATCACGTCGGTGCAGACGTTCGCCTACAAGTGGATTCCGACTGCGAAGACGCGCGCTGTGGTGTCGGTCGTGATCTTCGTGGCGTGCTGCTACGCGGCGATCGGCGCGTCGACGAACTTCGTCGGCAACCTCGTCGATCTCGTGCTCGCGCTGCTGGTCGTGCTCGTGCCATGGACGGCAATCAACCTGATCGACTTCTACGTGATCCACAAGGGCAAGTACGACATCAAGTCGATCTTCATGGCGGACGGCGGCATCTACGGCCGTTTCAATCCGCAGGCGCTGCTCGCGTATGCGATCGGGATCCTCGTGCAGATTCCGTTCATGAACACGCCGATGTATGCGGGCCCGATTCCCGCGCATCTCGGCGGCGCGGACCTGTCGTGGCTCGTGGGGCTGCTGCTGACGTCGCCGCTGTACTACTGGCTCGCATCGCGCGACAGCGCGTATCGGCGCCGGCAGGGCAGTGCGCATCTGCCGCCGACGGCAGCGCAGTAAGCGGGCCGCAGTTCGAAGCGGAGCAGGAAGAGTGGGGCCGCCGCAGCGGTGGCGATGCGGCGGCCCGTGGAAGTATGTCGATATGACGAGGGCAGGCTCGCGGCGGATGAAGCACCGCAAGCCTGCCCGCGCATCACGCGACCGCCGATCGCTCGACGCGCACCGGCACCGACTTGTACGACGGCGTGCCGCTTTCCTTGTCGATGTAGTCGAGCGGCACGAGCACGTTCGCTTCCGGGTAGTACGCGCCGACCGAACCCGGCGCGATGTCGTACTCGATCGCGGTGATCTTCTCGAGACGCAGCGTCCGGCCCGACGCGGTGATCGTTTCGATGTCGACGAGGTCGCCGTGTTCGAGCCCGTACTTCGCGAGATCCGCCGGGTTCATGAACAGCACGTCGCGCCGCCCGAACACGCCGCGATAGCGGTCGTCGAGCCCGTAGATCGTCGTGTTGTACTGGTCGTGGCTGCGCAGCGTGATCAGCCGCAGCACATGCTCGCCGCCGAGCACTTCCGCGTCTTCCGCGACGCCCTTGTACACCGAGAACATCGCCTTGCCGGTCGCCGTGGGCCACACGCGCTCGGTGGGCGGCAGCGGCAGCCGGAAGCCGCCCGGCGTGCGGATGCGCTCGTTGAACGCCTCGAAGCCGGACACCGTGCGGTCGATCAGGTCGCGGATGCGGTCGTAGTCGGCGATCAGGTCGAGCCACGCGACCTTGCTGTTCGGCAGCGTCGCATGCGCGATCCCCGCGACGATCGCGGGCTCCGAGCGCAACTGGTCGGACGCCGGCTTGAGCTTGCCGGCCGACGCGTGGACCATCGACATCGAATCCTCGACGGTGATCGATTGCCGGCCGCTCGCCTGCATGTCGAGCTCGGTGCGGCCGAGCACGGGCAGGATGAAGGTTTCCTTCCCGACCAGCAGGTGCGAGCGGTTCAGCTTCGTGCCGAGGTGCACGCTCAGGTCGAGCTTCGCCATTGCCGGGAACGACAGCTCGGGATCGGGCAGCGCGACCGCGAAGTTGCCGCCGAGGCACAGCAGCGCCTTCGCGCTGCCGTCGACCATCGCCTGCATCGCCTGCACGGCGTCATGCCCGTGATGCGCGGGCGGCGTGAAGCCGCACACATCCTCGATCTTCTTCAGGAACTCGGCCGACGGCTTCTCGGTGATGCCGACCGTGCGGTTGCCCTGTACGTTCGAATGGCCGCGCAGCGGGCACACGCCGGCGCCGGGCTTGCCGATGTTGCCGCGCATCAGCAGCAGGTCGGCGATCAGGCGTACGGTTGCGGTGCCCTTGTTGTGCTGCGTGACGCCCATCCCGTACGTGACGATCGTCGCGTTCGACTTCGCGTAGGCGAGTGCGACCTGTTCGAGCTGCGCCTGGCTGAGGCCGCTCGCGCGCTCGATGTCGTCCCACGACGTGACCTGCAGGTCGGCCGAGAACGCGTCGAAGCCGTTGGTGTGCTGCGCGATGAAGTCGCGGTCGAGCACGTCGCCGCGCTCGGCTTCGAGCTGCAGCAGCGCCTTCATGATGCCCTTCAGCGCGGCTGCGTCGCCGCCCGCGTCGAGCTGGTAGTACGTCGACGCGATCCGCGTCGAGCCGAACGACGCCATCTCGATCATGTCCTGCGGATCCGCGAAGCGTTCGAGCGCGCGCTCGCGCAGCGGATTGAACACGATGATCGGCACGTTGCGCCGCGAGCATTCGTGCAGCGTGCCCATCATCCGCGGGTGGTTCGTGCCCGGGTTGTGGCCGATCGAGATGATCAGCTCGCAGTGGTCGAAATCCTCCAGCGACACGGTGCCCTTGCCGATGCCGATCGATTGCGGCAGGCCGACGCTGGTCGGCTCGTGGCACATGTTCGAGCAGTCGGGGAAGTTGTTGGTGCCGAGTTCGCGTGCGAACAACTGGTACAGGTACGCGGCTTCGTTCGACGCGCGGCCCGACGTGTAGAACTCGACCTGCTCGGGCGGCAGCGCGCGCAGCACGTCGCCGATGCGCGCGAACGCGTCGTCCCATTCGATCGCGCGGAACGTGTCGGTCGCGCGATCGTAGACGAGCGGATGCGTGAGCCGGCCCATGTTCTCCAGTTCGTAGTCCGACATGCGCAGCAGCGACGACACCGTGTTCGCCGCGAAGAACTCGGGCGTCACGCGCTTGGTCGTCGCTTCCCACGTGACGGCCTTCGCGCCGTTCTCGCAGAACTGGAACGTCGACTTGTGTTCCTTGTCGGGCCATGCGCAGCCGGGGCAGTCGAAACCGTCGGGCTGGTTGGTCCGCATCAGCACGATCGGCGCCTCGATGGTTTCCATCTGCGTGCGAACGGCCTCGGCTGTCGCGCGAAGCGCGCCCCAACCGCCGGCGGGCCCATCGTACTTCCTGATGCCTGGCACTTCGCGTCGATTTGTCATGAGAATCTCCAAGAGCCGGGCCCGGTGCGGGCGGCTCGGGTTGCGCCGTGTCGCGGCGTGGTGCGGCTCCGTCCGTCGGACGGAGCAGGTCATGCGTGCCCCGGGGTACAGGGCAGGCGGGGTTTCAGTGCGCGTCCTTCTTCGCGCCGGACGACTTCTTGGCCGAAGATTTCGCGGTGGGCGGCGGCACGTCGGCAGGCGCAGCGCCGTCCTTCGCTTCGCCGGATGCGTTGGCGGCCGCGTTGCCGTTCGGTTTCGCCTTGCCGTCGGCGTCTTTCTTCGCGTCCTTCGTGTCCTTCGCTTCAGGCGCGGCGAGCTTGTCGAACTTCACTTCGTCGCTGTCCTTGTCGTAGTCGACCTCGACGCGGTCGCCCGATTTCAGCCGGTCGGCGAGGATCTCCTTCGCGAGCTTGGTCTCGATGGTCTGGCGGATCTGGCGCTTCAGCTCGCGCGCGCCGAACTCGGGCTGGTAGCCGGCTTCGGTCAGGTGCTCGACGAGCGCATCGCCCATCACGAGCGTGATGTCCTGCGCTGCGGCCGTGCGCACCACGCGGTCGAGCTGAATCTGCACGATCGCGCGGATGTTCTCCTTCGACAGCGCGTGGAAGACGATCACCTCGTCGATCCGGTTCAGGAACTCGGGGCGGAAATGGCCCTTCAGCACCTGCATCAGCTCGTCGCGGATCGCCTTGTCGGTCTTGCGCGCGGCTTCCGGCTGCGTCAGGTTGTCCATGATGATCGCGGCGCCGAGGTTGCTCGTCGCGATGATGATCGTGTTGCTGAAGTCGACCACGCGGCCCTTGCCATCGGTCAGGCGGCCGTCGTCGAACACCTGCAGCAGCACGTTGTAGACGTCCGGGTGCGCCTTCTCGATCTCGTCGAGCAGGATCACGCTGTACGGGCGGCGCCGCACGCGCTCGGTGAGCTGGCCGCCTTCGTCGTAGCCGACGTAGCCGGGCGGCGCGCCGATCAGCCGCGCGACCGCGTGCCGTTCCATGTACTCGGACATGTCGATGCGGATGATCGCCTGCTCGTCGCCGAACACGGTCTCGGCCAGTGCCTTCGCGAGCTCGGTCTTGCCGACGCCCGTCGGCCCGAGGAACAGGAACGTCGCGATCGGCCGGTGCGTCTGGCCGAGCCCCGCGCGCGACAGCCGCACGGCATCGCTGACGGCCACCACCGCGTCGCTCTGGCCGACCACGCGCTCGCGCAACTGCTCCTCCATCTTCAGCAGCTTCTGGCGCTCTTCCTGCGTGAGTTCGGACACGGGGATGCCGGTCAGCCGCGACACGACCTCGGCGACCGATTCGACCGTCACCTCGAGCGTTTCGGAACCGGTCTTGCGCTGCCACGCCTCCATCTTTTCGTCGACCGCCTTCTGCTTCGCGTTGATCTGCTCCTCGAACTGCTTCGCTTCGTCGAAGCGCTTGCGCGACGTCGCGTAGTCCTGCTCGCGCTTCAGTTGCGCGATCTGCGCTTCGCCTTCCTGGATGTCGACCGGGCGCGACGTCGCGCCGATCCGCACGCGCGCGGCGGCCTGGTCGATCAGGTCGATCGCCTTGTCGGGCAGGAAGCGCGACGTGATGTAGCGGTCGGCGAATTCCGCAGCCGCGACGAACGCGTCGTCGGCGAACGTCACCTGGTGGTGCGCCTCGAGGCTGTCGCGCAGCCCGCGCAGGATCACGATCGTCTGCTCGACGCTCGGCTCCGGCACGAACACCGGCTGGAAGCGCCGTTCGAGCGCGGCGTCCTTCTCGATGTACTTCTGGTATTCGTTGAGCGTCGTCGCGCCGATCAGGCTCAGCTCGCCGCGCGCGAGCGCGGGCTTCAGCACGTTCGCGATGTCGAGGCCGCCTTCGCCGCCGCCCTGGCCCGCGCCGACGATCGTATGCAGCTCGTCGATGAACAGGATCAGTTCGTCCTGCTTCGCGGTGACTTCGTCGATCAGCTGCTTCGCGCGCTCCTCGAATTCGCCGCGATACTTGGCGCCGGCCACCATCGAGTTGATGTTGACCTCGACGAGCCGCTTGTTGCGCAGCACCTCGGGCACGTCGCCGTTGACGATCCGCTGCGCGAGCCCTTCGACGATCGCCGTCTTGCCGACGCCCGGCTCGCCGATCAGCACCGGGTTGTTCTTCTTGCGGCGCGCGAGCACTTCGATCGTGCTCTCGATTTCCTGCGCGCGGCCGAGCACCGGGTCGAGCTTGCCCTGGCGCGCGATCGCGGTGAGGTCGCGGCCGAACTTGTCGAGGTTCGGCGTGCCGGTCGGTGCATCGACGCGGCCATCCTCGGCGCCCTTGCCGACCACCTTCACGACCTTCTGGCGCAGCGCCTCGGGCGTCACGCCGTATTTCTTCAGCAGCGTGCCGGCGATGCTGTCCGGCACCGATGCGAGCCCGATCAGCAGGTGCTCGGGGCCGATATACGAGTGGCCGAGATCGCGCGACGCCTGGAACGCGTATTGCACGGCTTTCTTCACGCGCGGCGAGATCGACAGCTTGTCGAGCGGCGCATCGGGGGCGGCCGTGCCGGTGTGCGCATGCTCGTCGATATACGACTTGATGTCCTGCGGCGACAGCTTCAGTTCCTTCAGCAGCGCGGCGCACACGTCGGTGTCCGCGAGCGCGTAGAGCAGGTGTTCGGAGTCGAGTTCGCTGCGGCGCAGCTCGTGCGCCTTCTCGGCCGCGCGCTGCAGCAGTTCGAGCGTCTGTTCGCTGAACGCGTCGGTCGGGTCGACCGATTCGCGCGGCACCTCGGCGGCGAGCGGCGATTCGTCACCGAGCTCGCCGAACAGCGACGACGAGCCGCCGCCGCCCAGCAGCGAATCGAACGGGTTCAGCATGCTCTGATGCCGCATCAGCTGACGGAAGTGGTAATCGCAAATCGAGATCGTCTTGCGCTCGCCGTCCTGCATCACGGTTGCGCGCGCGACGGCCGGCCGGGCGTGGCAGATATCGCAAAGTGCGGGCATGGTGGTCTGGCTCCTGTCGGTGAAGGTGGATCGAAGGGTGAAGTCCCGATGCGATGCGGCGCTCGCACGTCCCGACCGCGAACATGCGACGTGCGGCGCGGCGGTGCGCGTGCGGCGCCCGCGCTGTCGCGCAGCGCGCGCCGGCGTATCACACGGTCGCGGTCGGGGCGGGAAGCGCGAGTGCTGCGAGGAGCCCACGGCATCGCTTCGACTGCGTTCAAAATAGCGAATCGGCGGGGGCCATCCAAGACACAGTTCCACATCGGACCGACCGCGAATTGCACCCTCACATGCGCGCGCGCACGAGGGGCAAGGAGTACAGACGGGCGCGCACGCGGCGGCACGGGCATGCGCGGCATGCGCCGCGTGCGGTGACTGGAGGCAGGGAGGAGCGGAACGAGAACGGAGCGCGGTGCGACATCGGCGCGCAGGGCGCCGGTTGCCGGCAAACGGACGGTGATGCGGGTAGACCAGCGCGGCAGAAGTGCCGCAGTGCGAGCGCGCGCGCCGGTGGCGTGCGCGAACCGGTCATGGCCGGCCACGCGCGCACCGCAGCCGATGCGCGCGTGGCGGCCAAGGGAGAGGTCGGGTTGCACGGTACGGGCCGGACATGGCGCCAACCGTGGCGAACCGCGATCAGTCGGACAGTTTCATCGCGAGCCGCTGCCGGGCGATCTGCTTCACGTCTGTTGCGAGTGCCGCATTCGGCAGACCATTGGCCCAGACGGAGAACGAATCCTCGATCAGGTTGCGCGTGTCGGGCGGCAACTCAGCCAGCATCAGCGACACGACGGTAAACAACACGGCGGTGTCGCCGGCCTCGCTGCCCGCGTTCGCGTCGACCGTCTTCTTCAGGCTGTCGACCGACGCTTGCAGTGTCTGCAGTGCATCATTCGTATCGCTCATGACAATCTCCATGCAAGATGGGTTCGATCGGCGACGAACATGCGGCCGGCAGCGCGGCAGGTCGCGCGCGACGCCCGGGCGGGCAGCGCGCGCAGGCAACTGCTGTCAGGCCGCCGGATTGCCCTGCGGCGCCACGGCCACCGATGCTTCGCTCGTCAGCATCAGGAACGTGAACGTCTCGCGCAGGTACAGGCGGACGGCCTTGTCGGTATGGCTCGTGTAGCCGATCGATACGTCTTCCCCGAGGTGCAACGCGTAATCGCCGCCGCGCATCGACAGCACGCAGCCGCCGCTGAGCGCCGGCGCCCAGATGATCTCGCCGCTGACGATCCGCTTGATGTGGCCGAGGACCGGATAACCCTGGTCGCGCGCCTCGCTGAGCGCGGTATACGCGTCCGAGCCGAGCACCACCGAGTACGGGCCGTCGACGCCCGCAAGCCGCAGCGCTTCGAGCGCGTCGCTGATCGCGTCCGGGTACGCGCTGACGTCCGCCGGCAGCGTGAGCTTGCGGTTCGACGTGCCTTCGCGAATGCCGACGATGCCGGCCGCCGGGTAGCCGTCGAAAATCGCGTTGTCCTCGGCGAACGCGAGCCGCTGCGCGGCCTCCTTCGCCGGTTGCCAGTCGGCATCGCGCGCGCCGCGCTCGACGCTGTCGATCGCATCGCGGCTCAACTCGAACGGCACCGTCAGCTCGACGATCGTGCGGACCTCGCGCAGCCGCGCGTTCACGTGCTCGCGCGGCGCGCTGACCTCCACCAGGTGCCCGGTGCCGACGGCCGACAGCTCGGGGCCTTCGGGGCCGTCGACGTCGACGACGCGGCGGCCGGCCACCGATCGTTTGAAGGTGCGCGCCACTTCCTCCTCGATTTGTTCCCAGGCGGACGACGAGATCGGGGCGAGTTCGCGGTGCAGGTTATTCATAGGCTTGGGTTCCTTTCAGCGAGCCGATTTTCAGCGAGCCGTCGCGCTGCGGCGCGGACGACGAGGATTCCGGTTGCACGGCGTCGGCGGCCGGCGCCGCGCGATCGGCGAGCGCTTCGAGCAGGTCGGTCGACGGTACGAAGAACAGCGAGCCGGTGACCGCGCGGCTGTAGTCGAGCAGGCGGTCGTAGTTGCCGGGCGGGCGGCCGACGAACATGTTCTCGAGCATTTGCTCGATCGGCGCCGGCGAGCGCGCATAGCCGATGAAATAGGTGCCGAATTCACCGGCGCCCGGGCGCCCGAACGGCATGTTGTCGCGCAGGATCTTCACTTCCTGGCCGTTCTCGTCGAGCGTGGTCAGCGAGCTGTGCGAACACGACGGCTTCACGTCCGGCGCGAGCTCGATGTCGGACAGCTTGGTGCGGCCGATGATGCGCTCCTGCGTCTCGACCGCGAGCGCGTTCCAGCCGGCCATGTCGTGCAGGTACTTCTGCACGATCACGTAGCTGCCGCCGGCAAATTCCGCGTCTTCATCGCCGATCACCGTGAAGTCGACCGCCTCGCGGCCTTCGGGGTTCTCGGTGCCGTCGACGAAGCCGATCATCGCGCGCTGGTCGAAATTGCGGAAGCCGTGCACCTCGTCGACGACCGTGACTGCGCTGCCGAGCGCGCCGAGCAGTTGCGTCGCGAGTTCGAAGCACAGGTCCATCGCTTCGGCGCGGATGTGCAGCAGGATGTCGCCCGGCGTCGCGACCGCGACGCGCTGCCCGGCGCCGAATTCGCGGAACGGATGCAGCGACGCGGGGCGCGGGTCGCCGAACAGCGTATCCCACGCGTCGGCGCCGAAGCCGCACACGCAGGTCAGGTTGCCGCCCGGCACGCGCTTGCCGACCGAGCGCACGAGCGCGGCGATGTCGCCGCACCATGAACGGATCGTGTCGGCGTGATCGGCACCGGGATTGATCGTCGCCACGAGGAAGATCGCGCTGCGCGTGATCGTGCTGTGAACGGCCTGGGAGAGTGGGGGAGGTGTCTGCATCGCGGCCTGCCGGTCAGTCATGTCGGAACGGACGGGCCGCGGCTGCCGCGGCGCGCGAAGGCGAACGGTTGAACTGTGTCATGCGACTGTTCTCTTTGTGACATGCGGATGAAGGACGTTGCGCGCGCATCGCGCAACGGGCCGCAGCAGCAGCGGCCGGCCGCCCGGCGCGTGACCTGCGCGCACCGCGTAACGTCGTCGAGCATGCAATCTAGCAGCTTCGGCGGGGCTTTGCACTGGTATCGCCAATCTGTCATTCGAATGCGTCAAACGGGGCCGGATTTTGCGCGTGGCCCGCGCAGCTGTACTCCTGGCATGCGCGGCGCTGTGCTCTTGAGCGTGCGTGCAGCGTGCAGTAGATTAGGTCCCGCTGCGCCGCCGACGAGGAGCGTCACCATGAACCTGCTGGAAGCGATGCGTGTTTATGTCGCGGTGGTCGAGCATGGCGGCCTGTCCGGCGCCGCGTCCGAACTGAAGCTCGGCGACGCGCAGGTGAGCGAGCGGATCGACTGCCTCGAACGGTATCTCGGCTGCCGGCTGCTGCTGTGCCGCGAGCACGACGACGTGGCATGTACCGACGCGGGCGTCGCGTTCCACGTGTGCTGCCGCCGGACGTTGTCCGCGGTCGAGCAGGCGACCGGCGTGGCCGGTGCGGCTCGCAAGCCGGTGCCGGATGCGCTCGATGCCGCGCATCGCAGTGCGCTTTGCGCCGATTTCGTGCCGCCCGGCACCGCTCATCCATCGTCACACCGACAGTCACCTTGAATACGTCTACCGTTTCCTGTTCGCCGTCCGAGCGCATCCGTCGCCGTTTCGGCCATTTCCTTCACGCGGCCGAACTGGCCGGGCTGGTCGTGATCGGGCTCGCGACCGCGTTTGCGATGACGCAGGAAGCGTGGAAGGTCGTGCTCGCGGGCGAGGTGTCGCTGACCGACCTGCTGCTGATGTTCCTGTATCTGGAAGTGCTCGCGATGAACGTGCGCTACCTGCGGCTCGGCCGGCTGCCGGTGCGGTTTCCTCTGTTCATTGCGATGACGTCGCTCGCGCGCGACCTGATCCTGCGCGGCGCGACGGATAGCCCCGAGCGGATGCTGATGACGACCTTCGGTATCGTGCTGCTCGCGGTGGGCGTGCTGATCCTGAGTTTCGGTCAGCATCGTTTCCCGGCCGATGTCGACGATGTCGAAGAGGACGCGCATGTGGGCCGGTGACGCGCGAACGATATGCACCCTATCTCTACAGGGAGGGGCAGGATGAGCACGCATTCCGTCGAAACGAAGCAGGCGATCGAATTGCAGCAAGCGTCGTCGGATGCCTACCGGCTGGCGCGCGACGTGCGTGACGCCGATACGGCGCGCACACGTGCGCAGTCCGTCGTCGCGATGCAGCTGGCGGCCGCGCAAGCGTATGTCGATGCGGCCCGGGCACGTGAAGCGGCAACAGGCATCTGAATTGAACACCGGGGTGCCCGCGCACCGCGCGTGCGTGGTCCCGGACCGTCGTGCCGTGCGATGTGCGGCAGCCGCGTATGTCCATCTACACGAGAGAGGTGTCGAATGACCAAGCAACTGATCGTCGCCGTGTTCGGCAGCGTCGACACGGCCCGCCACGCCGCGAACGATTTCGACGCGCTGTCGGAGAAGAATGAAGGATTCCACATCGAGAACGGCGTCGTCGTCGAAAAGGACGCGTCCGGCAAGCTCGCGGTGCTCGACGCCGAATCGCGGCCGTTCAAGGGCGGCGTGATCGGCGCGATCGCGGGCGGCCTGCTCGGCATGCTCGCCGGGCCGCTCGGCGTGATCACCGGCATGGCGGCCGGCGCGGGCGCCGGCATTCTCGCGGAAGCGGCCGGCAACGCGCTGCTCGACGGCACGTTCGTCGAGACGGTGGCCGCGCGGCTCGTGCCCGGCAGCGTCGCGATCATTCTCGAGGCGAAGGAAGCCACGCCGTTCTCGGTCGACAACGTCGTGACGGGATTCGGCGGCAAGGTCTTCCGCCAGTCGCTCGGCTGAGCGCCGCCTTCCTACCGCTTCCGGAGAACAGCATGCGCATCGATCAATCGTACCGTCGCTTCGACATCGCGGCGACGCTGTCGCCGCTGCCCGGCAACCGCGCGATCGCGACCGTCGACGTGACGACCGCCGATCCGGCCCGCATCGCCGATCTCGGCACCGGCTACTTCCTGCAGATCCGCAAGTGGGTCGAGTCGAACGACGTCGAGCAGCTGACGGTGGTGTTCGACGAGTGCAAGGTTGCGATCGACCACTACGCGGACAACGTCGACGACGCTTGAGCGCACGCGGGCTCGCACAGCGCAGCGCGCTCGGCAGCCGTGCGAGTGCACGGCCGCTTGCAACGGCATGCAACCGAGCTTCGCATCGCGTCAGGTCAGCCGATACGATTGCGCACCCGTTCCCGCGAGCGTGCCGCCGTCGACGATCAGGTATTCGTTCCGGATCGGCTTGCCGTCGAACCAGCATTGCAGGATTTCCAGCGTGCCGGCCGCATAACGCGCCTGAGCGGACAGCGACGTGCCCGAGATGTGCGGCGTCATCCCGTTGAACGGCATCGTGCGCCACGGATGGTCGGCCGGCGCCGGCTGCGGAAACCACACGTCGCCGCCGTAGCCCGCGAGATGCCCGGACGTCACGGCACGCACGACCGCGTCGCGGTCGACCAGCTTCGCACGCGCGGTGTTGACCAGGTATGCGCCGCGCTTCATCCGCGCGATCATCGCCGCGTCGAACAGGTGCTCGGTCGACGGGTACAGCGGAATCTGCAGGTTCACGATATCGACGGCACCTGCGAGCGACGCGGCATCGGCGTGATACGTGAGCGCGAGTTCCTTCTCGATCGGGGCGTCGAGCCGGTGCCGCTGCGTGTAGTGCAGATGCAGCCCGAACGGCTTCAGCCGGCGCAGCACCGCGAGGCCGATGCGCCCCGCGCCGACCGTGCCGAAATGCATGCCTTCGACGTCGTAGCTGCGCGACACGCAATCGGCGATGTTCCAGCCGCCTTGCTGCGCGACCGCATGCGACGGCAGGTAGTTGCGCACCAGCGCGAGCGTCGTCATTACCACGTGCTCGGCGACGCTGATGCTGTTCGAGCCGGTGACTTCGGCGACGGTGATGCGTGCGCGCGCCGCGGCGTCGAGATCGACGTGATCCGAGCCGATGCCGGCCGTCAGCGCGAGCTTCAGCTTCGGCGCGCGGGCGATCCGTTCGGCCGTCAGGTACGCGGGCCAGAACGGCTGCGAGATCACCACGTCCGCGTCGGGCAGCCGGCGCTCGAACTCGGAGTCGGGGCCGTCCTTGTCGCTCGTCACGATCAGCGTGTGACCGTGCGCCTCCAGATAGCCGCGCAACCCGAGCGCGCCGGACACCGAGCCGACGAGTTCGCCGGGCCGGAAGCCGAGGGGGCCGGCCGGCGTCGGCGCGGTTTGTCCGTCGGCGTATTGCGTGATGACCGGAATCGCGTCGCGCACGTAGCGCGGCGGATAGCCGTCGACGGGATCGGGGTAGAGCACGCACAGGACGGTGGCCATCGGAAGCGCTCCTGGTGACGGAATGAAGGCGGGGCGGCATGCGGATTGCGCGGGCCGCGCGGAAGTCCGGACGCGCTGCGGCCGGCGTGTTGCGCCGCAACGTTGCTGACGTTCTACGCCGGTCATGGATCGCGTACAAGCTACAGTCGATGTTTGCGTGCGCTGCGGGGCGTCTGTGCCTGTTCTTTTCATGAGGGACGCCGATAATGGGATCGTTACCTGACTTTGCGGGAGCGACGTCATGTCCGGAAGCGACTCCTCGTCTTCACCCCCCGATCTCGCGCAGGGCATCGCGCTCGACGATCTCGCCGACGGCGCGATGATCGAGGGCCATGTCGGCGACGCAGCGGTGCTGCTCGTGCGTCGCGCCGACGAACTGTTTGCCGTGGGTGCGCACTGCACGCACTACGGCGCGCCGCTGGCCGACGGCCTGCTGGTCGGCGACACGATCCGCTGCCCGTGGCACCACGCGGCGTTCTGCCTGCGCACCGGCGCCATGCTGCGTGCGCCGGCGCTCGACGGGCTGCCGTGCTGGCGCGTCGAACGCCGCGACGGTCGCGCCGTCGTGCTCGATGCGCGGCCGGCCGCCGCACCGCCTGCGCTGAATGCGGCCGGGTTGCCTGCATCGGTGGTGATCGTCGGCGGCGGCGCCGCGGCGATCGCAGCCGCCGTGACGCTGCGGCAGGAAGGCTATCCGAATCCAGTCACGCTGTTGAGTGCCGACCGCGATCCGCCGTACGACCGGCCGAATCTGTCGAAGGACTATCTCGCGGGCACGGCCGACGCCGACTGGCTGCCGCTGCGCGCGCCGTCGTTCTACAGCGAGCATCAAATCGACGTGCGATGTGACACGCGTGTCGCACGGATCGATCCCGCGCAGCATGCGGTCGAGCTGGCGGACGGCAGCCGCGTCGAATACGGCGCGCTGCTGCTTGCAACGGGCGCCGAACCGAACCGGTTGACCGTGCCCGGTGCCGACTTGCCGCACGTATGCGTGCTCCGCTCGCGTGCCGACTGCGATGCGCTGATCGGCAAGCTGAAAACGGCGCGCCGTTGCGTCGTGATCGGCGCGAGCTTCATCGGGCTCGAAGTGGCCGCTGCATTGCGCACGCGCGGGCTCGACGTGCATGTCGTCGAGCCCGACGCGCAACCGATGGCGCGCGTGCTCGGCGAAGCGCTCGGCGGCACGATCAAGGCGCTGCACGAATCGCATGGCGTCGTGTTCCATCTCGGCGCGACGCCTGCGCAGATCGCAGCGGACAGCGTGACGCTGTCGACCGGCGACGTGCTGCCGGCCGATGTCGTGGTGGTCGGCATCGGCGTCCGTCCGAACGTCGCGCTCGCGCAGGACGCGGGTCTTGCCGTCGAGCGCGGCGTGACGGTCGACCGTTTCCTGCAGACGAGTGCACCCGACATCTACGCGGCCGGCGACATCGCACGCTGGCCCGATCCGCTGACGGGTGAGCGCATTCGCGTCGAGCACTGGGTCGTCGCCGAGCGGCAGGGCATCGTCGCGGCGCGCAACATGCTCGGGCAGCAGCGGCCGTTCGACGCGGTGCCGTTCTTCTGGAGCCAGCATTACGACATGACGGTCAACTATGTCGGGCATGCGGAGCGATGGGATCGCGTCGAGATCGACGGCGACCTCGGCGCGCACGACTGTTCGATCGCGTACTGGCGCGGCGACACGCGGCTCGCGGTCGCGACGATCGGCCGCGATCTCGTCAGCCTCAACGCGGAAGCGGCATTCGAGGGGCAGATTGCCGCCGCGTGACAGCGGCCCGGCGACATGATTCGAACCAGGAGGAACAATGAATCCCGACGTCCGTGCACGTTTCGAAACCGAGTTCGCGCCGCGCATCGCGGCGCGTGTGCTCGACCTGTACCGGCCTGGCGAAGTGAAGGTCGATGTCGTGCCGCACGACGGGCAGGGCAGCCCGACCTGCGTCGACGTGATCGGCCTCACGTCGACCGTCGGTTTGCCGAACCCGTTGAATGCGCGGCTCGCGTGGCGCGACGATGCGATCGACGATCTGCTGGCCGAGCGCGACCGCGGCCGCTTCGACCGTTATCTCGCGGCGCTGCCCGTCACGATCGAACGATGGCAGATGGAATTGCCGGTCGACTTCAGCACGCGGACCCAGCGCGACCGCGAGATCCTGATCGGCGATCTGGATTTCGATGCGTGATCGCGCCGTGCCGTTCGCACGTGATGGGTGGACGGCGATCCCTGTGATCCGGACGATTCAGGGCCGCGCCGCAATCTCGTCGAGATGCCACAGCAGATCCGCCGGATCGTCGTACACGCGCAGCGCGCCCGCGCGTTCCAGTTCGTCGCTGCCGTAGCCGCCCGACAGCAGCCCGACGCCGAGCGCGCGGCAGCGGCTGGCGGCGAGCATGTCCCAGATGCTGTCGCCGACGACCACCGTGTGTTCGATCGGCACGTTCAGTTGCGCGGCCGCGGTCAGGAACAGGTCGGGGTCCGGTTTCGCATATTTCACCTGGTCGCGCGTGACGACGACGTTCTTTGCCGGATCGACGCCGAGCGCCTCGAGATTGATGGCGGCCGTTTCCATCCGCCCGCTGGTGGCGATCGCCCAGCGGATGCCCGCGCTCGACAGCGCGGCGAGCAGTTCGCGTGCGCCCGGCAGCGGACGAACCTGCGCGCGCAGCCGCTGGTACGCGGCCGCATGCAGCCGGGCGAGCCGTTCGACGCGCTCGGCGTCGATGTCGCCCGCCGTCTCGCGCAGCAGCTGGTTCAGGAAGAGGCCGCCGCTCATCCCGATCTTGCGGTGGATGCGCCATACCGACAGTTCGATGCCCTCGGCATCGAGCGCTTCCTTCCACGCGAGCACGTGCTGATAGACGCTGTCGACGAGCGTGCCGTCGAGATCGAACAGAAAAGACGTTTCAATGCGCATGTGAATCTCCTGGCCCGATCGGGTTCGGGCGAATCGTCGGTGAAAATCCTGTCGACACATTATCGGCGCACGGCCATGTCATGAGCATGTCCCGTTTCCGCGCCGTGCCGTGCCGCGATGAGTCAAGCGCCGCTGGTACAATCGCGGCGATGCGCCGGGCCGGGCTTTCCGCGCCGTACGCGCCCCCAACCCTCGTCTCGTCGATTCCAGGTATGGCAACACCGGATGCCGTCAGTTCCCAGCATGCGTGGTGGGGCGTATTGGCCCTGGCACTCACTGCCTTCATCTTCAATACCACCGAGTTCGTGCCCGTCGCGCTGCTCAGCGCGATCGGCGACAGCCTGCACATGCAGCCGACCGACGTCGGCCTGATGCTGACGATCTATGCGTGGGCCGTCGCCGTCGTATCGCTGCCGCTGACGCTGGTCACGCGTCATGTCGAGCGCCGCAGGCTGCTGGTCTGGGCGCTGGTGGTGTTCATCGTCAGCCACATCGTGACCGGTGTCGCGTGGAATTTCGCGGTGCTGATGGTCGGGCGGCTGGGCATTGCGTGCGCGCACGCGGTGTTCTGGTCGATTTCCGTCCCGCTGGCCGTGCGGCTCGCGCCGAGCGACCGGAAAAGCCGCGCGCTCAGCATGCTGGCGATGGGTACGTCGATCGCGATGGTCGCCGGCATTCCGCTCGGGCGCGTGATCGGCGAGGCGTTCGGCTGGCGCGTCACGTTCCTGATCATCGCGGGCGCGGCGGGCATCGCGCTGTTGCTGCTGCGCGCGACGTTACCCGAACTCCCGAGCCAGGGCGCGGGCTCCGTCAGCAGCATCGGCGTCTTTCTGCGCAAGCCGGCGCTGGTGGCGCTGTACGCGATCACCGTGCTCGTCGTGTCCGCGCACTTCACGTCGTACACGTACATCGAACCCTTCGTCCAGAGCGTGAACCACGCGAGCAACAGCCGGATCACCTATGTGCTGATCCTGTTCGGCATCGCCGGCATGCCGGCCGCGATCTGCTTCAACCGCGTCTATCCGCACCAGCCGGACAAGTTCCTGCTGGCGTCGATCGTCGCGTTGTCGGGCTGCCTGCTGATCCTGTTCCCGTGCGCGCTGAACATCGTCACGCTATCCGTGCATACGCTGGTCTGGGGCGGGGCGATCGTCTGTTTCGGCCTCGCGATGCAGGCGTGGGTGCTGAAGCTGGCGCCGGAGGGGACCGACCTGGCCGTGTCGATCTTCTCGGGCCTGTACAACGTCGGCATCGGCGCTGGCGCGCTGCTCGGCAACCATATCGCGGGCGACTTCGGGCTGCCGTGGGTCGGCACCTTCGGCGGCGTGGTCGGTGCGTTCGCGGTCGGGATCGCATGGCTTGCGTTGCGCCTGCACGCGAAACGGGCGGTGGTGCAGCCGACAGCGGCCACCGGTATGTAGTGACGGCGGTACGAACCGAGGCCTTCGCTTCCCGTACGACGAACCCGGATGCGCGAACCGGCAGCGCGCAGTCAGTGCGCGCTGTCAGTCCGGTTACGCAACGATGAACGGCCACGACATTCCGGATCGCGCTTCAGGCGTCATGCAATCGAATAGCCGCCGTCGGCCACGAGCGCATGCCCCGACACATAGCTGGAATCGTCCGATGCGAGGAACGCGACGATCGTCGCCATTTCCTCGGCGGATCCCCACCGTCCTGCCGGTGTCGCTGCGGCAAAGCCCTGCCGTGCATCGTCCGACGGCCAGATGCCGCGGTGATGGAACGGCG
Source organism: Burkholderia pyrrocinia (assembly GCF_001028665.1). NCBI lineage: Bacteria > Pseudomonadati > Pseudomonadota > Betaproteobacteria > Burkholderiales > Burkholderiaceae > Burkholderia > Burkholderia pyrrocinia. The sequence goes on from NZ_CP011505.1 coordinate 405,323, forward strand.
TTTCGATCAGCCCGGGGCACAGTGCGTTGACGCGCACGCCTCGTTTGAACCACTCGATCGAAGCCGTCTTCGTCATCCCGATCACCGCGTGCTTGCTCGCGATATAGACCGACGCATTCTCGAAGCCGATGAGCCCGCCCATCGATGCATTGTTGATGATGCTGCCCGAACCCTGGCGCAGCATGATTTCGGCCGCGTACTTCATCGAATTGAACACGCCGCGCACATTCGGTTCGAACACCATGTCGAAGCGTTCGGCATCCTGCTCGAGCAGTGGCGCGAACACACCTTCCGTGCCGGCATTGTTGAACGCGATGTCGAGGCGTCCGTAGGTCGATACCGTGAAGTCGAAGAGCTTGCGGAGATCGTCTTCGCTCGCGACGTCCGCGACGAAGGCCTTCGCTTCGCCGCCGGCGGTCGTGATTTCGTCGACCAGTCGATCGAGTTCGGTCTTGCGCCGCGCGGAGACGACGACCTTTGCGCCGCGACGGGCGAGTTCGATCGCAGATGCGCGGCCAATGCCGGAACTGGCACCCGTCACCAGTGCGATGCGGCCCTCGAGTTGAGCCGGATGTGTGCTTGCGTTCATGATGAGATGCTCCAGAGTGGTTGACCATCCACGTCGAAACGACGTCTGGTGCTTATTGTGGTCGTTCGTCGGTCGAGAAAAAATGGAACAATGGCGCATTCAGAATTCCTGTCGCAGGAATTAAAATCGCTTCTTCGCGAGCGTCAAAGGGGTTCCTCATGCTCAACCGGCTCGACATCCTGAAGATCTTTTCCGCGGCGGCCGCGGCGCCCACGTTCCGCGAGGCGGCGGCGCGTCTCGGCGTGTCGCCGCAGGTCGTCACGCGCGCGGTGCGCGAACTCGAAGAGATGCTGGGCGAAACCCTGTTCCACCGGACGACCCGGAGTATCCGGATTACGGCCTTCGGGCAGTCGTTTGCGCTTGAAGCGCAGGCGGCGCTTTCTGCCGTCGACGGGCTGTTCGGGCCCGCGAACGGTCAGCCCGATGAACCGGTCGGCATCGTCAGGATCACGGCCCCGTCAGGCATGGGGCGTTTTTACGTCCAGCCGATCCTGACCGATCTCGTGCAGCGGTATCCGGGTCTCGTGCCTGACCTGAGGCTGTCGGATGTGCCTTCGCCGGTGGTCGACGAACAGATCGACATCGGCGTGCGGGTCGGGGCGATCGGAGACAACCGCTTTGTCGCGCGAATGGTCGGGCCGCTGCCGATGTGGGTCGTTGGCGCACCGTCGCTGATCAAACGGCTGGGTGAGCCGAAAAACCTCAAGGCACTCGAATCGATGCCGGTGACGTGCCTGATCGACCGCGCGAGTGGCCGGGCGTGGCCGTGGATTTTTCGCGGGGAGCAACAATTCAAGCCGGTGTCGCCGGTCTATCTGACGGACGATGCCGAGGCGGAGATCGAGGCCGTGTGCGCGGGGTTGGGATTCGGCCAGTGCTCGGAATATCTCGTCCGGCAATACATCAAGAAGGGGCGCCTGGTGCGGTTGCTGTCCAGCCTCGAACCCGAACCGTGGAAGTTGCACGTCTATCGGCCGCGGCGTGGCCCGATACCCCGTCGTATCCGGGTGGTGTACGACGAACTGGTGGCGAAGCTGGCGCAGGCAACGTGGCGAGGATAGCCGGTGGCGCCAGGTTGAGTCGGCGCCACCGACCGGCCGGTAAAGGTTGCCGCGCCATGCTCCGGATGGGGACCTGACGAGGTTCGCCGCCCCGCGTCGGAGGGCACGTGGAAAGCCGACATATTGCGGCGTCATCATGGGGCCGACGCACCGGCGCCCGGTGCCCGACGATCGACTGGAGACCCTGCATGCCGATACCCCGGATTGAAACGCGCGACGCGATGGGCGATCCCGATGTCGTTTATGTGAACCCGGATCACGTGCTCTGGATGTCGCTGCCGACCGCCGCGCACCGGCGGCCGGACAGCATGGCCATCCGCGTGGACGATCGCGTCAAGGGCGGCAGTTTGCTGATGGCCGACCTTCCGCCGGCCGCTCAACTTCTGCAGGACCTCGGCCCGTTCGTGACGGTGACGCTGGCGAACCCGTCGTCCGACTATCCGGAGGGTCTCGTGCATATCCGTGCGCATGCGATCGTCAAGATCGCGACGGACGAGCACGACAAGCCGCTGGCCGACCGGACGCTGGGCTGGGTCCATGTCCAGGACGGCTCGGCTTTCAAGGTCAGGGATTACGCCGGCGTGGCCGCGCAATGGCAGGCGTCGGTCGCAGCGGCTGGCCGCTGACCGGCCATTCACGCATGCCGGATGAAGCAGCGGCCCGTCGTGCCGCTGCCGTCCGGCCCGCTTTCCCCTCAGGAAAACCCTTGGTTTACCGCGACGACCGCTGATTTCCGCGGTCGCTACCCGTCTGCAAGCGGCCGCAGCGCAACGCGCGAACCGCCGTATCCCGCACCCGTTCTCATCCCGCTCCAGCAAGGCGCCGTGCACCGATAACCAGCCAATATAGGTATGGTGCACCGCAGTGATTCGCGTATATTTCCGAATTTCAATACCTGTCAGGTATGAAAATCCGAGGCCAAAAGTATTGGACGGTGCATTTGCCCGGCGCGTATAAATCCGTCCCATGAACTCCCCACAAGCAGCGCGCCCCATGTCCTCCGCCACCGTCGAACGCATCGAAACCCGTCTCGTCGACCTGCCGACGATCCGCCCGCACAAGCTGTCGGTCGCGACGATGCACGGCCAGACGCTGATGCTCGTGCAGGTGTTCTGCAGCGACGGCGTGACGGGCATCGGCGAAGGCACCACGATCGCGGGCATGGCCTACGGCCCCGAAAGCCCCGAGGCGATGAAGCTCGCGATCGACACTTACCTCGCACCGGCGATCGTCGGCAAGGACGCGACGCGCATCCAGGCGCTGATGGCATTCGTCGGCAAGCTCGCGAAGGTCAACCACTTCGCGAAGAGCGCGCTCGAAACCGCGCTGCTCGACGCGCACGGCAAGCGGCTCGGCGTGCCGGTCAGCGAACTGCTCGGCGGCCGCCGGCGCGACCGCCTGCCGGTCGCATGGACGCTCGCTTCCGGCGACACGGCCACCGACATCGCCGAAGCCGAACGGATGCTCGACCTGCGCCGCCACAATGTGTTCAAGCTGAAGATCGGCGCGAAGGCGCCGGAAGCGGATATCCGGCACGTGGCCGAGATCAAGAAGGCCGTCGGCGATCGCGCGTCGGTGCGCGTCGACGTGAACATGGCGTGGAGCGAAACGCAGGCCGTGCGCGCGATTCCGGCGCTGGCCGATGCCGGCTGCGAACTGGTCGAGCAGCCGGTCGCGTCGGCCGCGGCGCTCGCGCGCCTGATGCGCCGTTTCCCGGTCGCGCTGATGGCCGACGAAATCCTGCAGGGCCCCGACAGCGCGTTCGACATCGCGAAGCATCACGGCGCGGACGTGTTCGCGATCAAGATCGAACAGAGCGGCGGGCTCTTCGCGGCACAACGCGTGGCCGCGATCGCGGACGCGGCCGGCATCGAGCTGTACGGCGGCACGATGCTCGAAGGCGCGTTCGGCACGGTTGCCTCCGCGCACCTGTTCGCGAGTTTCGCGAACCTGCAGTGGGGCACCGAACTGTTCGGGCCGCTGCTGATCACCGAAGAGATCCTGACGCAGCCGCTGGATTACAGCGAGTTCGAACTGACCGTGCCGGACGGCCCCGGTCTCGGCATCGAACTCGACGAGGACAAGGTCAGGCGTTTCACCCGCGACGGGCTGACGAAAGTCGCGCGGTAACCCGAGTCACGCAAAGCCGTCATTCCCCTAAAACCACGTGGAGACATCATCATGAGCGTCAAAGTTTTCGATACCCGGGAAGTGCAGGATCTGCTGAAGGCCGCGTCGAATGCCGGCGGGAGCGGCGGCAACGCGCGTACGCAGCAGGTCGTGCTGCGCCTGCTCGGCGACCTGTTCAAGGCGATCGACGATCTCGACATCACGCCCGACGAAGTGTGGGCCGGCGTCAACTACCTGAACAAGCTCGGTCAGGATGGCGAAGCAGCGCTGCTCGCGGCCGGCCTCGGCCTCGAGAAGTATCTCGACATCCGGATGGACGCCGAGGACAAGGCGGTCGGCCTCGACGGCGGCACGCCGCGCACGATCGAAGGGCCGCTGTATGTGGCGGGCGCGCCGGTGCGCGACGGCGTATCGAAGATCGACCTCGACGCGGACGACGGCGCGGGCCCGCTCGTGATCCACGGCACGGTGACCGGCCTCGACGGCAAGCCGGTCGCGGGCGCGGTGGTCGAATGCTGGCACGCGAACTCGAAAGGCTTCTACTCGCACTTCGACCCGACCGGCGCGCAGACCGAGTTCAACCTGCGCGGCGCGGTGAAGACGGGCGCCGACGGCAAGTACGAATTCCGCACGCTGATGCCGGTCGGCTACGGCTGCCCGCCGCAGGGCGCGACCCAGCAACTGCTGAACGGCCTCGGCCGCCACGGCAACCGCCCGGCGCACGTGCACTTCTTCGTCGACAGCAACGACCACCGCAAGCTGACGACGCAGTTCAACATCGACGGCGATCCGCTGATCTGGGATGACTTCGCGTATGCGACGCGCGAGGAACTGATCCCGCCGGTGGTCGGCAAGACCGGTGGCACGGCGCTCGGCATGAAGGCCGATGCGTACCAGGACATCGAGTTCAACTTCGTGCTGACGCCGCTGGTACAGGGCCAGGACAACCAGATCGTCCACCGCCTGCGCGCAGCCGCGACGGCGTAACCGCCCGACGGCGCGGCGCGGATGCGCCGCCGCCGGCCGGGTTCCCCCGAGATTCAACCGATACCGATGCGAGCGTGCGTTGCAGGACGCGGCACGCGCATGGGAGGAGCCAGCATGTCCGCCACCCTCGACCAAGCCAACGAACTGGATCACCTGCTCGCCACCGCCGTGCAGGATGACAAGGCGGCCGGCGTATTCCGCTGCCGCCGCGACATCTTCACCAACGCGGAACTGTACGAGCTCGAGATGAAGCACATCTTCGAGAGCAACTGGGTGTACCTGGCGCACGAAAGCCAGATCCCGGACAACAACGACTACTACACGACGTGGATCGGCCGCCAGCCGGTGGTCATCACGCGCGACAAGACCGGCGAGCTGCACGCGGTGATCAATGCATGCGCCCACAAGGGCGCGATGCTGTGCCGCCGCAAGCACGGCAACAAGGGCAGCTTCACGTGCCCGTTCCACGGCTGGACGTTCTCGAACACCGGCAAGCTGCTGAAGGTGAAGGACGAGAAGACGACCGAGTATCCGGTGCAGTTCAACACGAACGGGTCGCACGACCTGAAGAAGGTCGCGCGCTTCGCGAACTATCGCGGCTTCCTGTTCGGCAGCCTCAGCGCCGACGTGCTGCCGCTCGAGGACTACCTCGGCGAAACGCGCGTGATCATCGACCAGATCGTCGACCAGGCGCCGAACGGGCTCGAAGTGCTGCGCGGCAACTCGTCCTACATCTACGAAGGCAACTGGAAGATGCAGATGGAGAACGGTTGCGACGGCTACCACGTCAGCACCGTGCACTGGAACTACGCGGCGACGATGGGCCGCCGCAAGGAAGACGGCACCAAGGCCGTCGACGCGAACAGCTGGAGCAAGTCGGTCGCCGGCGTGTACGGGTTCGACAACGGCCACATCCTGCTATGGACGAAAACGATGAACCCGGAAGTGCGGCCCGTGTACCAGCACCGTGAAGAGATCAAGGCGCGTGTCGGCGACGTGCAGGCCGATTTCATCGTCAACCAGACGCGCAACCTGTGCGTGTACCCGAACGTGTTCCTGATGGACCAGTTCAGCACGCAGATTCGCGTCGTGCGGCCGCTCGGCGTCGACAGGACCGAAGTCACCATTTTCTGTTTCGCGCCGAAGGGCGAGAGCGAAGCCGACCGCACGCTCCGCATTCGCCAGTACGAGGATTTCTTCAACGTGACGGGCATGGGCACCGCCGACGATCTCGAGGAGTTCCGCGCATGCCAGGCAGGCTACGCGGGTATCACGGCGATGTGGAACGACCTGTCGCGCGGTGCGCCGCTGTGGGTCGACGGCCCGGACGAGAACGCGAGGAAGATGGGGCTGAACCCGCGCATTTCGGGCGAGCGCAGCGAGGACGAAGGGCTGTTCGTGTGCCAGCACGAACACTGGGTGCAGGTGATGCGCGATGCGCTGAAGAAGGAACGCGGGGAGGTGGCGGCATGAACTTCGATTACCGGACTGTCTGCGCGGCGCTGTATCGCGAAGCGCGCCTGCTCGACGATCACCAGTGGGACGAGTGGCTGACCTGCTACACGGAAGACGTCACGTACTGGATGCCCGCGTGGGACGACGACGATCGGCCGACCGACGACCACCAGAGCCAGATCTCGCTGATGTACTACCCGGATCGCGGCGGCCTCGAGGATCGCGTGTTCCGGATCAAGACCGAGCGCAGCGGCGCGTCGACGCCCGAGCCGCGCACCAGCCACAACGTGACGAACGTCGAGGTGCTGGCCGAACGCGAGAACGAAGTGGACGTGCGCTACAACTTTCACACGCTGAACCATCGTTACCGCGTGACCGATCACTTCTTCGGCACGATGTTCGTCACGTTGCGCAAGGCGGGCGGCGAGTGGCTGATCTCGTACAAGAAGATCGTGCTGAAGAACGACTACATCCGGCAGGTGCTCGACGTCTATCACGTCTGACGCCGTTGTTTTGTCATGAAGGGAAGTGGAGGTGATGCCATGTCCAGCTACAAGATTGCACTGAATTTCGAGGACGGGGTGACCCGCTTCATCGACTGCAAGGCCGGCGAGAAAGTCCTCGACGCGGCCTTCCGCGCGAAGATCAACCTGCCGATGGACTGTTCCGACGGCGTGTGCGGCACCTGCAAGTGCCGCGCCGAAAGCGGCAGCTACGACCTCGGCGACGACTACATCGACGACGCGCTCACCGAAGACGAAAAGGACAGCGGCCTCGTGCTGACCTGCCAGATGGTGCCGCAAGGCGATTGCGTGATCGCGGTGCCGACGTCGTCGGTCGCGTGCAAGACCGGCCAGGGCGGGTTCGCCGCGACGGTGACGAAGGTCGAGCAGCACAACGATGCGGCCGTCGTGCTCGAACTCGCCGTCGGCGAGTCCGCGCCGGTGTTCCTGCCGGGTCAGTACGTGAACATCGATGTGCCCGCGAGCGGCCAGCACCGTTCGTATTCCTTCTCGTCAGCGCCGGCCGATGCGAAGGTCAGTTTCCTGATCAAGAAGATTCCCGGCGGCGTGATGAGCACGTGGCTCGAGTCGGCGCAGCCGGGCGACAAGCTGGAACTGCACGGGCCGCTTGGCAGCTTCTACCTGCGCGACGTGCAGCGTCCGCTGCTGCTCCTCGCGGGCGGCACGGGCCTTGCGCCGTTCCTGTCGATGCTCGAGGTGCTGGCGCGCACCGGTTCGCAGCAGAAGGTGCACCTGATCTACGGCGTGACGCGCGATCTCGATCTCGTGCTGGTCGACGCGATCGAAGCCTGCGCGGCCAAACTGCCGAACTTCAGCTTCGCGACCGTCGTCGCGGACGCTCAATCGAGCCATCCGCGCAAGGGCTGGGTCACGCAGCACATCCCGGCCGATGCGCTGAACGACGGCGACGTCGACGTGTATCTGTGCGGGCCGCCGCCGATGGTCGACGCGGTGCGCAAGTACTTCGACGACGAAGGCGTGAAGCCGAACAGCTTCCACTACGAGAAATTCACCCCCAACGTCACGGCAAAGGCGGCATGACCATGCAACGATTCTCCGGCAAGGTCGTCGTCGTCACCGGCGCGGCGCAGGGCATCGGCCGCGGCGTCGCGCTGCGCGCGGCAGCCGAAGGCGGCAAGGTGCTGTTCGTCGATCGCGCGGATTTCGTCGCCGAGGTGGCGGCCGAAGCGACGGGTGGCGAGACGGCCGGATTCGTCGCGGATCTCGAAACCTACGACGGCGCGCACGCGGCGATTGACTGCGCGGTGCAGACGTTCGGCGGCATCGACATCCTGATCAACGGTGTCGGCGGCGCGATTCGCATGCGCCCGTTCGCCGAATTCGAGCCGGCACAGATCGACGCGGAGATCCGCCGCTCGCTGATGCCGACGCTCTATACCTGTCACGCGGTGCTGCCGCACCTGCTCGCGCGCGGCGGCGGCACGATCGTCAACATCTCGTCGAACGCGACGCGCGGTATCCGCCGCGTGCCGTATTCGGCGGCGAAAGGCGGTGTCAACGCGCTGACGCAGGCGCTCGCGATGGAATACGCGGAGCACAACATCCGCGTCGTCGCGACCGCGCCGGGCGGCACCAGTGCGCCGCCGCGCCGCGTGCCGCGCAATGCGGCCGGCGACAGCGAGCAGGAGCAGGCGTGGATGAGCGAAGCCGTGCGGCAGGTGACCGATTCGACATTCTTCAAGCGCTACGGCAGCCTCGACGAGCAGATCGCGCCGATCCTGTTCCTGGCCTCCGACGAGGCAAGCTACATCACCGGCACGGTGCTGCCGGTCGCGGGCGGCGATACGGGTTGAGCGGCGCGCGGTGAAGCCGCTTGCCTTGCATGTATTCATCGATAACCAACTAGCCGGCCGGCGCCGAGACGCCGGCCACGGAGACATCCATGCGTGATCGCAAAGCCATCGTTCCGGCGGGAATGGAAGCGGTGTACGAAAAAATCGGCTATGCGCCGGGCCTGAAGGTGGGCGATACGCTTTACGTGTCCGGCCAGATCGGCCGCGACGCGGCGCTGCAACTGGTCGAAGGCCGCGAAGCGCAGATCGTGCAGGCGTTCGAGAACCTGAAGCGCGTGCTGGAGGCGGCCGGCGCATCGTTCAACGACGTGGTCGACCTGACGACGTTCCATACCGACATGCGCGACCTGCCGCTGTTCATGCAGGTTCGCGACCGCTACCTCGATGCGCATCCGAAGCCGGCGTGGACGGCGGTCGGCGCGCACATGCTGGGCGGGTCGCCGGGTTATATCATCGAGATCAAGGCGGTGGCGGTGCTGCCCGACTGATCCGGTTCGCCGTCGAACGCTACTTCGCGTCCTCCGGCGTGAGCGGTGCGGGGATGTCGACAAACGACCCTGCCGGCCACTGCTTTCCGTGCCACGTAACCGGTGCGGCCAGAAAACACGATCTCAGCGCGGGCCCGGCCGGCGTGAGGTCGAAATTCGTATTGCCGCAGGGCCAGCCGTCGATGACCGTACCTGCGCTCACTTCTGCCCGGGCCCGGTCGCAACAATTTTCGGGGATGAAGATCAGTCCGTCGATCGGGACGTTGCCGAGCAGGACAGGGCGCGGGCTGTGAATCGACTGCAGCGTGCGCTTTGTACCCCAGCCGAAAAATCCGCCATCGCCGTTGTAGACGGCGTGGCTGCCGGGCGGGAAAGTCACCCCGAGCACCTCCTGAGACCTGATCGTGACCTCTTCCCGGTCGTGGTAGCCGTCGAGCGCGTATTCCCTGAGTAGCTCGGCGCCGCACAACAGGACGGGCAGGAAGAAGAACAGCGCGGTACACGCGACCCGCTTCGGCATCGGCATTCGACGAAGGAGCAGCAGGAACACCAGCAGGGTCATCACGACCCAGAAGGCTGACGCACCCGTGAACGCTGCCATCGCGATACCGCCCAGCTCGCCGGCTTCCGCACGGCTGACGGACGGGACCAGCGCCAACAGCAGCGCCGCCGTCATGGCAAACTTCCTGCAACGGGATCGAACGGGTCGGAGTTGCATCGGTCGTTTCTTCAATGAACGTGGATGGTTATTCGAAGCCGCAAAGGACGACTTTCATGAGCTTGCGCGCGATGGACCTGAGCCGGACGCTCGTCATCGGAAACTCGGGTTCGGGGAAAAGCTGGCTGGCGGAACGTATCGCCGCGTACATCGGCGCCGCCTGCATCGATCTCGATCCGATCCATTGGCTTCCGGGCGGATACAACGCTGCCCGCGAGCGGGCTGACGCGATTCGGCTGGTTCGACAGGCTGCCGGCGCCGATCGCTGGGTCATCGAAGGCATTTACGGCTGGCTGGTCGACGAAGTCAAGCGCGATGCGAGCGCGCTGATCTGGCTGTGCATCGACGAAGCCGAATGCGTGGCCAATATTCGCCATCGCGGCATTCGACGCGGCGGCTCCGCCGAGGTGTTTGCCGCGTTGCAGGATTGGGCCGCGACTTACCGGTCGCGCAGCGGATCAAGTTCACATGCTGGCCACGAGGCCATGTTCAATCGGTTCGCCGGCGACAGGATCATGCTTCGGTCGCGCGATGATGTCACACGGTTTGCCGGTCGGTTGCCGACCTGAACGAAGGCGACTTGACGATACCGGGGCTGCCCGGGCACGCCGCGTGGCACCCGTGCGTTGCGTGCACATTCCCCCGAACGTTGGCCGGTTGTCGATCTGGCGCCGGCGCACGGCATGCGTCCGGGTCGCGCGGTCGCCCCGCGGGGTGGCACGCGGATTGCCGGGTCGTTCGTGTTCCGGCGCGCCGGTCACCACGAACCACGGGCGGAACCGGACATGAAGACGATCGTGAGCGCTAGTATGGATATTGGCCGTGCGACTGCCCAAGCGTTGCCGCGGTGCGGCGCGAATGCCGCGCTTGACCGATGCCCGGCCCGTTGTCGAACCATGCGATCGCTGTCGCCGGCGACGCGGTGATCGACGAACGACACGCATTCGGCGCGCGTATGGCTGCCGGCCTGACGGCAACGTGGCGCCTCATCCGGAGACAAGCGATGACCGAACGCCAGCCCCCCGACATGACGCCTCCGCACGCGGAGCCCAGTGCGCACGACGCGCTCGAACACCTGCTCGGCAGCCTGCACCGGCATGGTTTCCTGCATTTTGCGAACGAGGTCGTCACCGCGAACGCGCGGCTGGCCGACACGTTCGTCGATGCGCTCGACAAGCCGGGCATGCAGAGCGGCATGCAGAATCTCGCGGTGCTGCTGATGGCGCTGTCGCGCATTCCGCCCGAACAGTTCGGCAAGGCCGTGTTCGCGGCGGCGGATGCGCTGCATCACGTGGGCGCGTGGCAGCCGGCACAGCACGAGCACGTTGCGCCCGGCGTGCGCGGCGCGTACCGGTTGCTGCACGACGAAGCGCTGTGGGATGCGTTGACGCCGTTGCTCGAAGGCTTGAAGGTGTTCGCGCAAGGGCTCGCGCGCGATCCGGAACAGGCTGTCGCGGCGTTCGGCGAAAAGACAGCGGGCAAGTGACAGCGCCGCAGACGGCGCCGCATTGTGTGTCGGCCGCGCGCGAGTGCGCGGCCTTGCGCTCACCGGCTCGCGCGTGAAAACAGCAACGAATCGGCGTCGTTGAAGCGGATGCGCACCGGATCCCCATAACCGGCTTTCTCCGCCACGCGGATCGACGCGACGTTGGTCGGCGCGATCAGGCACACGCTGCGTTCGAACCGCTGCTGCGCATCGAGCCACGCGAGCGCGGCCGCGAGCGCCTCGGTCGCGTAGCCCTTGCCGTGCGCCCATGTCGCGAGTGCCCAGCCGGCTTCCGGCACGCCGCGAATCGACGGCTCGATGAGCCGGTGGAAATCGGCGAAGCCGAGATCGCCGACATAACGGCCCGACGCCTTCTCGCGAATCGCCCAGTAGCCGTAACCGAGCAGCGGCCACAGCCCGCGATACGCGAGCATGCGCATCCACGAGTCGCGCGGCGCGGGCGGGGTGCCGTTGAAGATGTGCGCGACGACGTCCGGCTCGGTCCACATCGCGGCGAGCGCGTCGAAGTCGCCGAGCGGATGGCCTTCGAGGACGAGGCGCGGCGTGTCGAGAACGGGCGGGGAGGAGACGGGCGGCATCGCGGTTTCCGGGAGGGCGTAGAACAGGGCGGCCGGGCGGCCGGCACGTCGATGCCGGGTTGCCGACGGTCGTCGACTACGGCCGCATCGGTGATCGGCATGTCGAGCGGCTCGACGTTCGCGATCACGAACAAGTTGCGCTTCATCGGCTTCGACGGATCGGTGACGGCGATCACCCGGCCGGCACGGCAGAGCGCTGAAATGATATCAAAACCCCTCGCCCGGGTGAGTGCGCGCAACGCCGACCTACGGTGCGACATACGGCCCGGGCCAGTAGACCGTCCTTCGCCGCCAAGGATCCTCTCATCCGCCGTAGCGCATGGCACGGCACGGCGGTCGGCATTCGGCGAATGCTGTTCCGACGCGTCGCCCGCGCAAGCGGCAGGCCCGCCATCACGCAAGCGCTGCTTCCCGATGAAACGGATGGTCCGTGTGCCCGTGCGCATCGCCGCCGTAGAACGTCGTGCGGTCTTGGCGCGTCAGCGGCGCACCGCCGCGGCCCGCGGCACGGCCGGGTGAGATTGCACGACCGTCCCGCGCGATAATCGGGATTGCACGTGGCGCGCGTCGTGCGCGCGCCGCATTCCCGATTCGCCACCACCTCTCATCATGACGCTCGAATCCGACTGGCTCAGCCGCTTCATGGCGCTCGTCACGGTCACGGGGAAGCTGGAAATCCGCTGCGCGTTCGGCGCGCCGTGGGCGATCGCGTACGAGCGCTCGCCCGCGCGCGAGATCCCGTATCACGTCGTGCTGCGCGGCCGCGCGATCCTCGAGAATCCCGACGACGGCACGGTGCACGAGCTCGGCGGCGGCGACCTCGTGCTGTTGCCGCACGGCTCCCCGCACGTGCTGCACGACGGCAGCGGGCTGCCGCCGGTGCCGGCGATCAAGCGGCCCGGCGGTCACGTTTTCATCGGCGAGAACGCGGGCACGGGGGCGCGGCTGGACATGTTGTGCGGGCGTTTCGTGGTCGCGCCGCCGCACGACCGGCTGATCCGGCGTCACCTGCCGTCGGATCTCGTCGTGCGCGCGGCGGCGGACAGCCGGACGCCCGATGCGCTGGCCGCGACCGCGCGGCTGACTGCACTCGTGGAACTGATGCGTGCGGAATCGCTCGAGCAGCAGCTCGGCGGCCTCGCGATCCTGAACGCACTGTCGGCGGCGCTGTTCGCGCTCGCGCTGCGCGCGATCAGCGAATCGGGGCAGGCGCCGACCGGCTTGCTGGCGCTGGCCGGCCATCCGCGCCTCGCGCCCGCGATCGTCGCGATGCTCGACGATCCGGCGAGGCCGTGGACGCTGCCCGACCTGGCCGCGCTGTGCAGCATGTCGCGCGCGACCTTCATGCGTCATTTCCAGTCGAAGCTCGGGCACTCGGCCGCCGACCTGCTGACCGACATCCGGATGAGCCTCGCCGCGAATGCGCTGCGCCAGCCGTCGGCCAGCGCCGAGGCCGTGTCGGCCGACGTCGGTTACCAGTCGGTCGCCGCGTTTCGGCGCGTGTTCACGCGCTGGGCGGGGATGACGCCCGGCGACTGGCGGCGCCAGGCGTTCGGCGATCGACGAGATGCGGCAGCAGCGGACGACGGTGTTGCCGACGACGCGGAGTAGGCGGGAAGGGGGCATCGCATCGGGTGTCGTTGGCCCTGACAGCCGTCGCGGGCTGACATGACGCTCTACCGGGTCGCAGCTCAACCGGCTTTCGGTTCACACCGACTGTTGCCGGAACGAACGGTGTGCCGGCGAAGAACAAGGCCTATGCGCGAACCGAAACGAGCGCAATCGACGTCGAGAATCCAGGCCGCGGCCCCAGCGGGCACCGATTGCGTTGCGGGAAACGTATTCTCCTTTGGAAGAGCGGCCTGGCGGATGCAAACAACGGCGGCAGGCGCTGCGGGGGGCTGTTCGGCTGCACGTAAGCCCGGGCGGGGCAGCCAGCGGAATCGCGTTGGTTGCAGGAAGCTGGGCAAGCCCGTGGGAGATACGGGTCATAGGCTTTGAGTGTGACGGGACGCCGGATCGCGTCGTATGGCCGCCCGGAGGGCCTCGCATGAGGGGCCCTGTAAATTCGGATTCGCGTTGACTTTCTTCTATAGGAGATTTAATCTCCGGGGTGCCAGTCGTTGCGCGTCGAAATCTTCTCGAATGGTTGGCCGCAGGCAGCAGGAATGTCCGAGGAGATCTGATCCGGTCCCTCCACGGATGGCTGCATCGTATTTTGCAGTGCTTATGAATGTCTGCCAGATCGATCGGTGCCGACCGGCGGGATAAAAGGTAGCCGCCGGCGCGAAATGGATGTGTTGTTTGTCTTCAATCGGGTATTCGAAGGAGTTAGCGATGAGCATCAAATTGCACAATCCGGCCAGCATGGCGCCGCCGTTCTCCTGCTACAGTCAGGGCGCTTCGGTGCCCGGTGACGCACGCTGGCTGTATGCTTCCGGTCAAGTAGGCGTGACGGCGGACGGTGTCGTTCCGGACGATCCGGAGCGGCAAACCGAGTTGGCGTGGGATAACCTTCTGGCCGTGCTGGCCGATGCCGGGATGACCGCGAAGGATCTGGTCAAGGTCGACGGCTTCATCACGAGCCCGGACCTCGTGCCGTTCTTCCGCAAGGAGCGCGAACGGCGATTTGCGGGGCACGCTGCTGCAACCACGATGGTCATCGTCGCGGGGCTGGCCGAGTCCAATCTTCTGGTGGAGATTCAGGCGGTCGCGGCCCGCTGACGCAATGTCGGTTCTGGTCGGGCGGCGGACATCCGTTGAGCCGTGTTCGGCGCTTGACCAGGCGTTGGTGTCCATCGCGAGCCGTGGCAGTCGTCGTGCGCCTGCCACGGCTCGTCTGTCGGCAAGCCGTCCGCGCAACCGCGGCACCGGCGAACAGCCGCGCGCGTGCCGGTTCAACGCGGATTGCCGCGACGATCCGCCGAACGACCGGACACAACGGTATCGATGCGGCTTGGCAGGACGGGCGGGCTAGGTGCGGCGAGAAATGACCATGAAATAGCCGCACGGCTCCGCCGTCTGATTGACGAAACCGTGCTCGACGTCGGCCTGGAAGAACAGCGAGTCGCCTGGTCCCAGATATTCCTTCCTTGTCCTGAACTCCACGACGAGATTTCCGATCGTCACGACGATCTGTTTCTCCACCCCGGGCGGGTATCCGGGAAGCAGGCCGGTCGCCACGCCGGCGGGAAGGTAGTGATAGATGAGCTCCACGCGGCTGCCGCCTGTCGCTGGCGAAACGATGTGCCGTTCAAAACCCGTTTCGGGGTCGCGAAAGACCGGGCGTGCCGCCCTGCGCATGACCACCGTACTGCCTCCGGGTTGATCGCCCCCGACCAGTTCCGTCAGCGACGATTGAAGGCTGTGCGCGATTCTCGTTGCGATGCCGATCGTCGGGCTCTTCTCCCCGCGCTCAACCTTGGAGAGCATGGCACGGCTGACCCCCGAAAGTTGCGACAGTTGCTCCAGCGTCAACCCGGAAGCTTCCCGCAATCCGCGAACACGGCCCCCAAAGGCACGCGAGAGCGAGTCATTCTCGTCCGCCGTGCTCGATTCGGCGTCTTGTCCCTGCGGCATAGGTTCCTTTCCCGTGATGAGTCGAATCGACAAACGGATATTATCATCCACCATAGAAGAAACAATCAAGCTCGGAAGATGCGTCTTGCTGCGCTCGTGGGCACGCATCGTCTGGAAGGACTATTGGTACGGGCCGGGATGCGCAGCCAGGGCGGCCGTACTGACGGCTGAACGTTGCCCCCGGGCCGTACGCTTGCTTGCGTCTCCTATGGTAGATATTATTCCACCCATTGATGGGTCAATTATCTGATTTTGAGGGGCGGCGAGCATGGACACGAACACGATGAAGCTGATTGCAAAAGGCCGGAACTTCGCATCCTTCCAGTTTGGCGATCTGAAGATCGTTGCGCTCCGCGACGGATACGTCGATATGCCTGCCACGAGGCTCCGGCAAGTCGGCGGGGGGACTTTCGACCAGCCGCCCGTCGGGACGCATCTGGTCGACAACCAATTGCGACTGTCGGTCAATGCGTTCGTCATCATTGACGGCGAACGGTCCGTCATCGTCGACACCGGCGCGTCGAACACGTGGTATCCCACGATGGGAGAACTGGTGGATGGTGTCGCTGAAGCCGGGATCGACAGGTCCAGTATCACGGACGTGTTGCTGACGCACACGCATGAGGATCATGTGAACGGCCTGATCGCACCGGACGGTTCGGACGCATTTCCGCAAGCGAAGAGAATCCTCGTCGGCCCGGAGGAAATCCCGGAATTTACCGGCCGGTTGGCCCGGCTGCGGGATCGCGTCACGCCGGTTACGGACAATTTCGCCGTGAGCGACCGGATCACTGCGGTTCGCGCGACCGGGCATTCTCCCGGACACACCGCATACGAAGCGGCAAGCAGTGTCGGGCGCTTGCTGGTGTGGGGCGACATTATCCACGTGCCGTCGGTGCAGTTCGGGCGCCCCGAGATTTCATGGGAATTCGACAGCAATCAGTCGAGGGCTCGCGATACACGATTGGCACTTCTGGAGCGTGCGGCACGGCCGCATTATTACGTGGCTGGCGCCCATCTGGATTTCCCCGGTATCGGGAGCGTGACGGCGGGTGGTGACGGCTTCGCGTTTCATCCCGTTGGCGTTGAGTGACACGTTGACGAACTCGTCAACGACGAACGCGCGACGTTGTGGATCGATCACGATATCGATCGGAATGCGACGCTGCCTCACGCGCCTCAGCGGATCGAGCGGGCAGCCTGGCCGCTCGCGATCAGTTTGGCCGTCGCGCGTTCCATGAGAGAGGGCCGGCATCGGAACCGCATGCCGTCCCGAATGCCGGCGCTACCGATTACTTCACGGGCGGGAAATCGACGACCGTGTCGTTGATGCGGTTGAACGTGTTGGTGAAGATCGTCAGCGCGATCGCGAGCGAGATTTCCGCGAGTTGTGGGTCCGTGTAGCCGGCTTCGCGGATCGACGCGAATTCGTCGTCGGTGATCGTGCCGCTGGTCCGTTGCAGGTTCAGCACGAAGCGGATCAGCGCGTCGCGCGTCGCGTCGCCGGTGTTCGGCTGGGCCGAGCGGATCGCGCGCAGCGCGTCGGCCGACAGGCCGGTCATCTTGCCGAGCAGGTTGTGCGCGGCGACGCAGTAGTCACAGCCGGTGTCGGCGCTGACGAGCAACTTGATCGTTTCGAGATCCTGCTTGCTCAGCGTGCCGCCGGCGAGCACGCCTTCGGCGTTGAGCACGGCCGCGAGCGCGTTCGGCGCGAGATGGCCGACGGCGGCGAACAGGTTGGGGACGGTGCCGCCGGCGACCTTGCGGACTTGTGCGTAGACGTCGGCGGTCGCGCCGGTGGCGGATTCGATGGCGGGGATGGCGATGCGGCTCATGACTGGCTCCTTGATCGGAAAGTTGACGCCCGTTCGTTCGGGGTGACTCCACTTTAGAAGCGCAGACTGATCCTCGTAAGACGCAAAATCGCAAAATCAATGCTCAAAAGTATCAATCGACTGCGCGGCAGTTCCCGATCGCCGGCAGCCGTCGCCCGCCCCGGGCCTCGCGGCTCACCGGCGCTCTACTTCCGGCTTTTCAGGAAGGTCCGCCCTTCGGCCGTGATCGACGCGCCGGAGCGGCCGTGCACGGGATGGCTGACGAAACCCGCGCTGACGAGCTCCCGTGCGATCGACCAGCCGAGCGCCGGCGCATCGCGTCCGTAGCGAACGTCGGCGAGGCGTTCGAGCGCCCAGATTGCGGAGGCTGACAGGTTGGGGGTGTTGGACGTGTCGTTGTCGCTCATCGCTTCCTCGGAGAATGGAGATTCGGGGTGGGCGGCGCGATGCCGCGAGAGTGGCGGTGCAAGCGTCAGCGCGCCTGCAGCAACGGAATCAGCGCGTGCAGCGCCGCTTCCTCGTCGGGGCCGGTGGCCAGCACCTGGGCCGACGTGCCGCCGTGTACCTGCAGCGCTGCGATGGCGGCGCCGTCCTTCGCGTTCTCGCCATGCCCGTTCGCGATCAGCAGGATGTCGCTTTCGAAGCGGCGTGCCGCGTCGACGGCCGCGTCTCGTGCGGCGCAACCGCGGTTGCGGTTCCACGCGGGGCCGATTTGAACGTACACAACGGTTGCCACGATGCTGGAAAGCCTCCGGACGGGTGGTCGGGCGGTACGCGGTGCCGGGCCGGCAACGCACCGGGGGGCGCGCGAAACGCGGTTTTGCGATGCGTGTCGCGTACATCGGCCGGCTGGCCTTTCACGATTTCCCGCAGGGGCGCGGGGCGTCGATCGGGTGGTCGAGGTGCGCCATTCGATGCGAACATGCCGGCATCCTCACGGAAGCTGCCTTCAAGTTCGCTGAATGTCGCGAAGTGGGGGATTATAATGCATAGGTCAGGTTATGTGTATTGCATTATAATGTCGTGTGCGCTGATGCCGGTCCGCTGCTCCTTTGGCGGGCGTGCCCGGCCACACTTGCCCGGGCGCGGAGCCTGCTCGCCCGGCATTTCTTTTCGACCGACCCGAACGCCTCCCGAATGGAATCTGCAATGAACGCCGCCCCCGCCTGCCCGCAATGCGCGATGGAAAACACCTACCCGGACGGCACGCTGACCGTGTGCGCGGACTGCGGCCATGAATGGTCGGCCGGCGCCGGCGCCGAAGCGGGCGACGAGCCGGCGGGCGACGTCGTCAAGGACGCGAACGGCAACGTGCTGTCGGACGGCGATTCGGTCGTGCTGATCAAGGACTTGCGCGTGAAGGGCTCGTCGATCACGCTGAAGATGGGCACCAAGGTGAAGAGCATCCGGCTCGTCGGCGGCGATCACGAAGTCGACTGCAAGACCGACATGGGCGGCTTCATGCTGAAGGCCTGCTATCTGAAGAAGGTCTGAGCGTACACTGCGATCGTCCGTTCCCAACCGACTACCCGAGCATGATCGAGGATCGCACTTCCTACGAAGCGTTCGTCAGATTCCTGGCGACGCCGCTGAACGACGGCCGGCCTTTCGTGCTGGAGACGCGGCACGCGCTCTCGCTGCACTTCGATCATTTCGGTACGCAGAGCTTCATGTCGCTCAGGGATCCGGCCCGGCTCGAGCTCGGCTATACGCGCGTGATGATGGGCTTTCTGCTGCTGCAGCCCGAGCCTGCACATATCTGCATGCTCGGGCTCGGCGGCGGCTCGCTCGCGAAGTACTGCTACCGGCACCTGCCCGGCACGGCGATCGACGCGGTCGAGATCAATCCGGACGTGATCGCGCTGCGCGACGTGTTCAGGATTCCTGCCGATGATGCGCGGTTCGCGGTGGTGTGCGCCGACGGCGCGGATCATGTGGCGCGGGCGGACGTCCGGACGGACGTGATCCTGCACGACGTGTTTGTCGCCGACGGCACGCCGGGCCGGTGTACCGGCGCCGCATTCCTCGACGCGTGCCGCGCGCGCCTGAGCGAATCAGGCGTGCTGGCGATCAACCTGATGGACGACAACCCGGCGCTGCCGCAGCATCTCGAGCAACTGCGAGCGGTGTTCGGTGCGTCGTATGCGCTGGTGCCGTGCGGCGACGACAACAACTTCGTCGCGTTCGCGTGGAAGGACGACCGCCGGCTGCCGTCGCTGCGCATCCTGCTCGAACGCGCGCTCGCGTGTGCGCAGGCGGGCGAGCTCAAGCTGGCGGCCACCGCAAGGCGCATGAAGGCCGGGGAAGGCGTCGATCCGCAGCGGCTGGTCCGGCGTGCGCAATCGCACGGGCGATGGGAAATCGGCGCGTAACAGGCTCGTAACCGGCGCCGCGGGCGCGGCCTGCGCGGCCGCGCTTACTTCACGCGCTTGCCGAGCGCGCTCTTGGTCTTGTACGTCACGCCGTGCCGGTCGAGATACTCGCGGATCAACTGCCGCACGACTTGCGACGGCGTGAGATCCTGCTCCGCACAGAGCATCTCGAAGGCTTCTTTCTTCGCGGGGTCGATCAGGACGGTCAGGCGGGCGGTTTTCGTTTCCATTGCGAGGCGAGCGTGGTCGGTATGTTAATCAAATTATAATCGATCCGCTTTCGGCGCCGCCGCCGGAGTGCCATCCTCGCGTCCGATCAGCGCCTGCTGCGGAGCAGCGCGAGCAGGTCGTCGATCACGGGGACGATCGCGAGCGTGACGAGCACGGCGGCGAGCGGCACGGTCGACACGTAGCCGACATGCTTGAAGCCGATCGCGCCGGCCAGGCCGCCGACGAAGAACGACGCGAGCATCGTCGCGTGAATCCTCAGTTTCGAGCGGTTGGCGATCACCGCATGCGCGTCGACGTCGACGGCCGACCGGTTCCAGTAGAACAGCTTGCCGAGCTCGATGCCGAGGTCGGTCACGATGCCGGTCATGTGCGTCGTGCGGATCTCCGCGCCCGACAGTTTCGTGATCGTCGCGTTCTGCAGCCCCATGATGAAACACAGCAGCGTCACGGTCACCGGCACGAAGAACGTTTCCCACAGCGCGAGGTGGCTGCCGAGCAGCCCGAACAGGAGCAGCAGCGCGGCCTCGACGAGCAGCGGCAGCATGAACTGGCTGTGCAGGCCGCGGCGGCGGCCCCAGTTGACGAGGATCGCCGAGCAGCTCGCACCGATCAGGAACGACCCCAGCGAGCTGATGCCGGCCAGCGCGAGCCGCACGTCGCCGAGCGCCGTCTGGTCGGCGATCGCCGACACGATGCCGGTCATGTGCGACGTGTATTGCCTGACCGCGAGGAAGCCGCCGGCATTGGCCGCGCCGGCGACGAACGCGAGCGAAAACCCGAGCTGACGGTTCGCGGTCGCGCTGCGGTGTTTTCCGGTCAGGTTTCGAAAGTACTGCGCTGGCATAGGGGCTTCGCTCAATCGCCGCGGATCGCGGGCACGGACGGCTAGACCGGCGCCGGACAGCCGCGCGGGCAGGCCGCCTGCACCGGGCACCGGGTCTCTCGAATCATGTGACGAACATGATAATGCCATTATCATACTCTGTTAGCCGGATGGCGCTTTCAGTACAATGGCGCGACGTGCAGCCGGCCTGCGGTCTCACTGCCGCTCGGCCTGCGTTCGCGATCACTTCTGGCCACCGCTTCATGACCCCGACCAAGTTCATTCTTCGCTACACGGCGATCCCTTTCACGGCCATCGTGGCCGTGGTGATCTGGACTGTCATACCATCGTCGAAAGAGATCGATGCGAGACAATATGCGGCGCTGTCGCGTGCGTACGCGAGTTTCCCGCTGCCGTTCCGGCACGAGATCTCGGAAGCGATGGACCACGGCCGGATCAACGACCGGCGCTACCAGACACTCGTGCGCGATTCGCTGGGCAACGGCGTCGCGCTGGACTGGCCGGCGTCAGGCGTCGGCGACATCGCGGACGAACGACAAAAACTGGCCGAACTGATTCAGGCCGATTCGGATCTTCAAAGGCAACACCCATGAAAACTCTGCTGGTTTCTGTGGCATTCGCGATGATCATCGCGAGCCTGATTTTCGCGCTGTATTTCATGAATCACGATCGCGGCAAGTCCAAGCGGATGGCGTGGTCGCTCGCGGCACGCGTCGGGCTGTCGGTCACGCTGTTTCTGTCGCTGCTGATCGCGTACAAGCTCGGCTGGATCGAACCGACCGGGTTGCCGATCGGGCGTTGAGCAGGGCATGCCCCGTTGCATGCGGGGCGTTTTCGTAAATGCAAGTTTGATTCAGTAATCGAGGTGTTGTGATAAGAATACTTATCCTGATGCGATTGATATGAATTAAGGCGACCGGTGGGATTGCAACGTCGAAACGGTCATTTCGTATCACCGGGCCGCGATGAAATCGCAGCCCGGTGCGCGTGCACCGGCGAGGGCAGCGGCACTCTTCCGCCGCGCTACCCGCGCGCAGCCGCCTATCCGTGAGTCCGGCGAAGCGCGCGGCTCATCTCCGCGATCGGCATCGACGCAATCGAGTTCAGCAGGCGGATTTCCCCGGCATCGGGGCGGGCGATCTCGCGCACTTCATCGAGCGTCTGCGCGACGCTGCGATCGAGCGGTTCGAGAAAGCGCCGAAGCTCGTTTTCGGCCGCCTTGTCCTTGAGCCCGAGCGCGTTGCCGAACGCGACCAGCGCGTTCACGTCGATGTCGGAGAACCGCGTCGCCGTGCCGAGCGGCATCGTCAGTTCGCAGTGCGGCCAGTGATCGCCGCGATGGTCGGGCCGGTGCGTGGGCGTGTGATAGACGACCGTGCTGACGATGTCGTAGAACGGCGCAAGCCGGTAGCCGCGCGCGTCGACGAAGAACGACAGGTTCTTCAGGTGCGCGTCGCCATTGCCGACCACCACGTTGAAGATCGTCCAGCGGAACACCGACAGGCGCGCGAGTGCGCGCGTGCTGGTCTGCCCGATCGCGCGGCCGAGCTCCTCCGCGTTCGCGCGCTGATACTTGAAGCCGCGATCGTAGTTCAGCAACTGCATCGCATCGATCGTGTGCAGGCGTCCGGCCGGCTCCGACGCGGTATCGCGGTCGAAGCGGTCGATCACGTAGCACGCGGACGGCACACGAAGAAAATGCACGTCCGGGACGTCGAGGCCCATGCGCTTCGCGAGCTTCATGCAGAAGAATTCGTTGATCGCCGAATGCGGATAGCCGGCGGCGCGCATGTCCGGCTTCAGCAGATGCATCGACGGCTCGCTGCCGACCGGTTCGAACAGCGCGTAGTCCGGCGCGTCGCCGCGCAGGATCAGCAGCAGCTTCTGCTGCGCGCCGGCCGCCGACATGCGCTTGGGCGCGGTGGCCGTCAGCGCGCGCTCGGGCATGGCCTGGATGCGACGCTCGAGTTCGTCGAGCGCAAGCGGCTGCATGCTGCCGGCGGCCTCCTGTTCGCCTTCGGCCAGCAGCGTGAGCGCGCCGGCCGATTCGCGCCCGAAATACGCGAGCAGGCCCCACGCATCGGCGGCATCGACCTTCGCTTCGCGCGCGAGCGACGTCCGCATGCCTTCTTCGGGCAGCAGGTTGTCGAAGAACCACTGGACCGGGCGATCGGTCGAGCCGTCGGTGAAGGTGTCGGCGCGCAGCGCGAATGCGGGCGACAGCGGGTACGCGCGCGGCGAGGCCAGCCACTGCGCGTCGTACGTGAACGACCAGACGCCCTTGTCGTCGGTCAGCCTGCCCATGCGCAGCCCGTTCGCGGACGCGATCAGTGTTCTAGCCATGGCTGCTCCTGCGGCGTTGAGCGGCCTTGAGCGCGTTTTCCGCCGAAATCTCGATCGACGACTCCGCGAACAGGCTCACGCCCAGTTCGCCGAGCAGCAGCAGCACCTTGCCGATTTGCGCGGTCGGCTTCCCGGCTTCCACCTGGCTGATGAATTTCGGCGAGAGCCCCGTGGCGTTCGCGAGCTCGTCCCGCGTGAACCCCTGCTGGAGCCGCACGGCGCGAATGAGGTTGGCGAGGGCGCCGATCGTGTTGACGGACCGAGTCTCCGGCATGATGTTCTCCGTGCTTCGTATCTGAGCGGGAACAGTATTGCACAACTCGCGGGTTCGGGCATTGATTCGTATCCGTTCGGAAACGGAAGCGCCTCGCAGGTGGCTGGATGGTTGTTTCGTTCCTGAGCGGGAACCAAATGGCTTGAAATCGCTGGCAACGGCATTTCCGTATCCGGGCGGATACGTGATTGGCGCGCAGGACGAAGCCGGCCGCGCGTGCAACCCGGGAACGATACGGCGTGCAGCGACGCTGACGCTACGTTGTGCTTGTCCGGACCGACATGAGCGTGCACGTCTGCCTGACGATCGTGCAGCGCGCGTCAACGCCGCCGTGCAGCGGTCGGCAGCGCGTCGACATCGTTAGAATGACCGCGGCACATCAGTCCATTCCGTGACGCGTCACCCGATCGACATGAATCCATGACCGTCCAAGAACTCGAAAAACTGATGCGAAGCCTGTTCGACGACGACAGTCTCGAAGTCTTTGACGAGACCGGCTACAGCCTCTCTTTCGTCGTGCCGACCCGGCCGATGGAATTGTGATGGCCCCGAGCGGACGGTTTTGCGCGCGGCGCAACCGCCTGTTGCCGTGCGTATGCCCGAGCAGCGATCTTTATGACCGCAGCAGATAAACGTCTCCGAATCGCTTCGTTGACGCAGTCCGGCAACCGGGCGCGACGCGGCAAACAACGATTCCCGCTTTGCTTATCGCGCGGCGCCCGATGCGCGTGCCGTCAGAACTTCACGCGCAGCCCGCTGACGAGCGCGACCTGGCGGTTCGTCGACGACGCGCTGCCGATGTTCGAGATCGCCGCGACCTTGCGATAGCCGCCCGACGTCGCCGTACTCGGATCGCCGGCCGCGAGCTGGTAGATGCCGGACAGGTAGATATCGGTGCGCTTCGACAACGCGTAGTCGAACCCGAGCGTGAACTGGTGCCAGCGCGGCTTCAGCGTCTGGCCGCCGGTGCCCGGCAGGCCGCTCGCGCGCCCGTCGGTGAACGTATAGACGCCGATCAGCGTGGCCGCCGGCGTGATCTGGTAGCGCGCGTTCGCGTCGTAGTTGTTGAACTTGCGTGACGAGCCGTCGACGTAGTCGAGCTGCGTGTGGCTCCACGTGAAGCCGAGCGTCGCGCGGCCGAGCGCGTAGTTCGCGCCCACGGCGCCGATCTGCTGCTTGAGCACGCCGCCGTTCAGCCCGTAGAAGAACGCGCCGCTATAGTCGTTGCCGGTGGTCGAGGTCGCGCCGCCCACCGCGCCGCTCGTATTCGACGTCGCGTTCGGATGATTGAGCCGCACGTAGCCGCCGCCGACCGACAGCGGGCCATTTACATAGTTCGCCGACACGCCCCACGCGTTGTTGTTCGAGAAACCGGTGCCCGCGCCGCCGTTCGCCTGGTTGCTGAACGCATAGAGCAGGTCGGCCGTGAAGCCGGCGATCGTGTCGCTGCGGAACTTCACCGCGTTGTTCAGCCGGAAGCTCTGGTTCAGGTTGTCGTTGTCGCCGACGTGCGTGGCCGGCGACCAGAAGCCGGACCCCGAGTACTGCGCGACGAGATCGGTGATCGGCTCGTACTGGCGGCCGAACGTCAGCGTGCCGAGGCCCTTCTTCGCGAGGCCCACGTACGCGGAGCGGCCGAACAGGCGGCCGCCCTGGCCGAGCCCGCCGTCGCTCGGCCGGAACCCGCTTTCGAGCGTGAAGACCGCCTGCAGGCCGCCGCCGAGATCCTCCGCGCCTTTCAGGCCCCAGCGGCTGCCGCTCAGCTTGCCGCTCG
Organism: Burkholderia pyrrocinia; assembly: GCF_001028665.1. Classification (NCBI taxonomy): domain Bacteria; kingdom Pseudomonadati; phylum Pseudomonadota; class Betaproteobacteria; order Burkholderiales; family Burkholderiaceae; genus Burkholderia; species Burkholderia pyrrocinia. The sequence goes on from NZ_CP011505.1 coordinate 430,426, forward strand.
TCTGCTGGATGTTGCTCGCACCGCCCTGGTTGTTCGTATAGGCGATACCGGCATCGACGACGCCGTACAACGTGACCGAACTCTGCGCATGCGCGCTGACCGAACCGATCGAAACCAAACCCAGGACTACCGATTTTTTGATCATGACCATCCTCTGTTTTTATGACTACGTCTGCGAGGATCACGATGCTATTGACGACGGGCGCCGCGATGAACGGTCGATCTGTGGTTTGTAAATCGCCGCGCGGCCGATTTGTAATGTGCATTGCCGCACGCTCGACGCGTGCGGCGCGATCGCGTCCGGCGTGCATGCTGCGGCGAACGCATCGCACCGACGGCGAACGTCGAGCGCCGGAAACGTGCGCCCGCCGTCATATCGATCGATGAAATCGTTCGATGTCCGCAACGCATGCGGCTCGCCTCGCGATGCTTTTATGCAACGGCCCCCAGTGCGGCGAACGGCCGATGCGTTATGCGCGACCGCATATCGATTTCGCAAAACGTTGGTAGGGCAGGGCGATGCGTGACGGTAGAGTCGGGCATCCGGTCGCGGGCAGGCATGCTCCGGGAGTGCGAGGGCGCCGACGTGCGCGTTCGTCCCGGTCGTACAACGAACACGGGAGCCGTTCGACATGAGTCGCGATGTGCTGTTTTTGCTGGAACCGGGCTTTACCGATCCGAAGCATCCGGGCCAACGCTTCGTCTGTCCGCATGGACTGCCGATCGAAGGGCTGCTGGCGAGCGCGCCCGACCGCGCCGGCCGCATCGACGTGCGGCGCATCGGTTTCGAGCGGCCGCGGCACGCGGTGATCGACGCGCTCGACGACGCGCACCAGGGCCTGCCGGTGCTCGTGCTCGGCCGCGACCGGCCGGCGCCGGACGACGCTCAGACGCTCGGCGACGTGCGCTTCGTCACCGACGCGCGGCGCATCCTCGAACTGTTGGCCGAGCGCCACGGGTTTCCGGTGCTTCACTGACGCAACGCTTTTCACTGTTTATCCGATTCACAGGAGCATCCGATGTCGTCAATCTCGGTGGCACGCCGCCGCCTGCTGCTCGCCGGTGCCGCGGTCGTGTCGGCCCCGTTGGCCGCAAGGGCCGCGTTCGCCGCGCCGGCCGTCAATGCCGATCTCGCCGGCACGACGTTGCGCGTCGCGACCTACAAGGGCGGCTGGCGCGCGCTGCTGCAGGCGGCCGGCCTCGACGACACGCCGTACCGGATCGAATGGCGCGAACTGAATAACGGCGTGCTGCACATCGAGGCGCTCAATGCGGACGCGCTCGATATCGGTTCGGGCAGCGAAATTCCGGCGGTGTTCGCCGCGCGCCAGAAGGCCAATGTGCGGTTCATCTCCCGCGCACGCGAAGACCTGAACAACCAGGTCACGCTCGCGCGCAAGGACACGCCGATCCGCAGCATCGCGGAACTGAAGGGAAAGCGCGTCGGCTACGTGCGCGCGACGACGTCGCACTATTTCCTGTATCGCCAGCTTGCGGAGGCCGGCTTGAGCTTCGACGACATCCAGCCGATCAACCTGTCGCCGACCGACGGGTTGTCCGCATACGATCGCGGCGATATCGACGCGTGGGCGATCTACGGCTACAACGGCCAGCTCGCGCGCAATCGCTACGGCGCGCGCGTGCTGAAGACGGGGAAGGGTTATCTGTCGGGCAATTTTCCGGTCTACGCGAATCCGCGCACGCTCGACGATGCGCGCCGTCGTGCCGCGACGGGCGATCTGCTGCTGCGGTTTCGACGCGCGTATGCGTGGGCGAACGGCCATTTCCGTGACTATGCGCTCGTGCAGAACCGCGAGACGCGCGTGCCGGTTGCCGATCTCGTCGCGATGTTCGAGCAGCGCAGCGACGACTACGCGCTGCTGCCGGTGACGCCCGACGTGGTGGCGCAGCATCAGCAGGTCGCGGATGTGTTCGCTCGCATCGGCGTGCTGGACGGGCCGGCGAATGTCGCGCCGTTCTGGGATACGTCGTTCAACTCGGTGGTTGCCGCAGCGTGAAGCGGTGCGGCAAGAAGAAGCCTATGTGATCTCACGGCTTCAAGCTCGACGTAGACCTGGCCGGGTCGGGCGATCCGGCCCGACCGGATCACGAGAACGTCGTCGCGACCATGATGCCGAACACTACCCCGAGCGCGATCCCGCAGAGCCGGCCGTAGATCGATGCGCGAACATTGTCGTCGAGCACGAAAGGCGAGCGTTTGTGCTTCCATACCGTGCTGAATGCCACCGGGCGGGTCAGCAGCGCAATGCATGCGATCAGCACCGGCGTGGCGATGAGCATCGCCACGCGCTGCCCGTTCCAGTCGACGCCGTGCATGGCGAGCGAAACCAGCGCGGCGAGCGGAACCTCGACGCACAGGCCCAGCAACGAACCGTTGACGAAGGAATCTCCCGGGGACTGGAACATGATCGGTCCTAGCGTTCGAATGAAATCGGCGCCCGGTTCGAGCACCTGAAAAATAGAAACCACCGCCGACGTCCAGGGTCGGTCGACCGGGTTCGGCATCAGTCGGAATGACGGCCGGATGGTAAGGCAAATTGCCGGCCGTTTGTCGGTCATTCAAGCTATTTAACAAATGTACTGAGTCCCGGCGTATTTTTAAGTCGCACCGGAATATCGCGCCGTGGTAATAATCGGATAATCGGCTTGCGTATGATTCAAACCCGGTCCGCCTGCTGGGATCCCTCGATATTCACTACAATCGAGCGTCCCTTTCTCGACGAACGGGTAAGCCCTTGAATTGATTCCTCTCGCTATCGTATGACGATAATGGCTGCTCGACTGCTTCCCGAAAATCGGCCTCGCGCGTAAAAACCCGCAGCCGGACCAATTCGAAACACGGACTTCCAATTAATCACCACACGCATGAACACGTCCGACAACAACGAGACCAACCGCCGTCATCTCGTCGCCTTCGCGATCGACGACAACACGCAGGCCTGGTACGAGATGGTGATCCCGTTCATCGTCTCGCTGCGCGCGACGGACTACCGGGGGCGCATCGGCGTCATCGGCTATGGCTTGTCCGACGCGAAACAGCAGCGGCTGCGTGCCAACGGTATCGAGGTCTACGCCGCGGCTGGCGTCGGCGATCTCGCATGGGATCGCTACATCTCCGCGGCCGCGGTCTTCGACGCGGATCCGGAACTGCAGACGCTCGCCCTCTACGATGCCGATATCTGGTTCCCGGGGCCGCGGTTCGATCTCTTCGACGTCGTGCCGGACGACGATGTCCTCCACGTCGCGCCTGACGCCCACTTCTGCGCATTCGTGATGTCGCCGATCATCGGCGAACGGAGGGACGCGCTGATCCGTCAGTGCGTCCAGGACGTGCTCGATCGGGTGAGGCATCCGCTGCAGGCGGGGCTCGTCGTGGGCGGTCGTGCGCCGTGGGCGCGGTTCGCGCAGTATGTCCGCGAGCAGGCCGCAAGAATCGGCCAGGACTTCGCGGCGATCCACGGACTGGACACGACGTTCCTGCATCTGTGGGGCGGCCTTGGACAGGTTCGACTCGTCGGTTGCGAACAGAATTTCGTCACGAAATGGGGGCTTCACGAGCGGCACGATTTCGATGCGGTCCGCATCGTGCTCGAGCATCAGGGCAAACCGATCCGTGGCCTGCACATGACGGGCGACGTGCGCTTTCTCAACCACTGGCGATATCTGGCTCGCCATGCCGAGCACGCGATCGCACTCGGGCACGCGTTCGCGCTGGCGCCCGAATCCGGCATGCGGGACCAGCCGGCCGATCTCGACCTGCTTCAGCCTGAACGCTTTGTCGCGAGCGGGTTGTCGCTCGTGGCCGCGCACGAGGACGTGCTGGCGAACGTCCCGCGTCTCGCCGCGGGACCCTCGTTCCGGAACCTGCAGGGCTGTGCGCTCAATGCGTGGGCGTCGCACACCGTCGAATTCGCGGTGACGCGCGAACGGATGGTGCTGGACATCTGCGTGTCGCATCTGAGCGGCCAGCCTTCGGCACCCTGCGCTCAACTGGCGCACAACGGCGCAACGGTGTCGCTGCAGGCGCCTCACAAACTCAGCCTCGCGACGCAACCGGGCGATCGAATCGCGCTGCGCGCGCTCACGCTGCCGGGGCAGGCGTGTCATACCGCGTGGGATATCGTCGTGCGGTACGCGTGATGTCGCGATAAATCGGGTGCGCCACTGCTCCCGTGACGGTTGGAACCCGGACGGCGGAGGGGCGTCATCGAGCGTGTCGCATGAGCGCTCGAACGTTGCGCGACAGCCGGGCGCATCGTGGCCCGATACCGACCGCCGCGGGTTCGTCAGGCGGCGAAGATCCGGCGCTGGTAATCGAGAATCAGGCGATCGATGTCCTGATCGGCGCGCCGCGGCTGGCTTTTCGGCTCGAGCCAGAGCCATCGCATCATCCGGTAACGGGCCTCGACGCACATCAGCCACGCGTCCCAGTCCGACCAGTGGCGCAGCAGCGGGATGTTGCGAATGTCCCGCAGCCCGTCGCGAATCTCGTACACGTGGAAATGCTTGCCGGCGCGCTGACTCAACTCGTCGAACGCGCGTGCGGCTCGCTCCGGGTCGGACAGCAGAAAATCGTGGATTTCGATGATGACGTGGCTGCCGGAGAGCTGTTCCAGCAGCGCGTCGTCGAACAGGTCGAACTCCGCTCCCTCGATATCGCACAGGATGACCCGCTCGGCCGGATCGCCGCCGTGCTCCGACAGGACTGCCGGCAGGTTGCGATCGGCCTGGCCGTGGACAGCGACCCGATCCGCCAGCCCCATCTCCGCGGCTCGGTGCTGGATGGCCTGGCGGCGCTGCTCGTCCATCTCGAAACACAGGCTGCGGCCGAACACGTTGTTGCTGACCAGGCCGATGCCGAAAATCCCGTCGGCGGCCCCCAGATCGACCAGCACCTTGTGGGGCGACCCGAGTGCTTCGAGAATCGCGCAAACGGCGATCTCGTAGGTGCCGAGCAGGTAACCGCCGACCGCGACCTCCGCCCAATGGCTGACGCCGATGGGAAACCCGCGAAGGATGCCGTACTGGACGATCGAGCCCGTCTGCTCGCGCAGCAACTGCGACAGATAGTGCAGACGAAGATTCGCGGCCTGAAGCGAGCTTTGGCTGAAGTACTGCGCGTGGTCCATTTTTCTCGTTCTCTCCGGGGGAAGAAGCGCATCGGGAAATGCGGCGGGGGCGGGGGGCGTTCGCGAATGCGACGCGCGTTGCCCTGCATCGAACGAGAATATAACGCCTAGTCGACGCCACCGTGTACGTGAGTCATGGATTGGCGTCTGTCCGATGACCAGTCACGCGCGCCCCATGATCCGGGTGCCGAGCGAGATGCCGAGTTCGGACAGCGACGCATTGGTCGCGAGCTGAAGCGTTTCCCAGCGCGACAGCGCGGCATCGAAAGCGGGGCCGTGCACGACGCCGCGCAGCGCGTCGGCGAGACCGACCGCATTCTCCGCCGCTTTCGCGACGCCGGCGGCCGTGTGCGGCCGGACGAGGCAGGCCGCGTCGCCGAGCAACACCGCGCGGCCGAACACCATGCGGTCGACCGCGAGATCCAGGATCGACTGCGCGAACGGCGCGTGCGTCGCATCGACGAGCGCGGCGAGCGTCGGCGCAAGCATCCGGCGGCCGGCGTCCACGAGTTCGAGCCGGTTGTCGTCCCGCATCGCGCCGGGCGGCAGCGAACCGTCGCGCTGCGTGCCGTCTTGCGCGAGGAACAGCGACGGCACGCGATCCTGCGTGAGCCGCCGGTACCAGACCCAGTTCACGCGCCGTTTGCCCGGTTCGATCGCGCCGTCGCGGCCGGGCACCAGATAGGTCAGGAACAGATGCGCGTCGCCTTGCTGAAACGTGAAGCGGTTGCGCAGTACCTGCAGCACCGTGTCGGGAAGCAGGTGCTCGTCGACGAGCCCGCGCCACGCGACATAACCCGCGTACGCGGGCCGCGTTTCGGGAAGCAGTTGCGCGCGGACGTTCGAGCGGCCGCCGTCGGCGCCGACCAGCAGGTCGGCCTGCTCGACGCGGCCGTCCGCGAAATGCGCGATCACGCTGTCGCCTTCCTGCTCGAACCGCTCGAACGATACGCCGGCATGCACGACGCCGGCGGGCAGCGCGCGCTTCAGGGCCGTGTAGATCACGTTCCACGCGGTCTGCGTTTGCGGCATGTAGAGGCGTTGGACGATCCGGTCGTGCTCGTCGAGATAGATCCGGTCGATGGAATCGACGCCCGCATCGCGCGGCACGGGCACGTCGCCGAACGTGAATGCGCGTTCGATCGGCGCTTGCAGCACGATGCCGCCGCCGCGGCTGTCGAGGTCGTTCGGCGATTGCTCGAAGACCTTGACGCGCCATCCGGCCGCCCGCAGCGCGGTGGCCGTGAAAAGCCCGCCCACCGATCCGCCGATGACGACCGCCAGCGGGCCCGAAACGTCGCTCATGATGGCTTCCTCCCGATGATCCGTCGCGCGTGCGGCGATTCAGCCTTCCCAGTGCTTCAGGAAGTCGAGCAGAAGCGCGTTCACGCGCTCCGGCTGCTCCTCCTGCGGCAGGTGCCCGCACTGCGCGATCGGCTCGGCACGCAGGTTCGTGGCCATGCTTTCCCACACGGATTTCATGTCGAACATCTTGCCGACCGCGTAGAAATCCTCGCCCCAGATGGCCATGGTCGGGCATGCGATCCTGACGTCCGCATCGACGAGGTCCTGCTTCACGTCCTCGGCGTTCGCGCGATAGTCGGCCAGTGCGCCGCGCACGGCGCCCGGACGTCGATACGCCCGCACGTACGTATCGAACGCGTCGCCGGAGATCGCGTGCGGGTTGTAGCACCAGTCGGAGAAGAAATAGCTCAGCCATTCGGCTTCCTTGCCGGCGATCAACGCCTCGGGAAGGTCCGGCACCTGGTGAAACAGGAAGAACCAGTACGCGCGCGCCGTTTGCGCGGTCATGTTCTGCGCGACGATGCGCGTCGGCACGTTGTCCATCACGACGAGCCGCTCGACGCGCTCGGGAAAATCTTTCGAGAAACGCGTCGCGACGCGCGCGCCGCGGTCGTGCCCGACGAGCGCGATGCGGCCGATGCCGAGCGTATCGAGCAGCCCGGCGAGGTCGCGCGCCATGTTGCGTTTGTCGTACCCGGCGGCCGGCTTGTCGGTTTCGCCGTAGCCGCGCAGGTCGGGCGCGATCACGCGGTAGCGCTGCGCCAGCGCGGGGATCTGGAAGCGCCACGCGAAGCTGGTTTCCGGGAAGCCGTGCAGCAGGACGACGACGGGCCCGCTGCCGGCATCGATGTAGTGCTGGCGGATGCCGTTCGCGGTGACGGTGTGATGGGTGATCGAAGGCGTGGCGAGGGTCATGCGGCGGTCCCGGTTCGGTTCGGACTGCGCGCAGCAGGCGCGGCAGCGAATGCCTATCGAGGATAGGTGAAGTGCGCGGCGCGCCGGATAAATTGTTCTGAATTCGTCTGGTTGCGCGCGCGGCCGTCGGCCGCCGCCGCGTCACGCGCGCCGGCGGCGCCGGGCGGTCGCGCCCGACCCGAGCTGCTTCAGCGCGGCGGGTGTGCCGTTCAGGAACGCGTCGATCAGCCGCTCGATTTCGGTGTCGAGATCGTCGGGCACCGGCAGGCCGTAGACCCACTTGCGGACGCCGAGATAGAAGATGCTCGCGTGCAGGCTCCAGACCAGTTCGATTTCCGCATTGCGCTGGGCCTCCGTCGCCGGCGTGGCGATGTCGTACTCGTGCCGCAGCTCGCGCAGCACCGGCAGGAAGACGCGTTCGCGCAGCCGCGACAGGTAGCGCGTGTTGAAACCCTCGCGGCTGAGCCCCGCGAAGATGAAGGTGCGGATCCATTCGCGCCGCAGGATGGTTTGCGCGTAGGAGCGATAGAACGCGACGAGCCGTTCCTGCAGCGAGACCGTGCGGTCGGCGATCAGTTTTTCCCAGTCGGGATTCCACGTGTAGATCTCGTCGTAGACGCGATCGATCAGCGCTTCCTTGCTCGGAAAGTACCGGTACAGCAGCGGCTGGGTCACGCCGATCTGCCGCGCGAGCTCGCGCGTGCTGCCGGAAAAGCCGTGCGTCGCGAAGTGCTCGATCGCCTTCTCGACGATCTGCCGCTCGCGCGCTTCCGGCGCGAGCCGGCGGCCCGGCGTGACGGCGTTGCCGTCGGCGTCGGTCCCGGGCTCGCGGGCCGGCGTGCTGCGTTTTCTGTCGGTCATTCATCGGCTCCTGATGGCGCGCATGCCTAAACTATCGATCGAAAAATAACACGATCGGGGCCGCGAATACGGCGTGTGGCGCGGCTTTTGTTGCGGTGCTGATTTCCTTGCGGGATCACCCTGCGTCGAACCGGACCGGCGCCCCCGTCCTGTGCTCGAGCCGGCGGATTCAGAAAATTTCAGGCTGCCGCCAAGACATTTAGGCCGGCCTTCACTACTCTAGCTTCCGAACCGCCGCATGGGCCGGATGCCAGTCGGCAAGCCGGACCGGTCGGCGAAACCGGAGCGCAACATGCTTTATCTGATCTCGCCACGCGCAGGCATGGCGGACGCCGGCGCAGTCGACACATACGAGGAAGTCGGGCCATGCCTTCGCAGCAAGTAACCGCGGGCTCCACCGCCGCACCCGATCACGTGCGCGGCGAGGACGTGTTTCTCGCGTCGATCGCGGGTTATGTCGACACGCTCGGCTTCGTCGCGCTGTTCGGCCTGTTCACCGCGCACGTCACCGGCAACTTCATCCTGATCGGCTCGGGGCTGGCCGGCGTCGGGCAAGGGCTCGTGATCAAGTGGCTCGCGTTTCCGGCTTTCATCGCCGGCATCGTCGGCGCGCGCGTGCTCGACCACCGGATGCGCGTGCTGGGCCATGGCGTGCGCGCACGTTCGCTGTATGCGCTGCAGGCCGTGCTGCTGGCCGGGTTCATGCTGGCCGGCGTGATGGCGTCGCCGATCGCCGACGCCGACGCGCCGCGGACGATCCTGTGCGGCCTGCTCGGCGCCGCGGCGATGGGCGTCCAGAACGCGCACGGCCGGCTGACGGCCCGCTCGGTCGTCGCCAACACGGTGATGACGGGCAACGTCACGCAGGCGGTGATCGATGCATTCGACTGGCTCGTGCCGCTCGCGGCGCCTGCCGAGCGGGAAGCCGCGCGTGCGCGGCTGCGGCGCATGCTGCCGCCGATCGCGGGTTTCGCGCTCGGGGCAGGAGCGGGGGCCGCGGCGTATGTGTTCGCCGCCTTCTGGGCACTGGCGCTGCCGCTCGCGGCGCTGTGCTTCCTCGCCTATCAATCCGGTCGGCCCGACGCGCGGCCGACGTCACGCTGAATTCGCGCGCAGCGTACGGCTGCGCTTGCCACTTTCAAGGAGAACACGATGATTGCACTGAAGTTGCGACAGGTATTGCGGATGACGGCCGCGTCGACGGCCGTACTCGGCGCGTTGCTGGCGACCGCGCCGGCCCATGCCGACGAGACGCGCCTGCTGGAGACCTCGTCCGCGAAGGTGCCGGCCGTCGCGGTCGGCCCGCAATACGACACGACGCACGTGTGCGTCGCACCGGAAGATTTCGACCGCTTCACCGACAGCTTCGTCGCGACCTTCGGCGGCAAGAAGTCGCAGCAGGGCGTGTTCCAGGTCACGCCGACGCCGAGCCAGACGATGTCGCAGCTCGTGCTCACGCCGGTCGGCACGGTCTCGGTGTTCGGCTTCAAGACGCCGATCCCGTACCCGTTCTGCGACGAGCGTACCGGCTATCTCGTCACCGACATGGACGTCGCGGTGAAGTCGGCGCGCGCGCACGGCGCGGATGTGATCGTCGACACGTTCCCCGACCCGATCGGCCGCGACGCGATCGTCCGCTGGCCGGGCGGCGTGAACATGCAGCTTTACTGGCACACCCAGGCGCCGCACTACGACGCGCTGCAGACGGTGCCGGAAAACCGTGTGTACGTGTCGCCGGAAAGCGCGAGCAAGCTGGTGCACGACTTCGTCGCGTTCTCGCGCGGCAAGGTCGTGTCCGACGTGCGCAAGGCGCCGGGCATCGAGATCGGCCGGCCGAACGACACGTACCGCCGCATCCGCATCGAGTCGGGTTTCGGCAAGATGACCGTGCTTGCGACGGACGGCCATCTGCCTTACCCGTTCGGCCGCGAGATGACGGGCTATGAAGTGCCGGATCTGGCCGCGACGCTGAAGCAGGCGCAGGCCGCGGGCGTGACCGTGCTGGTGCCGACGTTCACGTCGGACGGGCGCGATGCCGCGCTCGTGCAGTTCCCGGGCGGCTACGTCGCCGAGATCCACGCGCGGTCGAAATAATGGGCCGCCGGCGGATGGGACGAGCATGGCGGCGCGTGCTGCCGGCCGCCGTGCTGGCGGGCGGCGTCGCGACGTACGCCGGTACGGCGGCCGGCGCCGAGGAATCGGCGGCGCCGGCCTCGACCACGACTGCCGGCACGTCGTGCACGGCCAAACGGCCGACCGTGCTGTTCAACCGCTGGCAGGAAGACTGGTCGGTGCTCGCGAATCCGTGCGTGCCGCGCAAGCCGCTCGATGCGCTGAAGTACATCCCGCTGGGCGCCGACCCGTCGACCTACCTGTCGCTCGGCGCGAACCTGCGCGAGCGCTTCGAGCTGAACAACGCGCCGCTGTTCGGGCTCGGCGCCGCGCATGACGACAATTACGTGATCCAGCGCGCGACGGTGCACGCGGACCTGCGTTATGCCGGGCATTTTCAGGCGTTCGTCCAGTTCGTCGATGCGCGGCCGTTCGGCAAGGATACGGTCGGGCCCGTCGACAAGGACCAGCTCGATATCGAGCAGGCGTTCGTCGCGTATGTCGACCAGGTCGGCGGCGGCACGTTCAAGACCCGCATCGGCCGGCAGGAGATGGCCTTCGACTTGCAGCGCTTCGTGTCGGTGCGCGACGGCCCGAACGTGCGTCAGGCGTTCGACGCGCTGTGGGCGGATTACGAAATCGGCAAATGGCGGCTGATCGGCTATGTGACGCGCCCGGTGCAGTACCGCAACGACGCGGTGTTCGACGACGTGTCGAACCGGCACCTGCGATTCGACGGCGTGCGCATCGAGCGCAACGGCACGGGCCCCGGCGACCTGTCGGGCTACTGGTCGCGCTATACGCGCGACAACGCGCGCTATCTCGCCGGGGCCGGGAACGAGCGGCGCGACGTATTCGACCTGCGCTACGCGGGCAAATCCGGCCGGCTCGACTGGGACGTCGAGGCGATGCTGCAGACGGGGCACATCGGGCAGGACACGATCGGTGCGTGGGCGTTCGGCGCGCTGGGCGGCTACACGTTCGCGAAGACGCCGGGCACGCCGCGCATCGGCATCCAGGTCGACGGCGCGTCGGGCGACAAGCACCCCGGCGACGGGCGCATGGGCACCTTCAACCCGCTGTTCCCGAACGGCTATTACTTCACGCTCGCCGGCTACACCGGCTACAGCAACCTGATTCACGTGAAGCCGTCGCTGACGTTCAAGCCGGCGAGCAACGTGACGGTGCTGACCGCGGTCGGTTTCCAGTGGCGCGAGACGACGGCCGACGCGATCTACGGGCAAGGGATGTCGGTGGTGCCCGGCACGGCCGGCAAGGGCGGTTCGTGGACGGGCATGTATGCGCAGGCCCGCGTGGACTGGCTCGTCAATCCGAACCTGGCGCTGGCCGTCGAGGCCGTGCATTTCCAGGTCGCCGACTCGATTCGCGCGCTCGGTGCGCGCAATGCCGACTATGTCGGCGTGGAAGCGAAGTTCGGCTGGTAACGCGGCGCGCCGCGCGGCTCAGTGCTGCGCGCGCGCCAGCGCTTCGACAAAATCGATGAACGCCGTGACGCGCTTCGAGCCGCGCTGATTCGGCAGGTAGAGCGCGGTGACGACCGAGCGCGCCGCATCGGGCGTGACGTCGTACTGTTCGAAGAGCCTGCGCAGGCGGCCCGACTGGACGTCGGCATCGACCAGCCAGTCGGGCAGCAGCGCGATGCCGGCGCCGTCGAGCACGGCATCGCGCAACACTTCGCTGTGGTTCGATTTCAGGCGCCCGGCGACGAGCACTTTCGTCGTGCCGTGCGCATCGGCAAACGTCCACGCCTGCTGGTCGCCGCCGAAATGAAAGCGCAGGCACCCGTGATCGACCAGCTCGCCCGGCGCCGATGGCGTGCCGTGTGCATCGAGGTAGTCGTGGCTCGCGACGACATAGCGCTGGAACGTGCCGAGCTGCCGCGCGACGACTTCCGCGGACGGCGCCGCTTCGCCGAGCCGGATCGCGACGTCGATCCGGCTGGTGACGAGATCGACGCGTTCGTCGGTGAGCTGCAGGTCGAGGTCGAGCTTCGGATAGCGCGCGAGGAAGGCCGCGACGTGCGGCGCGATGCGGCGCCTGCCGTACGCGACCGGTACCGACACGCGCAGCGGTCCGGACGGCTCGTCGCCGCGATCGGCGACCAGCGCGTCGGCTTCCGCGAGTTCCTCGAGCAGCCGCTTCGCGCGAGCGTAGTACACGGAGCCGGCATCGGACAGCGTGACCTGTCGCGTCGTGCGGTTCAGCAGCACGGTGCCGAGCGACGCTTCGAGTGCATCCACCGCGCGCACCACCGACGACGCCGCAAGTTCGAGACGCCGTCCCGCGCTCGAGAAGCCGCCGGCTTCCGCTACTTCCACGAACGCGCGCAGCGCGGAGAATTTGTCCATGTCGTCGCCTGTGTGACTTCGTGCCTTTGTGCCATTGTGCGTACTGCAACGATGCGTTGCGTGCTGTTGGCATTCTATCGCCGGCCCGCAAGCGCTATCTTCAGGACTGGCAATGTACAGGAAGGAGCGTGCGATGAAACCCCTCGAAGTAACGGTGACCTACGACCTCATCTGCCCGTGGTGCTGGATCTCGGAGCACCGGCTTGCGGAGGCGATCGACGAAGCCGGCCTCGCCGGCAACGTGAGCGTCCGGTTCGTGCCGTTCGAACTGAACCCGACGATGCCGGCCGGCGGCATCGATCGCAAGGCATACCGGAGCGCGAAGTTCGGCAGTTGGGCGCGCTCGCAGGCACTCGACGCGCATGTCGCCGAAGCAGGCCGGGCGGCGGGCCTCGTGTTCGATCATGCGCGGATCGCGCGCACGCCGAACACGCGGCTTGCACACCGGCTCGTCTGGTACGCGCAGCAAAGCGGCAGCGCGGTCGCGCTCGTCGATGCATTGTTTGCCGCGTATTTCCGTGATGGCCGCGATATCGGCGATGCGGACGTGCTGGTCGAGATTGCGGTGCTCGTCGGTTTGCCGGGCGACGCGGTGCGTGCGTTCCTCGCTTCCGGCGAAGGGCTCGACGCGGTGGTCGCGCTCGAAGCGGACGCGGTGCGCGAAGGCGTCGCTTCGGTGCCGTCGACGCGCATCGGGCAGTCGATCGTCAGCGGCGCACAGCCGGCTGCCGTCTTTCGCGATGCATTGATTGACGCGCAGCGCGCGCCTGACCATATCGCCTGAATCCGGGCTGGCACCGCCGAGGCACGGCTTTCAGAACGATTCATGTCCCGCTCAGGATTATTGCGAATACGGCCGGTAAGCTCGGGGTCGTGCGCACCTCGCCCGCCAGGCCGGCAGGCCGGTGCGCAACGTCGCAATGTCGATACGCAACCCGGGAAACGGACATGAAGAACCTGAATTGGCGCACGCGCTTGGCGCGCTCGGGCGGCATGCTGCTCGTCGCGTGGTGCGTCGGCATCCTCGCATCGGTCGCGTTCGCCGTCGAGCCGGGTGGCGGCAACCAGGCCCCCGGCTTCTATCGGCAGACGCTCGGCGATCTGCAGATCGTCGCGCTGTCCGACGGCACGCATCCGTTTCCGATCGATACTGTTTTCCGCGATATCTCGAAGGAAGAAATCCGGCGCGATCTCGATCGCGAGTTTCTCGAGCCGCCGGTGCAGGGGTCGATCAACGCGTTCCTGGTCGACACGGGATCGAAGCGGATTCTCGTCGATACCGGCGCCGGCGTGCTGTACGGCGACTGCTGCGGCAAGCTGCTCGCGAACCTGCGTGCGGCAGGCTACGCGCCGGAGCAGATCGACGAAGTGTTGCTCACGCACCTGCACAAGGATCATGTCGGCGGCATCGTGTCGAACGGCAGGATGACATTTCCGAATGCGGTCGTCCGCGTGAACGAGATCGAGGCGAACTACTGGCTCGATCCGGACAACAAGGCACAGGCACCGGCGTTCCTCGCGTCGTTTTTCGATGCGGCGGCCGCGTCGGTCGCGCCGTACGTCGCGGCCGGACGCTTCCGGACGTTTCGCGGCGAAGCGACGCTCGCCCCCGGCATTCGCGCGGTGCCGATGCCCGGCCATACGCCGGGCCATACGGCCTATCTGATCGAGAGCGGCAACGCCGGACTGCTCGCGTGGGGCGACATCGTGCACGTCGCGGCGATCCAGTTGCAGGATCCGGACGCGACCGTCCAGTACGACAGCGATGCCGACGCGGCGCGCCGCACCCGGCGCGATACGCTGAAGCGCGTCGCGGACAAGCGTTATCTGGTCGGCGCCGCACACATCGCGTTTCCCGGGCTCGGGCATTTGCGCAGGGACGGGGAGCAGTACGACTGGGTGCCGGTCAACTACGACACGACGCCGCTTCGATGACGCGAAGGCGCGCGGCAGCAGTGGCCGCGCGTGACGGAATCAGCGCGACAGTTCGCGCCGCCATACGCCCGGCGGATGGCCGACGATGCGCGCGAACACGCGGTTCAGGTGGCTCTGGTCCGCGAAGCCGCAGGCGGCCGCGATTTCCGCGAGCGTCATGTCGGTCGTCTCGATCAGTTGCCGGGCGCGGATCACGCGCTGTTCGAGCAGCCATTGATGCGGCGTGCGCCCGGTCGTGCGCGAGAACGCACGGATGAAATAGCCGCGCGACAGATCGCATTCATGGGCCACTTCCTCGATCGACACGCCGAGATTCGCCTTTTCCATCAGAAGCTCTTTGGCGAGCGCTGCCTTGGCCGGCGACAGCAGGCCCTTGCGCTGCAGGTCGCGCGCGTGCGCATTGCCGTAGCGGCATGCGAGATGCGTGCCGATCGCGAGCCCCATCTGCTCGACGAACAGCGCGTTCAGCGCGCCGGGCGCGTCGAGGCTGTTGGCGACGGCGTGTGCGAGATGGCCCAGCACCGCGTCCTGCACGTCGGGCGCGCAGGTCAGGCCGCCGATTTCCGTTCCGTCGTGCTCGCGGCCGAGGCGGTCGAGGTAGCTGTGCGACAGCTCGACGAGCACGAAGTCGAACTTGCCGTACAGGTCGGCGCGGAAATTCCGGGAAAAATCGCGAATGTAGATCGAGTTGTGCTGAAACCGCCGCTCGGATGTGCCGGCCCCGCCGTAGATCGTGCGCCGGTGCCCGCCATTGAGCGACACGCCGATCAGGAAGCCGCGATCGCTGGCCGCCATCTCGATGCGCTCGAATTGCTCGTCGCGCATGCATTTGCGATGGAGCTTCAGGCCGCCGACCGACCTTTCAATATCCTTGTGAAGCAGGCTCGAGATGCATCCGAGCGTGTCTTTCGGCGGCGCCGCAGGGGGGGCAACGAGGGGGGCTTGCATGGTGGAACGATCCTTCGATGGGGTACGGCGCGCGAGCATTTTCACGCGCAGTTTAAACGGTGCACCCGACAGCCCCAAGATAACTTGAATAAATGTCCGCTGCCTGACGAAATGCTTGCAGCGGACCGATCCGTGCCGCGTCGGCCCGGCAGGCGTGCGAAGGCGCCATCCCGATCGGTATTGCCCCATTTATATCTGCGCGATGTGGGTTCGGTGGCGTGCCGATGCGGCGGTCGCCAGCGCATTTTCCTTCAAGATTTTTGTTTATACGGCGTTTACACTCGGCCCACTTTTTGAGATTTTGCGCCCGGCCTGCAGGGCTGGCCGGGTGCGCATTCCCGCCCCGGTGAACTGCCGTGTTCACATGGCGGTCATCGTGGGGAACCTGGAGGCGGCCATGATCCAGATCGGGACGTTGTCGGTGGATTTCGAGCAGCGAGACATTCGCTGCCATGGCGCGTCGCTGCGTATTGGCGCACGCGCGCTTGACATACTGGAAGTACTGCACCGCGCCAACGGTTCCGTCGTGTCGAAGGACGACATCATGGATGCCGTCTGGCCGGGCCTGATCGTCGAGGAGAACCGGCTGCAGGTCCATGTCGCGACGTTGCGCAAGGCGCTGGGTGCGAACCGCGACCTGATCAAGACGGTGCCGGGCCGCGGCTACCTGCTGATCGCGAATCCTGCCGCCGCACACGCGGCGGCACCGCGCGCGACCGCATTGCCGCCCGACGCCGTCGCGGCTGCCCGTCCGGTTCCGCTGGTCGGACGTCAGGCCGAGATCGAGCAGATCGTCGACATGATCGAACGCGCGCCGGTCGTCACGCTGGTCGGTGCGGGCGGCATCGGCAAGACGAGCCTGGCCGACCGGGTCGCGCACGAGCTGCGCAGCCGGTCCGGCGAGCGCGTCCTGTTCGTGGCGCTGGCGAGTGCCGCGACGCGCGACGACGTGCTGCTCGCGATTGCCGCGGAACTTGGGCTCGACACGGATGGCTTGCCGGACCTCGACCGGATCGGCGATGCGTTCGCCGCGTCGCCGGGCCTGATCGTGCTCGACAACGCGGAGCACGTCGTCGATCTGGTTGCCGACCTCGTCGATACGCTGACGTCGCGCGCCGCATCGCTGCGCGTGCTCGTGACGAGTCGCGAGCCGCTTCATATCTCGGTAGAAGCCGTGTTTCGCGTGAGTCCGCTGGCGGTGCCGGACGGCGGTGCATCCGTCGACGAGATCGTGCGCCATTCGGCCGTCGAGCTGTTCCTGGCGCGGATCCGCGCCGCCACGCCCGACTGCGCGGTCGATCCGGCCGGCATCCGGCTGATCGGCGACATCTGCCGGCGTCTCGACGGGCTGCCGCTGGCGATCGAACTGGCCGCCGCGCGCGTCGCGACGCTCGGGCTCGAGGTCGTCGCGTCGCGTCTCGACGACCGGCTGAACCTGCTGACGGGCGGGCTTCGCTCGGCGCTGCCGCGCCACCAGACGTTGCGGGCGACGTTCGACTGGAGCTACGTGCTGCTGGATGCGGCCGCGCGGTCGCTGTTTCGTCGGATGGCGTGCTTCATCGGCCCGTTTACGTTCGATGCCGCCCGCGAGGTCGCGATGGAGCCCGGCATGTCGGCCGCCGAGATGATCGCGGTGCTCGGCGAACTGGTCGCGAAATCGCTGGTGACCGTCGAGTTCGACGGCGCGCAGGCGCGCTACCGGTTGACGGAATCGACGCGCGCGTACGCGCTCGAGAAGCTGCATAACGAGGGCGAATTCGACGCCATCGCCGAGCGTCATGCGTGCTACGAACGTGAGCAGGGGGAAGCGCGGATGCAGACGCAGGCACAAGCCGCGGATCTCGCGAGCCTGCGTCTCGCCGCGGGTGCACCGACGCCCCGCGAGCCCGTGGCGGCCGAGCCGCAGGCGCTGGAAACGGACGCGCTGGCGCTCGCGTTGCTGGAGCCGGCGCACATGCGCGAATGTTCGATACCGGCGAGACGGGCGCTCGACGCAATCGAGGCCGAAGGGGCAGGAGGCGTCGACGCGGCGCGCGAGATGCGCTTGCGCGCGGCCTATGCGGCGGCGCTGCTGCATACCGATGGCGATACGCACACGGCCGCCGCGATGTGGGACAGGACGCTCGGTCTCGCGGGCCGGATCGGCGACGAGGCGTTCGACGCGCGCGCGCTGGTCGGGCTGTGGAACACGATGCTGACGCGCTCCGACATCCACGAATCGTTGCGCTACGCGACGCGCTTCGAGCGCGCCGCCGAGCGGCGGGGCGACCGGTCGCAGCGGCTGCTGGCGAACGCGATGGTCGCGACCTCGCTGCATTACTTCGGCGAGCATGCGCAGGCGCGCGAGCGGCTGGAGGCGGCGACGGCCGAGCTGGCCGAGGTCGGCGAGCCGTCGTGCGCGGAGGCGGCGCTGGGGATCGACGTCGCGACGCTCGGCCGGACGATGCTGACGCGGCTCGTGTGGATGCAGGGCGATCCGGAATATGCGATGCGACTGGCGGCGCAGGCGGTCGAATGTGCGCGCCGCGCCGGGTCGGGGCTGGCGTTATGCGTCGTGCTCGGCGCCGCGGCCGTACCGATTGCATTGCGCTATGGCGACCACGACGTGATTTCCGACTATCTCGGCACGCTGCGATCGACCGCCGAGGCGAACGGGTTCGACATCTGGCTCAGCCACGCGGAATGTCTGGCCGGGCAGTTCGACATGCAGGCCGGGCACCCCGGTGCCGGGCTCGCGCGGCTCGAGCCCGCGCTGCGGCGCATCGAAACGAGCGGATTCAGGCGCGTGCTCGCGCCGCTGACCGTCGCGTACGCGGAAGGACTGACGCGCACGGGCCGCGCGGCCGAGGCCTGCACGAAGCTCGACGCGACGCTCGCGCGCTGCCGCGCGCACGGCGAGCATCTGTTCGTGCCCGAACTGTTGCGCGCCCGGGGGCTCGCGATGCTCGAGCAGGGCCGCACCGCCGATGCGGACCTCGCGATCGCCTGCGAAGCCGACGGGCACCGTCATCTGCTGATGGGGATCCATACCGCGAACGGGCAAGGGGCCGCGATGTGGGCGCTGCGCGGCACGCTCGATCTCGCCGATCACCTGATCGAGCGTGGGCGGACCGCGCAGGCTTCGTCGCTGGTGGCGAGTCTGTCGGGGCATTTCGATCCGCAATCGCGTGCGTTCGACGTTCGCCGGCTGGCACGCGTGCAGAACTTCGTGCGCCCGGAGACGACACCGTCGACGTCCCGTACGCGCATGCGGCACGAGACGGCGGATGCAATGCAGCAGGTGGCGTAGCGGCGCGCCCGGCCCGCGCAGGACGCCGCCGCGCCATCGCGCCGCGGCCTGCCGGACCGATCGATCAACGTTCAAGGGGAAGTGGATGGTCCGTGTATCGTCAATCCGGGTGCATGCCGCGTGCGGCCGTATGCCGGCTTTCGGCGCAAGCGGGAGGCACGACAGTGCTTAAGGCGACGGAACCCGCCGAAGCGGCGGACCTCATCGTATGCAACGGCAAGATCGCGACGCAGGACGACCGGCAGTCGTTCGTGACCGCGCTCGCGGTGAAGGACGGCCGGATCCTCGCGGCCGGCAGCGGGCACGACGTGATGCGCCATGCGCGCGCCGACACGCTGCGCATCGACCTGAACGGCCGCACCGTGATCCCGGGGCTGAACGATTCGCACCTGCACATGATCCGCGGCGGCCTGAATTTCAACCTGGAACTGCGCTGGGACGGCGTGCCGACGCTGGCCGATGCGCTCGCCATGCTGCGTCGCCAGGTGTTGCGCACGCCTGCGCGGCAGTGGGTGCGCGTCGTCGGCGGCTGGACCGAATTCCAGTTCGCGGAAAAACGCGGGCCGACGGTGGCCGAACTCAACGCGATCGCACCCGACACGCCGGTCTTCATCATGCACCTGGGCGATAGCGCGCTGCTGAACGCGGCCGCGCTGCGCGCGATCGGCTATGGCCGCGACACGTCGGATCCGCCCGGCGGCGAGATCCAGCGCGATCGCCTCGGCAGGCCGACCGGCATGCTGATCGCGCGCCCGGACATGGGCGTCCTGCACACGGCGCTCGAGAAGGGCCCGAAGCTCGGCCACGACGACCAGATGAATTCGATGCGGCATTTCATGCGCGAACTGAACCGCCTCGGCGTGACGAGCGCGATCGACGCCGGCGGCGACTTCCAGGCCTTTCCGGACGACTATGGCGCGATCCTGGCGCTCGCGCAGCGCGGCGAACTGACGGTGCGCATCGCGTACAGCCTGTTCGTGCAGCATCCCGGACGGGAACTCGACGACTACGCGCGCTGGGTGACGCTGGCGAAGCCCGGCGACGGCGACGCGTTCCTGCGGATGAACGGCGCCGGCGAACTGCTGGTGTATTCGGCAGCCGATTTCGGGAATTTTCTCGAACCGCGCCCCGACCTGCCCGCGGCGCTCGAGGCCGAACTGGCCGCGGTGGTCCGGCTGCTGGTGCGGCACCGCTGGCCGTTCCGGCTGCACGCGACGTACGACGAATCGATCGGCCGGTTCCTGAACGTGCTCGAAGCGGTGAACCGCGACATGCCGTTCGACGGGCTGCGCTGGTTCTTCGATCACTGCGAGACGATTTCGGATGCGAACATCGCGCGCATCGCCGCACTCGGCGGCGGCGTGACGGTCCAGCACCGGATGGCGTTCCAGGGCGAGTACTTCATTGCGCGCTACGGCGCCGAAGCGGCCATGCGCACGCCGCCGATCCGCGCGATGCTGGCGGCCGGGCTGCCGGTCGGCGCGGGCACCGATGCGACGCGCATCGCGAGCTACAACCCGTTCGTGTCGCTGTACTGGATGGTGTCCGGGCGCACGGTCGGGGGCACGGCGCTCTATCCCGAACGCAACCGGCTCAGCCGGATGGAAGCGCTGCGCCGCTACACGGTCGGCAGCGCATGGTTCTCGAACGAGGACGACCGCAAGGGCGCGCTGGTGCCCGGCCAGTACGCGGATTTCGCGGTGCTGACGGACGACTACTTCACGATCGACGAAGCACTGATCAAATCCTTGTCGTCGGTGCTGACGGTCGTCGACGGCAAGGTCGTGCACGCGGACGACGAGTTCGCGCCGCTCGCGCCGCCGCCGCTGCCGGTCAGCCCCGCGTGGTCGCCGGTGGCCGAATTCGGCGGTGTCGGCAGAATCGGCCAACGTCGTCTGGCTGCGTCGACGCAGCCGCGGGCGGCGGCTGGCGATGGCCCGGATGCCGGTGCCGCGCGCGGTCGCGGGCGTCGTTTCGCTTGGTGCCTTCATGCGGCCGCGACAGAGGCCGTGGAGCGGTACGAAGTATCGGGTTACCCCGGTTTCGCCTGTTAGGTTGACGCGGATTCGGCGGGCATGCCGGCACGCGTCGTGCCGCGCGGCGAGAAGCATGGATAATTTTTCGCCCCCGGCGTGGGGCAGAAGGAGACGAGATGAGTTCTGCGCACACCTGCGCACGGACCGACGACGAAGTCGCCGGCGTCCGCATTCCCCGGACGCCGATGGCGATCGAGGCCGCCGAAGCGGCATGCGCGTCGCTGCCGCTGGTGATCACCGATCACGCTTGCCGGGTGTTCGTCCTCGCGTCGCTGGCCGCGCGCCGTGCAGGCGAGACCTGCAATGCCGATGCGCTGTACGTGGCCGCGATGTACGCGAACATGGGATTGAGCACCGCATATGGCCGCTCGGCCGAGCGCTACGAACTCGACAGCGCCGATGCCGCCGACGCGTTCCTGCTGCGCCATCAGACATTGCAGTGCATGCGCGACGACGTGTGGCACGCGATCGCGCTGCATACGACGCCCGGCGTGGCCGCACGCGTGTCGCCGCTCGCGCGTGTGCTGGCGTCCGCCGTATCGACCGACCTGATGGCAACCGACTTCGACGCGTATTCGGCCGACGAGCGGCGGGCGCTGCTCGCCGCGTACCCGCGCGGCGACGGGTTCAGCGACGCGTTCCTCGACGCGATCGCGCGCGGGGTCGCGCACCGGCCGGCGTCGACGTTCGGCACGTGGAGCGCCGACGTGCTCGAGCGCGCCGATCCGGATTTTCACCGGCCGAATTTCTGCGGACGCGTGCTGGGCGCACGCTGGAAAGACGCGTGAGCGGGTCCGTACGGCAGGTTCGACCGAGGTCGGCGACGGCCTGAGCGAGACCGCATCGAGCCGTCACCGGTGCGGCGTTCACGCGTTCCGGCCCGCCACGTCGTGCCGCGCATAGTCGACGTATCCCGCGCGGTCGCCGCCGTACCAGCCGACCGGCTTCGGCGCGGCGAGCGGCGCATTCGCCGCGAGGCGTTCGACGAGATCGGGGTTGGCGATATACGCGCGCGCGAACGCGACGAGATCGGCGTCGCCCGCATCGATCAGCGCATTCGCGGCATCCGGCGCGATGCCGCCGTTGACGATCAGCGTGCCGCCGAAGGTCTTGCGCGTGTTCCCGACGATGCGCGGCAGGTCGGGCTCGCCGCTCCAGCCGTTGGTGTCCGCCGCGTGCAGATAGGCGACGCCGGCTTCGTCGAGCATGCGGCCGACGTATGCGTACGTCGCATCCGGATCCGCGTCGCGCACGTTGTTGTACTTCGCGTACGGCGAGATGCGCACACCCACGCGGTCGAGCGGCATCACGCCGCCGACCGCGTCGACGATTTCCTCGAGGAAGCGCGCGCGGTTCGCGACCGAGCCGCCGTAGCGGTCGTCTCGGCGGTTCAGCGTCGACGACAGGAACTGGTGCGGCAGGTAGCCGTTGGCTGCATGGATCTCGACGCCGTCGAAGCCGGCCGCCATCGCGCGGACGGCCGCCTGGCGGAATTCGTCGACTGTCCCGGCGACTTCGTCCGTCGTCATCGCGCGCGACGGCGTCGCGTGGATCTTCGTGTAATAGCCGTTCTGCAACTGCGCCCACACCTGCAACTGCTCGAGATCGTCGTTGACGCCGGACGGCGACAGCGGAGCGTCGCCGCCGAGCAGCGTCAGCGAGCTGACCCGGCCGCCGTGCCACAACTGCGCGAAGATGCGGCCGCCGTTCGCGTGGACCGCGTCCGTGATCTGCTTCCAGCCGGCCGCCTGCTCGTCGGTGACGAGCCCCGGCGTCAGTTCGAACGACGCGGAGGCCGGGCTGACGTTGGTCGCTTCGGTGACGATCAGGCCGGCGGACGCGCGCTGTGCGTAGTACTCGGCCATGAGTCCGGTCGGCTGGCCGCGCGACGGCGCGCGCGAACGCGTCATCGGCCCCATCACGACACGGTTGGGAAGCGGCAGGCCGCGCAGGTCGTAGTGGCTGAGCAGGGAAGACATGATGGATTCCTTTGGCGTGGAGCAGGGCGGCGCCGCGTATTGGCCGGTTGCGACCGGCGCAACGGCGGGCCCTGCGAATGGTTCGGGGATGGTGTGGGTGACGTGCCGGCAGCGTTCCGGCGCGCGAACGGCCCGGTGGGCGGGATTCGCGCGTGAACCGGTGCCGGCGCCGGTTCAGGTCCGTGCGTGGCGTACCGCGTGCGGACGCCCGATCACGAGGTAGTGGGCGAGCGCGATGATCGGGAACGCGCCGGCGACCGCGGCGACGAGCGGCCAGCCGCCATGCTCGTACAGCGGGCTCGCGAGCGCGGAGCCGATCGCGCCGCCGACGAAGATGCTCGTCATGTACAGCGCGTTCAGGCGGTTGCGGCTCGCCGCGTGCAGCGCGTAGATCTCGCGCTGGCCGAGCACCATGTTCATCTGCACCGCGAAATCGAGCACGATGCCCGTGACGACGAGGCCATACAGGCCGGCGCCGTGGATCAGCGCGACCGCGTACGACAGCGCGCCGGCGACCAGCGCGATCAGCGTTGCACGTACGCCGTGGCCCGCATCCGCGAGGCGGCCGGCGACCGGCGCCGACGTCGCGCCGATTGCGCCGACCAGCGCGAACAGGCCGATGGCCGATTGCGACAGCCCGTAGTGACGCGTCAGCTCGACCGGCACGGCGGTCCAGAACAGGCTGAACGACGCGAACATCAGGCCCTGGTAGAACGCACGATGGCGCAGCACCGGCATCGTGCGGACCAGGTGCAGCAGCGAGCCGATCAGCTCGAAGTAGGTCGCGCGATGATCGGGCTGGCGCGACGGGATCGTCAGCGCGAGCACGGCCGTCACGAGCGTCATCAGCACGGCGGCGGCCGCGAACACGAAGCGCCAGCCGAACGCGTCGGCCACGACGCTCGACAGCGGGCGCGCGAGCAGGATGCCGAGCAGCAGGCCGCCCATGATCGTGCCGACCACGCGGCCGCGCGAATGGTCCGGCGCGAGGTGCGCGGCGAGCGGCACCAGGATCTGCACGGCGACCGAGCTGAAGCCGATCAGCAGCGAAATCGCGAGGAACATCCCGGGCGTCTGGACGACCGCGGCCGCCGCGAGGCTCGCGATCGACACGACGGCCGTGACGATCATCAGCTTGCGGTTCTCGAGCAGGTCGCCGAGCGGCACGATGAAGAACAGGCCGAGCGCGTAGCCGATCTGCGTCAGCGACACGATCAGGCTCGCGGTTTCGCCGGACATGTGCAGGCTGGGCGCGATGAGTTCGGTGATCGGTTGCGCGTAGTACAGGTTGGCGACGATCGCGCCGCAACTGAACGCGAACAGCAGGATGAGGCCCTGCGTGAGCTTGGCCGCGTGCCCGTGGGCCGCGGCCGGGGTGGATTCTGCTGACATGGTCGACTCCTTGGAAAGAGATGTCGGGTGCCGGTTCATCCGGCGGGCGTGACGATTGCCGTCGCGGCGAAACGGAAGCCACCGCATTGCCGTCAAGGTTATTGATCGACCGATAACAAGGGAATACGTCCGGCGCGCAATCGAGCATTGCGTGCCACGCAAAGGGGTCGGACCGTGCGGGGGTTCATGCGTGGGCGCCGAGGCCGGCCGACGCGATGCGGCCGCTGGCGAAGGGGGGCTGAGGACATCGAAAACCGCCCGGACGGACGGTGCGGCGGTCGCGATCGTCATGATGCGCCTCTCGAAACGGGCCTCCGGCGCGGATATCGCGGATCGCGAAGCCCGATGAGGCCGGTCTGGATCGACAGGACTGAATAGTCCTGAACCGCGTCTTAATTCACTTGATTCATGCGGTGCGCGCGGCGGCGCGGAAGATCGGTTTCAACGGCGTGCTTCGACCACGGGCGTCAACTGCGCTTGCCTTGCAGCGTCGGAATCTGCGCGAACAGCCCCGTGAGCCAGTCGACGAAGACCTTGAGCTTGACGGGCGTATGTCGATTGGGCGGATACAGGATCGAGATCGGCCGCGGCGGCGTGTTGAAATCGGTCAGCACCTCGCGCAGGCGCCCCGATTGCAGATACGGTTCGACCAGGTACAACGAGGTCCTGATCAAGCCGATGCCCGCGACGCCGCACGCGATGTAGGCGTCGGCGTCGTTGACCGCGACCGTGCCGCACATCTGCACGATGCGCGTTTCGCCGTCGACGATGTAGTCCCAGGGGCGCGGCCGGCCCGTATCGGCCGAGATGTGGCTGACCGCGACGTGCTGCGCGAGATCGTCCACCGTTTCGGGCGCGCCGCACCGGTCGAGATACGTGGGGGACGCGCAGGTGCAGGTCGTCAGGCTGCCGATCCGTTTCGCGACCAGGCCCGAATCGTCGAGCGCGCCGATCCGCACCACGCAGTCGACCCCTTCGCCGACGAGGTCGATCTGGCGATCGGTCACGCCGAGCTCGACCATGATGCCCGGATGGGCGGCGAGAAACTCGGGCAGGGCCGGTATCATGATCTGCTTCGCCATGGCCGGCGGCAGGTTCACTTTCAGACGGCCGCGCGGCACATTGCGCGCTTGCGACACCGATGCCTCCATGTCGTCGATCTCGCGCAGCACCGCGACCGAGCGTTCGTAGTACGCCTGCCCGTCCTCGGTCAGCGAGATCCGGCGCGTGGTGCGGTTCAGCAGCCGGCAGCCGAGATGCTGTTCGAGTCCGCTCAGCAGCGCGGACACGCGCGGCGTCGTGAGTCCGGTCGTGTCGGACGCGCGCGTGAAGCTGCCCGTCTCGACGATGCGCGTAAACACGCGCATCGAAAGCAAGGTATCCATCGTTCGGAAATCTCCAGCCTGTTCGTTGCTCGCGCCGGTTCATGCCGGCGCGATTTGTCGTGTGATGCAGCTAGGCGTCGATGCGTTTCCTGAGCGCGTCGCCCGCAAACGGCATTTCGCGCATGCGCTGCCCGGTCGCGTCGAAGATCGCGTTGGCGAGCGCGCCGGCAGTCGGCCCCATCGACGCCTCGGCTGCGCCGAGGAACGGCGCGCCCGGACGATTGATCAGATGCACCTTGATGCTTTGCGGCGCGGCGCCGAAGCGGAGAATCGGATAGCTGCTCCAGTCGAAGCTGCGGATGCGTTGCGTATCGTATTTCAGCGCCTCGTACAACGTCCAGCTCGCGGACTGGATGATACCGCCTTCGATCTGGTTGCGAATGCCGTCCGGCGACACGACCTGGCCCGCGTCGACGGCCGCTTCCGCACGTTCGAGCGTCACCTGGCCGGTTTCCGGGACGACCGACACCTCGACCGCGATCGCGACGTAGGCCATCAGGTTCTTGTATTTGCCGAATGCGAAACCGACGCCGCGGTTGCGTTCGCGCGGCGGCCGGGGCCAGCCGAATTTCGTCGCGGCGAGCTTGATCACCTGGCTCGCGCGGTGATCCTGCATGTGGCGCAGCCGGAATTCGACCGGATCGACGCCGGCCGCGTGCGCCAGCTCGTCCATGAAGCTTTCGATCGCCCAGACGTTCGTGTGCGCGCCGAGCGAGCGCATCGCCGACGTCTGCAGCGGCATCGTCGGCGAGAAGTTGTTGACGATGTGCAGGTTCGGCAGCGCGTACAGCGGGATCGCATTGCGATCCCCGCCGCCCTCGGGCTGCAGCATCGGCGTCGACGGCGCGGAGACGAACGGCGGTTCGAGCATCCGCGCGGGCAGCAGCCGGCCGGCATTGACGATCCGCTCGTTGTGCGAGCTGCTCCACAGCGCGTAGTTCCAGTCGACGATGCGGCCGCTCGCGTCGAGCGACGCGCTGAGCTCGGTGACCATCGCCGGCGTGAAGTGGTCCCACGTATGTTCCTGCTCGCGCATCCACTGGACGCGGATCGGCTTGCCGGGCATCGCGGCCGCGATCAGCGCCGCATGCGCGGCCGCGTCGTCCGCGCCGTTATGCCCGTAGCAGCCGGAGCCCTCGGTGTGAATGCAGCGGATGCTCGCCTTCGGCATCGACAGCATCTCGGCGAGCGCGTCGCGCAGCGGGTACACGCCCTGCGAGTGGGTCCACACGGTCAGCGTGCCGTTCTCGAGATGCGCGACCGAGCAGGACGGCCCGATCGAGCCGTGCAGCAGGTAGTTCTTCAGGAACGTGGCGCTCAGCGTTTTCGTGGCCGGCGCGGTTTGCGCATGCGTATTGGCGATCTCGATGCGTTGCGTCGCGATTCGCTTCAGGTCCTGATGAACCGTCGCGCGATCGGGCAGCGCCCGGCCGGGCGACCAGCGGCAGCCGGCGGCCAGCGCGCGCTGCGCGACGACCGCCTGCCATTCGCCGCGCGCGACGACCGCGAGCAGGCTGCCGTTGCGCACGATCCGCACGACACCCGGCATCTTCAGGATCGCGGCTTCGTCGAACGACAGCAGTTTCGCGTCGTACACCGGCGGCATCACGACGCGCGCATGCAGCATGCCGGGCAGTTCCATGTCCTGCACGTAGCTGACGCCGCCCGTGACCTTGTTCGGGATGTCGACGCGCGGCAGCGACGTGCCGATCACGGCGAACGTGGCCGGACTCTTCAACGGCGAAGCCGGCGTCGCGTTGCGATGCAGGTCGACGGTCCGGACCGCGTCGCCGTAGCGCATCGTGCGGCCGTCCGGCGCCTTGATGACCGCGTCGGCGACGGTGAGCAGGCGCGGCTCGACGCCGAACTGCTTCGCCGCGCCATCGACCAGCAGCCCGCGCACCTGCGCGGCGGCGTTCAGCAACGCGGAGCCGCTGTCCGCCATCGTGTGGCTGCCGGCCGTCAATCCCTCGTCCGGCGACGCGCCGGTGTCGGCGGTCAGGAACGTGATCAGCGACGGCTTCATGTTCAACTCTTCGGCCGCCACCTGCAGCAACGCGGTGCGCACGCCGGTACCCAGCTCGACCTTGCCCGTGAACACGGTGACCTTGCCGTCGGGCGTGATCTTGATCCACGCGTCGAGCAGCGGATTGGTCTTCAGGCTGCCGGCCAGCGTTTCGGTGGCCTTGGCCACGTGGACGGCGGCGCCTTCGTCCGCGATCACGACTTCGGCGGCGGCGCGCGCGGCCGGCGCGAGGCTGAACGCGACGAACAGCGCGCCGGAAACCATGAAGTGCCGGCGGCCTTCGTCGATGTCGTCGGGCGGGTTCATCAGAGCCCCCTGCTGATCATGACGGGAGCGGCTGCCGGTTCCGGGTCCGGCAGGCCCGCGACCTGGCGGACGGCCGCCAGGATCCGCATGTGCGTGCCGCAACGGCACAGATTCGGTTCCATGTGCGTGCGCAGCTCCTGTTCGGTGGGTTTCGGTTTGCGTTCGAGCAGCGCCTGCGCGCGCATGATCATGCCCGCGATGCAATACCCGCACTGCGCCGCCTGATGATCGATGAACGCTTGCTGAAGCTTGCCCGGATGTGCGGCGGTGCCGAGGCTCTCGAGGGTCCTGACGCGGCGCTCGCCGACCGCGGCGACCGGGATCAGGCACGAGAACATCGGTTTGTCGTCGACGATCACGGTGCACGCGCCGCATTGTCCGAGGCCGCAGCCGAACTTCGCGCCGTGCAGGTGCAGGTCGTTGCGCAGCGCGTAAAGGAGCGGCGTGGACGGATCGATGTCGAGCGTGTGTCGCACGCCATTCACGGTGAGGGTGATCATCGCGCGCTGTCCTCCTTTCTGAGTTTCGCGGCCAGGGTGTCGATGCCGCTCCACGCGGGGCGATCGGAATAGGTTTCGCGGAGGTAGGCGGCGAGGTCCGCGATCTGCGCATCGTCGTACTGGTCGAGGTAGGACGGCATGTAGTTCAGCGTGTCCTCGCCATGCCAGCCGATCCCGTTGAACATCATCTGGATCGCGTTGCGCGGCGTGTCGGCGGCGACCGCCGTGCTGAACGCGAGCGTCGGCCGCTCGCCGATCGACTGCATCGGCGCTGCCGGCCCGTGGCATTGCGCGCACGACGCCTGGAACAGCACCGCGCCGCGCTGGCCGGCAGGCGTCGTCGCCTTGCGTTCGGCGGCGGTCGTCGCGGGCCGTGGGGCGGCCGGCTTCTGGATCGACAGGATGTAGGCCGCGATGGCCTCGACATCCTCGGCCGGCACCGTTGCGAGATCGCGCGTGACGGGGAGCATCGGTCCGGCGGCCGCGCCGTGCTCGCTCGCGCGGCCGGTGCGCAGGTACGTGACCAGTTGCGCTTGCGTCCACGGGTGGACCGCGTTGCCGAGCGTATTGAGCGGCGGCGCTTCCCAGCCGTCGACGATGCCGCCGTCGAACGCCTTGCCGGCCTGTTCGCCGCCGATCGCATTCAGCGGCGAATGGCAGGACGTGCAGTGTCCGAGGCCGTCGACGAGCAGCTTGCCGCGATTCCATTGCGCGGATTGCGACGGGTCCGGCCGGTACGCGCCCTCGCGCAGGAACAGCACGTTCCAGAACGCGACCAGCGGCCGGAAGTTGAGCGGGAAGATCAGGTCGTTCGCCGGCGTCTTCGTTTGGACCGGTTCGCGGGTCATCAGGTACGCGTACGCGGCCGCGATGTCGTCGTCGGACATCCGCGTGAAGTGAATGTACGGAAAGGCCGGGTAGAGCGGATGGCCGTCGCGGGCGATGCCGCTGCGCAGCGCGCGCGCGAACGCGTCACGCGACCAGCGGCCGATGCCGGTGTCGGCATCCGGCGTGATGTTGGTCGCGTAGATCGTGCCGAACGGCGTCGCGAGCGGCAGCCCGCCGGCGAACGGCTTGCCGTCCTTCGCGGTGTGGCAGACGACGCAATCGCCGAGCGCGACCACGCGTGCGCCGGCCTTGATCAGTTGCGGATCGAACGACGCGCGGGCAGGTGGATCGATCGGCGCGATCGATGGCTTGTACATGATGCCGATCGCGACCGCCAGGCCGACGATCGCGATGCCTGCCGCACCGAACCAGAGTCGTTTGTGCTTCATGCGCGCTCCACGCGAACCGGTTCGTCCGGCGTCGTTCGCCAGGCGGGGCAATAGACCGCGCGTCGGCCGCGCGTGCCCGCATGACGATCGCACGCGGTAGCGCGGATCCGGTTGCCGCGACAGGCGGGCCGGCATGTGCGGTCCGGCTTGCGCGTGCTCGCGACGGACGTTCCGGTCGACGCCGCCGGATGGCGGTGCGGCATCGCCGATCGATTCGGCCATGACAAACCTGCCCGGCGGCAGCGATTCGCGGCGGAGATCATGTCGTTGCTCCAGGAGTGGGGACCGCGCGCGGGCCGTGGCCTGCGCGGTGGCTGATGGAAGGCAGTCTACGCGGGCGCCGACGCCATTTCCTGAAGCGGCGCTGAATCGTTCTGAACGGGCGTACGAACCGTTCCAGCGCTGCGTTCAAGCGTCAGCGCGGCGTGCCGAGGCCGAACGACGCGGCAAGTTGCGGCCCCTTGTCGAGCAACGAGGTTACTTCCTCCCGCCGCCGGGCCGACCATTGCGCGAGGCGCTCGACGACATCGGTCGCGTCCGGCGGCAGTGCTTCGGCGAGCGACACGGCATCGCTCGCCGCCTTCGACGTGCCGGATGCCGTATGGGGGCGCACGGTGCAGGCCGCGTCGCCGATCAGCGCGACGCGGCCGTCGACGAAAGCGGGGCTCAACGCATCGAAAATCGCCTGGTTGAACGGCGCGGGCGTCGCGAGCACCAGTTGCGACAGGGAAGCAGGCAGCCGTTCGCCGGCGAGTTGCCGCAGCGTCGCGACGGTGTCGTCGGCAAGCTGCCCCGGATGCACGGACGCGTGATGAACGTGGCCGGCCCGATCGGTCAGGTGGCGGCGCAGCGCATCCTGATCGGTTTCGTTGCGATACCAGAGCCAGTTGAAGCGGCGCGCCCCCGGCGCGAGCGAGCCGTCGAGCGCGGGAATCAGGAACGCCATGAACAGCTCGCCCGGCGCCTTGTGAAGCGTCATGTTCTCGACCAGCGATGCGATCGACGCAGCGTCGAATTCGGCTTCGTCGACGATGCCGCGCCATGCGAGGTAACCGGCAAACGATGGCGTATAGCCGGGGAAGATATGCGCGCGCAAATTCGAGCCGGAACCGTCGGCTGCAATCAGCACATCCGCGCGGATGCGTTCGTCTCCGAGGTGGACGTCGACACCGTCCGCGTCCTGGTCGAAGCCGGTGACCGTGCGGCCGTACCGGATGCGCCCGTGCGGCAGCGTCTCGCACAGCGAGCGGTAGACGGCGTCCCACGACGAAAACGGCAGCATTTCGGGTTCGTCGCGCGTGACGACGCCGTCGCGATCGATCCAGCGCCGCCGGTGCGTCGGTACGCTGATCATCTGGCGGCAATGCCGGCCATGCTGTTCGAGAAACGCCATCATGCGCCGCAGCACGGCCACGCCGCCGCCCTGGCCGCGCAGCGGGGACGGCGAGCGCTCGCAGACCATGACGTCGTGTCCGATGCAATCGAGCGTCAGCGCGGCCGCGAGGCCGGCGATCGATCCGCCTGCAATGACTATCCTCATCGTGCGTGACTCCCGTGTTCGACCGGCGGCGTGCGTCGCCGGCCGGCCGTCGTGATGCGTGGCGCGTTACGACGCAATCTCGCCAGCCATGACGTCGTCCGCATAGCACCAGACCCAACGCTCGCCGGGCTCGATCGAACGCGCGAGCGGGTGGCGGGTTTCGTGGAAATGCCGGCTGGCGTGGCGATTCGGCGACGAGTCGCAACAGCCGACGTGCCCGCAGGTCAGGCACAGGCGCAAATGCACCCACCGGCTGCCGGACTTCACGCATTCCTCGCAGTAGTCCTTGTCGGTGGTCAGGATGCGTGCTTCTGCGAGATGGGTGCAGGTCGTGGCCATCTTCCGCTCCGATGCCGGCGCAGGCGATCGCTCGCAGCGCGGCCGGCGCGAAGCTGCAAGCGGGGTTGGATACGGTTCATTGTGGACGGTCGTGTCGCGGGCGGACCTTAATTCTTATGAAGCGTGTCGGCCCGGAGGGCAGGGAGGACGTACAGTCACGAGAGCGGCCGGCGCGAGATCCGGTCGGGGTTCGACATGGCGGTCTTCCGGAGGCGCTTATGACGCAGTCGCAGCATGTCAAGGTAATCGGTTTGCCGAACAGCAAGGAGGCCTACGCAATCCGCGACTTCCTGAAGCGCGGCGTGGTCGAGTACGAATGGTGCGAGCTGACGTCCGACACCGATTGCGCGCGCGAGCTGGGCATCGCGCCGCTGCGCGACATCCGGTTGCCGGCCGTCATCTTTCCGGACGGCTCGTGCATCTTCCAGCCGACGCTGCCGGAGATTGCCGCCAAGCTCGGCTGGGTCGCCCGGCCGCGATTCATCGAGTACGACGTATCGATTTACGGCGCCGGTCCGGCCGGCCTGTCGGCGGCCGTCTACGCGGCGTCGGAAGGGCTGCGGGCCGTCGTGATCGAACGCGATGCGATCGGCGGGCAGGCGGGCACGAGTTCGCTGATCGAGAATTACATGGGGTTCCCGGAGGGCATTCCGGGCGCCGAGCTGGCCGAGCGCGCGCGCCAGCAGGCGGTCAAGTTCGGCGTCGAGCTGCTGATGATGCGGGAGGGCGTGCACGCGACGTTCGTCGACGGAAAAATTCGCGTCGACCTGGCCGACGGCTCGATCCTGACCGCGCGCTCGAACATCTGCGCGACCGGGATCGAATACCGCAGTCTCGGCCTGCCCGACGAACAGAAGTTTCTCAACGCTGGCCTGTTCTACGGCGCGGGATCGAGCGAAGCGCCGATGTGCGAAGGCAAGCACGTGTTCGTCGTCGGCGGCGGCAATTCGGCGGGGCAGGCCGCGATGAACTTCGCGCGGCACGCACGCGAAGTCACGATGATCGTCAGGGGCGCGTCGCTGGCGGCGACGCTGTCGCGCTACCTGATCGACCGGATCGAGCGCATGCCGAACGTGACGGTGCGGTACGGCTCGACCGTCGACGCGCTGCACGGCGACGGCCGGCTCGAAGCGATCGTGCTGCGTTCGGAGGATGGCGCGCGCGACGTGCTGCCGGCCACGCACCTGTTCGTCTGCATCGGCGGTGCGCCGAACACCGAATGGGCCCGGGATACGAACATCATCCGCAATCCGGGCGGCTATCTGGTGACCGGCAGCGATCTGTACGCCTGCCCGGCATTCGAGCGCGTGTGGCCGCTCGAGCGCCGGCCCTACTATCTGGAAACGAGCGTGCCCGGTTCGTTTGCGGCGGGCGACGTGCGGTCGGGTTCGGTCAAGCGGGTGGCGTCGGCGGTCGGCGAAGGGGCGATGGCCGTGACGTTCGTGCACCGGTTCCTTGGCGAAGACGCGCATCGGCCGAACGGCACCCGAGCCTGAGCCGCGCGCTCGCCCCTTGCGTCAGCGTGTCGCCGAAATCGGCAGCCGGAATGTCAGCACGGTGCCGCCCCCGTCGCGCGGCGTGGCTTCGAGCGTGCCGCCATGCGCTTCGACGATCGAGCGGCAGATCGCGAGGCCCATCCCCATGCCGTGCGATTTCGTCGTGAAGAACGGATCGAAGATCCGGTTCGCGATGTCGGCATCGATGCCGGCGCCGCGGTCGGCAACGGAGACGACCGCGTAACCGTCGTCGACGTGCGACGCGATCTCGAGTTCGCACGATGTGGCCAGTCCGTCCATCGCGTCGAGCGCGTTGGTGACCAGGTTCAGGATCACCTGCTGGAGCTGGGTGCGATCCGCCATCACGCGGATGTCGTTGCAATGCAGGTCGACGCGCAGCGTGACCTGCTTCGCGTCGATTTCGGTCGCGGTGAGATGCAGCATGTCGCGAATCAGGCCGTCGATCGCGAGCGGCGCCAGCGCCGGCGGTGCCTGGCGTGCGAGCGATCGCAACGCGCGGACGATGTCGGCCGCACGCACGCCGGACGCGCGGATGTCCTCGAGGCTCGCGAGCGCTTCGCCGAGATCGGGTTGCGTACCGCGCAGCCAGCGCATGCACGCGCCGACGCTCGACACGATGCTCGTCAGCGGCTGATTGATCTCGTGCGCGATCGACGCGGCCAGTTCGCCCATCACCGTCATGTGCGCGGTGCGCGCGAGTTCGGTCCGTGCATGCCGCAGTGCGGCCTCGGTCTCGAGCCGGCGCGCGTTCTCGTCGATCAGTTCCGCATAGAGCCGGGCGGATTCGAGCGCATTGGCCGCTTGCGGCGCGAGCACTTCCAGCATCGCGATGCGCCGCGGCGAAAACACGCCGTTGGACAATGCATTCTCGAGATACAGCACGCCGATCAGCGCACCCTGCTTCAACAACGGCAGGCAGAACAGCGAGCGCGTCGGGTGCGCGCGCAGGCTGTCGGCGTGGTCGGGCACGCCTTCGCGCTGCGCGTTCGCGAGCACGATCGGCTTGCGGGTCCGGGCGACGGTGTTCAGGATCGACAGCGGGACATCCTGCTCGGTGGGTTCGCTGCGGACGATATCGACGACCACGTCGCTGCTGACGATGCGCGCGGTCGCCTCGATCGTCAGCCGGTCGTGCCGGACGAGCAGCAGCAGGCCATAGCGTGCGCCGGCGTACACGATCATGTTGCGCATCAGCGTCTGGATCAGGCGCTCCAGCACGATTTCCTCGGACAGCGAATGGGCCGCGCGCATCGCGAGCGCGAGATCGAGATCGTCGCGCGCGGGCGTGGCCGGGCCGCCCGGCGACGGGTCCATCACGAGGAACGGATGCTGCGCTTCCATCGCCTGCGCCTTGCCGGTCGCGCCCCAGCGCCGGTAGCACGCATGGGCGAGCCGCAGCTGGTGGCGGGCCGGGCCGGCGAGCCCGAGCGACGCGGCGTGATGTGCGGCCAGTTCGTGCGCGAGGGCCTGTTCGTGTACGAATCCGTGTTCCGCCGCGAGGCTGGCCGACGCCTCATACTGCTGCATCGCGACGATATGGTCGCCGCGCACGCGTGCGAATTCGGCGTCGATCAGCGCGAGCTTGTTGCGGAACGTCGCCGGATTGCGTTCGCTCCACGCGGCGAAGCGGGCGCGTTGCGGCGCATGGCGTTCGAGCAGCCGCTCGGGCGGCGTGGCGCCGCGGTCGCTCGCGATCCCGGCCAGCACGCCGAACAGGTGGAAGTCGGACAGCATGATGTGCGCGGGCGTCGACCATGCGCTCGATGCGGCGGCATCGAGCGACGCGCGCGCCGCGTCCGCGTCGCCGTAGATGAAGGCCGCCTGGCCGGCGAGCACGTCGGTCCAGAACTGCAGGACCGACATCGGCGTCTTCGTCGACGGACGGGCGCGCCAGGTGCCGACCGGCCGGTGGTAGCCGAGCTGCAGTGCGTCGACGAATTCCGACTGGGTGGACACGAGGTCGACGATGTCGTCGTAACGCGCGCCGCGTGCGATCTGCAGCAGCGGATCGATCTCGTCGCGGATCGCCGGCAGCGCTTCGCCCATCGACAGCAGATCGCTGACGATGTGATTGCAGCTGTAGCACATCCAGCGCAGCTCGGCGCTCGCATTGCCCGCCGTTTTCGCATCGCGCGCGCGGTCGAGCGCGTACGACAGCGGCTGGGTCCAGACGCTCACCTGGTCGAGCGCGATCAGCGTCGCGGAGCGGTAGCGCTCGAAGCCGTGGCGATCGACCAGCGCGAGCGCGACCTTCGCGAATTCGAAGCCGTCTTCATACGCGTCGTGATGCCCGGCGATGCTGACGCCGTACCACGCAAGCCCCTGCACCGACGCGGCGGTGACGCCGTGGCGCAGGGTCAGCCGGACCATCGTCGCGAAATGCAGCAACATCAGCCCGCCGCTCGGATAGAACATCGCGGCTTCGAGTGCGGTCAGCAGTGACATCGTGGCTTCGACGCGCGTGTCGGTCATCACGGGCAGGTCGACGAGGTCGCGGATGGCGCGGCCGTCGAGCGCTTCCCGTACGGCGTCGCAGGCGGCCGCGAGATCGGCCTCGGCCGGCTCGGCCGACAGTTCCACGCCGAGCAGTGCCAGCCCGGCCAGCGCGACGTCGACGGCCTGCCGGTAGCGCGACTCCACCGTGAGCTGCGCGGCCTTCAGCCGGTGTGCCTCGGCGCGATCGGGCGGCGTGCGCGTACGCGCCATCAGCTCGTCGATCGCGTCGGAGGCCTGCGCGGTTTCGCCGGTCGCGAGCAGCAGGCCGCTGCGCAGGATGCCGATCCGGCTCGCGAGACCATAGTGTTGCAACCATGCGTGAGGACCGAGCAGCGCTTGCGCGGACGCGAGAAACGACAACGCGCGATCGCGCGCGGCGGCCGTGGCCGCCACCTCCGCGGCCTCGACCAGCGCCTTCGCGAATGCGAGTGCGAGCGCGCCGTCGAGCGGCGCGGTTTTCGCCTGCTCGATCTGGGCGGCGAGTTCCAGCAGCGATTCGGTCGACTGCGCGCCCGTGCGCACGAGCATCGCGGCGGCGATCCGGGCGTGGCACTGCGCACGCTCCGCCCGCCCGGCGAGCGCGTGGGCGGCCTCGACGATGCGGTCGTGAACGAAGCGCCAGCGGTTTCCCGAGAGCGACACGAGGCCCGCCTGGCGAGCGGGGTCCATCCAGAAGCGGAGTTCGGCCCACGTCTTGCCGGCGACGGCGCACAACAGCGCCTCGTCGGCATCGGTGCCGATACAGGCCAGCAGCGACAGCAGCGTTCTCGATTCAGGCGGCAGCCGCCGCATCCGGACCGCGAGCAGGCTCACGACGTTCTCGGTCAGGTGGCGCGATTCGATGTCGGCCGCATGCCATTGCCACGTTTGCGTCGCCGGGTCATGGCCGAGGAGCCGCTCGTCGATCAGCGTGTGCAGCAGTTGCTGGATGTAGAACGGATTGCCGCCGGTCCTGCGGTGAACGATGTCGCCGAGCCCGGACAGCCGGGCCGGCGCCTCCCCGAGCATGCCGGCCAGCATGCGCGTGACGTCGGGTGCGTCGAGCGGTGCCAGCGTCAGCACCGACACGCGCGCGGGCTCGAGCTGCTGCAGGAAGCGGCGGAACGCCGGCGGGTGGTCGTGCTGCCGCCCGCTTCGATAACCGGCCACGATGCAGAAATTGGCCGGCGGATCGACCGCGATCGACGCAAGAAACGCGAGTGTCGCGTTGTCGGCCCACTGGATGTCGTCCAGCGCCATGACCAGCGGTTCGGCCGGCGTCGCGAACGCACGGAAGGCATTCACGACGATCTGGCATAGATGAAATTCCGGAATCGCATCGGTATGGTCGAACGCGACGGGCTCGACATCGAGCAGCCACGCAATCTCCGGGAAGATGCCGGACAGCAGGTTGGCCTGACGGCCCACGCAGTCGCGCAGCCGCGCGGCGATCGCCGCGATTTCGTCGTCGGGCCTGGCCAGCGCGCTGCCGAACAGTGCGCGCAGTGCCTGCAGCACGGGCGCATAGGGCCGTGCGGGCTGGAACTGATCGACCTTCGCCGACGTGCACCAGGCCGCAGGCGATGCCGCTCGCGCATGGCGCATGAAGTCCTCCGCGAGCGCGGTCTTGCCGACGCCGGCCGGCCCGTCGATCAGGACGATGGCCGTCTCGCCGGTTCGCGAGACGGCCGCCAGCACCGCCTCGAGCCGGCGGGATTCGGCTTCACGGCCGACCAGCAGGTCGGGCGCGTGCAGACCGGCGAGCGGATCGCTGCCGCCGAGCGCGAACGGCTCGACGCGGCCTGCCGCCAGCCAGTCGCGCAGGATACGTTCGAGATCGTGCTGCACCGTTTCGCAGGACGGGTAGCGATCGGCGGGCTCCTTGGCGATCAGTTTCAGGATCAGGTCGTTCAGGACCGCAGGCAGGTCGTCGCGAAAGGTCGTGGCCGGCGCCGGCTGCATGGCGACGTGCGCGTGGACCCATTCGGACGTCGACGTGGCCTTGTAAGGCATCGCGCCCGTCAGCAGGCGGAACAGCGTGATGCCGAACGCGTACAGGTCGGAGCGCTCGTCGACGGATGAGCCTTCGGAGACTTCGGGCGCCGCGTAGGCGGCGAAATCGGTGCGCATCGTACTCGGTGCGGCTCGTTCCGTCCGACGGTCCCACGCATGGGCGAACGAGCGGAGCATGACCGTACCGTCCGGTGCGATGACGAAACTGGCCGGTTGCAGATCGCCATGCAGCCAGCCGCGCCGATGAAGCTCCCCGAGCGTGCGCACGGCCTGGATCGCCGCGTCGAGAAAGGCGTCGAGCGGTAGGCGTCCGTCCGCCAGCGTGTCGAACGCACGCACGTCCGGGCGAGGATAGACGAGCACCGGGCCGTCCGCGGCGCGGATCAGCGCAACCGGCATGAGCGCCCACGCCGGTTCCAGCGCGCCGTTCAACGCGTATTCGTGCTCGAATTGCCGGCAGCGCTGGTCGGATTCCCACCCGGTCTGGCACGCGGACCACACGCGCCCCGTCCCGGCGTCGGTCAGGTCGAACCACAGCACGTCGCCCGAGCGGACCGCATTCGACAGGCGGGCGCGCGCCAGCCAGTCGGCATCCATTTGCTTCGTGTCGTCCGGGTCGCGCAAGGGTTGGTTCACGGTGGGGGCAGGCTGGGTGGAGCGGGGTGAAAACGGATTGTAAACGGGGTCGGCCGGGCCGGGTTGCGCCCGTCCGGGCGGGCCCCGTGCATTGTCCGCCAGCCTGAGGAAATTTGCAGTACCCCCAAGGCCTGCGTTGTACGAGGCACCGGGCGGAGGATGGCAGGCCGGCGGCGCGGAACGGGTGGCACACGCGTAATAGCCGGTGGGCAGCCGATCGATGCATGCGGTCGTGCGGCGCACATGGGGTGCGCGACGCAACGCGTCAGTACGCTTTCGGCGTTATTCCCACGCGTGTTTGCTGAACAGATAACCCTTGCCGCGGATCGTTTTGATTCGCTTCGGTTCGAGCGCGTCATCGCACAGCTTGCGGCGCAGCTTCGAGATGTGACAGTCGATCGAGCGATCGAGGCCGTCGAACGCGATGCGGCGTAACAGCAGCGTCAGGTCTTCCCGGCCGACCACCTCGCCGGCGCGGCAGGCAAGGGCCCACAGCAGGTCGAATTCGGTCGAGGTAAGGCGAGGCGTGCTGCCGTCGGGAAGGTGAACCTTGCGATCCGTCCGGTCGATCGAGAACTTGCCGAACGCGAATCGCTGGGGCGATTCGGGCGCGCAGCCGTCCGGACGCATTCGCAGCCGTCGAAGTTGCGCCTTGATCCGCGCGAGCAGAATGCGTGGCTCGATCGGCTTATGGAGAAAGTCGTCTGCGCCGAACTCCAGGCCGAGCAACTCGTCGAACTTTTCGTCGCGTGCCGTCAACATGATGACGATGCCGTCATAGTGCGTGCGTGCCTCGCGGCAAATCTCGAAGCCGTCCTTGCCCGGCAGGTTGATGTCGAGCAGTACCAGATCGGGGCCACTCGCGACGATCGTCGATACGGCGTCGGTGCCGTCGAACAGCGTGTCCACCGCGTACTGATGCTTGCGCAGATAGTCCGCGATCAGCGCGGACAAATGGACGTCGTCTTCGATCAGCAGGATTCGGATGGGCATCGGTAAGCGAGGGGGGCAATACGGGAAAATGGCGAGCGGTCAGGCCCAGTCCGAACGCGTGGCAGCCGAAGCGAGGTGGATAATACTGCGCAACATTCCGACGGAATGTGACGAAATCTGCATCGTTCGTTGAACCTATCTGCACGGAAATCATCGCCACCTGGCGGAAAAGCGAACGGATGACGGTATGGAATCGTGTCGCCGACGAACGGCTCGATGTTCGGGTGAAATGATTCAGAGCGATATCCGGCGCGTCACCGGCAGGGAACGCCGACGACGCGTCGTTCGGGCGAGAACGTTTGCGGGAAGCCGCTTGTGCGAACGTCATTTGCGCGGGCCGATCCGAAGCCCGGTAAAGATTGCTCGACATATCATTACAAAATATTACGTACGCTGCGGCATAGGGCTCCCTACAATCCTCGCAACTGACGGGCGTGCATGCCGCACCGCGGTTTCCGCTCTGCCGTGGAAGGGCTTGCAGCGACGAAGGCGGTGACCGATAACGCGCGGTCGCCCGCATTCAGCGCGCCACTGCCGGCATTGAACGCGTGTGGATCGGTGTTGACGTTGCTCGGGCCTTCGAGGGGCAAGCATCCGGACGGTACGACTTACTGACAGGAGTGCGAAATGACGCCGTTGCAAGTCATCCGGAGCCTTGATGCGCTCACGAACGCGATCGAAGTCGCGGTCGCCCGGGCCGACTGGAGCGAGGCCGTCCGGGCCGCGGAAACACGTTCAAGGTTCGTGATGACGCTTGCGCCCGATCAACCGGACGAGGTTCGCGCGGCGATCGGGAGAATGCAGGAGGCCGATATCCGGGTCTCCACCGTCGCACGGGAAACGTTGGTGGCGCTCATCACCGAGGGCTGGATTGCGTCGTACGAAACCGGGCTGGCGACGAAGATGTCGGCGGCGAAGCCGCTGTCGCCCGGGGCGGATGCCATGGCTTCCCGATCGCCTTCTTTTCCCGTATGAGCTTCACTGCCCCGGCGATGCACATGCTCAATACGCGGACAGGTCTTTGGAAGTGCCTGTCACGGGTTTACGTTTCGTTGGCGGTATGCGATTTCGCAAATGCATCAGTCATGTCGATGCAACGCGGTGCTTCGTTGACGGCGACGATTTTCGATCATGGCGAGTTGCCCTGGTTCCGGCACTAACCCTCCCCGGATTGCCCGGAACCCCTCCGCCGGCCCCGAAACGGGCCGGTTTTTTTTAGAGGTTCAGTACGGGATAAACATATGATTGAGTAGGATGCCAAATCATATGGCGAGGGCGGATGAATTGTCTGCGGTAAGCGATGGTGACTGTTTTGATATTCAAGGTAAGCAAGGCTATCTATGGAATCGTACGCTCGCTCGGTGCCAGTCGTGATGTATCACCACGTTTCACCTTCGCCCGGGGAGCTCAGCATCACCCCGGAGCACTTCGAATCGCAGATGCATTGGCTGGCGAGTAACGGATACGTCACGTTAACGGCGGACGAATTCGCGTGCTTTCTGCACGGCGCGCCAATGCCGGAGAAGTCGATTCTGCTGACGTTCGACGACGGTTATCTGGACAACTATGTTCATGCTCATCCGTGTCTTGCGCGCTACGGTTTCAACGCGATCATGTTTCTTGTAACCGGTCGCGTCCACGACGGTCCCACCCGATCCTTTCCTGGTCGTGCCGGCAGCGCGGAACGTTCGCACGCGGAATGCGAACGCCTCGTTCTGATCGGGCAAGCCGACGATGTAACCGTACGCTGGAGTGAGATCGACGTCATGCGCGCGGCCGGCACTTTCGAATTCCACAGTCACACGCACTACCACCTGCGTTGGGATCGTTATTGCACTGATCCGGACGAAAAAATTCATCACATCCGCACGGACATCGAGACGTCAAGGCGGATTCTGACCGAAAAAATGGGCGTGGCATCAAAGCATTTGTGCTGGCCGGAAGGCTATTACGACAAGGACCATATCGACGCGGCCCGAACTGCCGGGTTCGAGTACCTCTACACGACACGCAACACTCGACGCAACGTTCCGGGTAGCGACCCGTACCGGATCCATCGCATGGCGGATAACGGCAAGAACGGAGCGTGGCTGGCGCGAGAGGTGCAGCAATACCAGCAACCGCAGTGGGGTGGGGCGTACTACTGGTTCAAGCGATTGATAAGCGCTAACAAAATGAGTGGCTGAGAGACGGTTTCATCAAGGCTGTTGGGCGAGCCGAAGGGTATTCCAGCAGATATCGCGACGATCGGTAGGGTTTGGCCCGGTTTCGGGCCAGCACAGTCCGGTCTTGAGAAGGAACGCAATCCCGGTCAACACGGCGCGAGCGGAAACAGGCAAGCGGCCCGGATTCTTCTCGCGTCGCGGTTTGGGTGATGGCGGCAACGGCTCGATCGGTGCCCGCCATTCATCGTCGATGATCGGCTTGCCCATCTTCTCGACCTCGGTTGTTCCGAGGCCTGCGGTTAACAACTCGCCACGCAAGCCGACAGCGCCACGGGGCCTTTCTGAAACCGCTTCCAACGGTTGACGAACCACATAGGCCCCCCACACCGTTCCCGACGACCGGGCCGGCCGGCACCCGACTAAACCTATAGATAATGGCCGGCGCGCCCGCCGCGCCATACGATGGCGCTCAAGCCTCCCGACACGCATCGATGCGTGTCCGGCGGGCGGAACAGGGGGTGCCGTCTCGCGAGGCGGCGCTAGGTGCGGAGCAGCATAAGCGAGTGCGGATCATGTACACGTTCGGGCGGGTGACGGTTTCCCTTGAATGCCGTGAAGTCTGCGTCGACGGGCAGCCCCGGTATATCGGCGCCCGGGCATTCGAGATTCTCGAACTGCTGGTGAAGGCGGCCGGCAGGCTCGTGTCGAAGGACGAGATCATGCAAGTGGTGTGGCCGAACACGATCGTGGTCGAGAACAACATCCAGGTGCACATCTCGACGCTGCGCAAGCTGTT
Organism: Burkholderia pyrrocinia; assembly: GCF_001028665.1. Lineage (NCBI taxonomy): Bacteria > Pseudomonadati > Pseudomonadota > Betaproteobacteria > Burkholderiales > Burkholderiaceae > Burkholderia > Burkholderia pyrrocinia. The sequence goes on from NZ_CP011505.1 coordinate 472,685, forward strand.
CGGCGGCAAACACGGGTGGATACGGACCGAATCGGGTCGCGGCTATCGGCTCGCGCCGCCGGCCGACCTGGCTTATGCCGACCGCCAGCCGGACGGGGTCGAGCCGGCGCGCGGCGCCCGCACGGGCACCGCGCCGCGCAAATGTCCGCTGATCGGCCGCGAGCAGGAAGTGGCCGAGCTGCACGCGCTGCTCGAGCGCGAGGCGCTCGTCACGCTGGTCGGCCCCGGCGGCGTCGGCAAGACGCATCTCGCGCTGGAGGTCGCGACGGCCTGTTCGACGGTGCGCGGCATCGAGATGGTCCGGATCGATCTCGCCGGCTGGCAGGGCGGCGCGACGCTGGAGTCCGCGGTGCTGGACGCGCTCGACCTGCCGGGCGGCCCGGACGCGGGGCCGGCGGATGTCGTGCGCGCGATCGCCGGGCAGCGCGTCATGCTGGTGCTCGATAACGCCGAGCAGCATGTCGACGAGCTGGCGGACCTCTGCGAAGCGATCGCGGAGGCGAATGCCGGCGCGATACTCGTCGTGACCAGCCGCGAACCGCTGCGTGTCGCCGGCGAGCGCGTCTATCGCGTCGGGCCGCTGCCCGTGCCGCCAGCCGGCGCGGACGACGGCGAGATCGTCGCGTGCGGCGCCGTCCGCATGTTTCTGGCCCGGGCTCGCGCGATGGGCACCGACATTCCCGCGGATGCGAAGACGCTGGACGCGATCGCGACCATCTGCCGCCGCCTGAGCGGCCTGCCGCTCGCGCTCGAGCTCGGCGCGGCCCGCGTCGCGCTGCTCGGGATCCAGGGGCTGGCAGCCGATCTCGACACGTCCGTGCTGTCGTTGTCCGGCGGTCTGCGTACGGCCCATCCGCGCCAGCAGACCCTCAGGGCCACCATCGAATGGAGCTATCGGCTGCTCGGCGATGCGGAGCGCACCGTGCTGTGCCGCCTCGCGGTGTTTCCGGATGCGTTCCGGCTCGACGCGGCGTGCGCGCTGGCGGCCTGCGACGAACTGGGCGCCGCCCGGGTGCTCGACTGCCTGGTCAGCCTTGCATCGAAATCGCTGCTGGTCGTCCATTCGGTCGGACTCTCGAAGCGTTATTCGCTGCTCGAGGTCGTGCGCGCGTATGCGCTCGAGAAGCTGGCGGAGTCGGGCGAAGCCGGCCGCGTCCATGCCCGGTGTGCGTCGTTCGTCGGCGAGGCGCGCGCGGAGACGCCGGCGCCGGCAGCGTCCGCGCAACCGCTGCTGGCGGCAGGGTCGTGGGCATGACACACGGGGCGTGCGGGCGTTGCGCGAGGCGATTGCGCCTGCCGATGCGGCGCACGCTACGTCGCGATGTTCTGGATTGACAAAATTTTCAGGTTCTCATTTCATGGCCATTGTTTGCATCATCGATGACGATGCGTCGGTCCGTAAGAGTCTCGCCAGCCTGCTGAAATCGGCTGGCCATACCGCATTGCTGTTCGCGTCGGGCGAGGAATTCCTTGCGGCCGGCCCGGTGGACGATGCGGCGTGCGTGCTGGTCGATCTGAAGATGAAGGGAATGAGCGGTCTCGATGTCCAGCGTCTGCTGGTTCAGCGCAAGGCGACGCTTCCGTTCATCTTCATGTCGGCGCACGGCGACGACGAGTCGGTCCGCCGCGCGCTTGCGCAGGGCGCGGTCGCGTTCCTGCGCAAGCCGTTTCCGTCGGACGATATGCTCAATCTGATCGATCAGGTCGCATCCGGCGCGCCGCCTGCGTGAGCGGCGGCCCGTCGACCGGCCGCGCCGCATGCGGCGACGCGGTTTCGTTCTGTCGCTTCTTAGTTTATCATTCGATAATGAAGCGGATGCCTACACAGGGAATGCAATGGCGAGCACGCCGGATATGACGTCGATCGGCAACCGGGGCGCGGGCGACTCCGCGCCGATCGTCTATGTGGTCGACGACGACGAAACGCTGCGGCGCGTGTTGAGCTCGCTGTTGCGTTCGGCGGGATGGCGCGTCGAGACGTTCGCGTCGTCGCGGGCGTTTCTCGCGTTCGAGCGGCCCGCCGTACCGAGCTGCCTGATCCTCGACGTGCGTCTTGCCGACGAGAGCGGGCTGGCCCTTCAGGAGGAAGCGGTGCGTGCGGGCCTGAACGTGCCGATCCTGTTCATGACGGGTTACGGCGACGTGGCCACGACGGTCAAGGCGATGAAGGGCGGCGCGCTCGACTTCCTGACGAAGCCGTTCGACGACGCAACGATGCTCGATGCCGTCGGCCGTGCACTGGCCCGCGACGGCGAGCGCCTCGCGCGCGACCGTGCGCTGGACGCGGTGCGCGGGGCATATGCGTCGTTGACGCCGCGCGAACGCGAAGTGATGAGCCAGGTGGTCGCGGGCCTGATGAACAAGCAGATCGCAGCGAATCTCGGCCTGCAGGAAATCACGGTGAAGGTGCATCGGGCCCAGGTGATGAAGAAGATGCAGGTCCGCACGCTGCCGGATCTCGTGCGGCAAGCCGAAGCGCTGGGCGTGGGCCCGGCCGGCGCGCGCGACTGAGCGGGCGTGCCGGATCGTTCGACGCGGCGGCGCCGGCTTCGACGTGGCGGGCCGGGCCGCGATGGCGCGAACGACGGCGTTCATGCGGACGCTTCTGCTTCAACGTGGGTTCGGCGTTGCCGGCGTCGCAGCAAAGGCCAGCGAGATGCGCATCGCTCATCGGGCGCCGGCGACGGCGTTTGTCGATGAAACGGCATGACCAAGCGACAGGTAGCTCCGGTGCAGTAGCGATTCGATGGTTGCCCAATCGGCGTCGGTGACGCTGCCCGCATCTTCACGGGCGTCGCGAAGCAGCATCGCTTGCGCGCGCAACTGGCCGTGTTCGCGTGTCGCGACCGCGGACACCCTGTACAGCGATGCGGCGGCGTCAGCGCACGCGCTGCCCAACGCGCCGGGCGGATAACGTCCACGCTGCCGGTGCACGATCCACCATTCCAGTTCGAGCGCGGTGGTGCGCGAGACATCGAAGTCGCGGTTCCCGGTGTTGCGGATCAGGCTGAAATAGGTGTGCAGCGCCGGCAACGCCTTTTCGTAATCGCTGCGTTCCTTGCCCTCCTTGAACGTGAATGCGGCTGATGCGCCGTAGTAGGCACCGACGTACGACCTTAGCCACGGAAGGTGGTATTGCGTGCGCAGGGTTTGCGCCAGTTCAAGAAAGAGCGCGACGTGCTGGCGATCATAGTAGGCGCGCCACATTTTCGTTTCGAGTGTCCCCGTCGCGATGGGATCGAAGCGGCTCAGGTCGCGGTGCAACGGCCAGAAGAGATCGGCGGCGGCATAGCCGATCAGAACGACAAGCAGGACCAGGATCGTCCGTCGCCGGCGTCCCGGTCCAGCTGAAAGGATCGCGCGGTGCCGCAGGTCGTGGCTGCGGGCGCGCCCGGTCGTGTCCATGTCGAATAGCGTCGATATCGAACCTGCGTTGAACCCGCTATTTCATTACGCGCCCCAGCACCTCGCCCAACTCGGCGTCGTCAAGCACCGGGGCGATGTCCAGCTCCATCAGGTCGCTCCACTGATAGGCGAACTCGGTGAGTTTCTTCATATCATCTGTTTCGAGCAGATCGAACCCTGCGCTCAGATCGGCTCGCGTCCACCGGCCCACCAACCGGACGCCGTCGGGCGGGAGCCCGCCGGTTCGCTGAAAGCGCTCGATGGCGTCGGCGCGCTGCTGGGTATCCGGTGCCCAGTGGAAGGTCATCATGAATTTCATGGCGGTGTCTCCTGACGGTGGCTCGTCCACCTGTTTCAATTTATACGCGCGATGACGGCATACAGGTGGGTGCAATCGAGGGTGTGCACTGCAACGCAAGTCGACGCCAGGCAACGCAAAAAACGTTAGGTAAGCCTAATAGCGATATGACAATACGCGAGGCCGATCGAGCGAAGGCCGACGACGCGTCGATGTTTCCTCAGAACCGGTCTTCGCGATTCGCGACGTTCGCCGGTTTCGCTGCAGGCGGCGTCCATCCGCCGCCCAGCGCGCGCACGAGATTGACCGTCGCGATGGCGAGTGCCTGGCGGCTATGAATCAGCTGGCGTTGCGCAGTCAGTGCGTCCCGGTCCGCGTCGATGACCTCGAGATAGCTGACGTAGCCGTGCCCGTAACGGCTCAGCGACAACCGCGCCGCTGCTTCGGTGGCGCGCGCCGCGCTGTCGTAGCGCACGATCCGCTCCTTCTGCGCGGCGATGTCGTTGAGTGCGTCCTGAACCTCGCGCAGCGCACCCAGCGCGGTCGCGCGATAGTTCGCGTCGGCGAGTGCCGCGCCGGCCGTCGCGGCGGCCACCGCGGCCTCGCGCTTGCCGCCGTCGAACACCGTTTCGGCCACGCTCGCGCCGAGGCCCCACAGCGAACTGTTGCGATCGAGAAACGTGCGGAGGTCGCGGCTGGCGAATCCGCCCTGGGCGGTCAGCGTCAAGGTCGGAAGCCACGCGGTGCGGGCGACGCCGATTTCGAGCGACGCCGCGTCGACACGGCGCGCCGCCGCATAGACGTCCGGCCGTTGCGCGAGCAGCGCGGACGGCAGGCCGGGCGGCACCTCCGGCACGCGCATGGCGGAGGCCGTCGGCGCGACCGTGAATGCAGTCGGCGAGACACCGGTCAGCACGGCGAGCGCGTCGACGAGGTTTTCGCGCAGCCGCCGGCTGTCCGCGAGATCGGCGCGAGCCGTATCGAGATCGGCCGCCGCGCGCAGCGCGTCGAGGTCGCTCGCCGCGCCGGCCCGCACGCGCGCGGCGATCACATCGAGTGCGGTGCGTCGCAGCTCGATCGCGCGGGCGAGCGTCGCGAGATCCTGCTCGACGAAATGGAGCGTCAGGTAGTCGCTCGCGACGTCGGTCGCGACGCGCAGGCGGACGGCCGCGCGATCCGCGTCTGCCTGCAGCACGTTCTGCCTGCCGATCTCCGCATCGCCGCGCAGGCGCCCCCACAGATCGACTTCATAGCTGGCGTTGAACGGCACCGACCAGTTGTGCATCGTGCGTTTCGGTAATGCGTTGTCGACCGTGCCGGATACGCGCGAGCGGCTGAACGACGGATCGACGCCGACGGTGGGCGCCAGCGCGGCTTCGCGCACGCCGAGCAGCGCCTGCGCCTGGTCGACGCGCGCCGCGGCGGCGCGGATGTCGTGGTTGCCGGCGAGCGCGGCATCGACGAGTGCGACGAGCGGCGGATCGCCGAACGATGCGGGCCATTCGACGAGCGACGATGCGGATTCGCCGGGCGCATCCGCATGGCGGAACCGGTCGGATCCGACCGCGACGGGGGCGAGCGGCTGCGGCGCGATCGTGCATGCGCTCAGCAGGCCGGCGGCGAGCAGGGCGGCGATGCGGGTCATGGCTGCGTGCGGCCGCGCTGCAGCGAGACGATGACCGACAGGCCGGGCCGAATGCGCGGTTCGGTCGAGGCCGGGCCGTCCAGCAGGATCTTGACGGGCACCCGCTGCGTGACCTTCGTGAAGTTGCCGGTCGCGTTGTCGGGCGGCAGCAGCGCAAATTGCCCGCCCGTCGCGGGCGACAGGCTGTCGACGTGTCCGCTGAAGGTCCGGTCCGGCAGCGCGTCGAAGCGCAACTGCACGACGTCGCCGGTGCGGACGTGCCGGAGCTGGGTTTCGCGGAAGTTCGCCACCACCCACGGGTGCGGTTCGACGACCGTGAGCAGCGCCTGGCCGGGTGCGACATGCTCGCCGGTCTCGACGGTCTTCTTGCCGACGTGGCCGTCCGACGGCGCCACGACGGTCGTGTACTGGCGCTGCAGCTCCGCATCGCGCAACTCGGCGTCGTTCTGGTTCGACACGGCATCGGCAGCCTGCCGCGCGGCCTGCGCGCTGCGCTGCTGCGCTTCGGCCGCCTCGATGCGCGCGCGGGCGGACTTGCGTGCCGCGTTGGCGGCGTCGAATTCCTGCTGCGACAATCCGCGCGGCGTTTCGCGGGTCAGTTCGCGTGCCCGTGCGTAGTCGAGCTCGGCCTTTTCGGCGTCCGCGTGCGCCGACACGAGCGTTGCGTCGGCTTGCTCGACCAGCGCCTTCGCGCGGCTCGCATCGGAGTGCGCTTGCGCAACGCGGGCCCGCTGCAACGCGACGCGCACGTCGAAATCGCGCGGGTCGAGCCGCACGAGCGGGTCGCCCGCGTGCACGAACTGGTTGTCGTCCACCAGCACGCGCTCGACCGTGCCGGCCACGCGCGGCGAGATCACGTGCAGGTGGCCCGTCACGTACGCGTCGTCGGTGCCGCGGTCATGCGCGTCGAATTCGTAGACCAGCAGCGCGACGAGCAACAGCGCGCATCCGGCGATCAGGATGACCGGCCACTTGCGCGACCGCGCGGTGGCAGTGGGCGGCGTGTCCGGCAAGTTCGTGGTCACGATCGGGAGACTCCATGGAACAGACGGGATTCGTCACATCGCGCTATGCTTGCGCGAGCCTTTTGTGCGGGAGCCGCTCGACGATGAACACCACGTTCGCCCCCGGTGGCGCGACACCGGGGCCGGCCGCAGCGCCGGCCTCCGACATTCCGACGTTTCGTTCGATCGCCGCGATCGCGGCCGTGCTGCTCGGCGCGATCATCGCGACACTGACGTCGCGCATCACGTCGCTCGGGCTGGCCGACGTGCGCGGCGCGCTCGGCGTCGGGTTCGACGAGGGCGCGTGGATCAACACCGCGTTCATCGCGTCGCAGATGTTCGTCGGGCCGCTCGCGATCGCGGCGGCCTTCGTGTTCGGCACGCGCCGCGTGCTGCTGGCGGGCGCCGCGGTCTTCCTGGTCGTCGAGAGCGTGCTGCCGCTGTGCACGAACTTCGGCACGTTCATCGTGTTCCAGAGCGTGGCCGGTTTCGCGTCCGGCGTGTTCGTGCCGCTGACCGTCGGGTTCGTCGTCCGCACGCTGCCGCCGCGGCTGATTCCGTTCGGCATCGCCGCGTATGCGATGAACCTCGAGATGTCGCTCAACCTGTCGGCGACGCTCGAAGGGTGGTACAGCGAACACCTGAGCTGGCGCTGGCTGTTCTGGCAGAACGCACTGCTGACCGTGCCGTTCATCGTCTGCCTGATGCTGTCGCTGTCCACCGAACCGATCAAGCGCTTCGCGTCCGGCATCGACACGCGCGGCATGCTGCTCGGCGCCGGCGGGTTCTCGTGCCTGTGCATTGCGCTCGATCAGGGCGAACGGCTGTTCTGGTTCCAGTCGCCGCTGATCGTCGCGCTGCTGTGCATCGGCATCGTGATGGTGGCCGCGTTCCTGATCCACGAACTGGCGTCGCGACGCGCCGGGCTCGATCTCGGCTACCTCGCGCTGCCCAACGTCGCGTTGCTGATCCTGCTCGTCGGCCTCGTGCGCTTTACCGTGCTCAACACGAGCTTCATTCCGTCGGCGTTTCTCGCGAGCACCTACGGGCTGCGCCCGCTGCAGATCGGCGATACGCTGCGCTGGATCGCGATGCCGCAACTGCTGTTCGCGCCGTGCGTGGCATGGCTGCTGCAACGCGTCGATCCGCGCCGGCTGATCGTGGCCGGCTTCGCGATGGTGGCGGTCGCGTTCGCGCTCGGCGCGCAACTCACTCCGGTCTGGGCCGAACCCGACTTCATCCCGTCGCAATTGCTCCAGGCGCTGGGGCAGACGATGGCGCTCACGTCGGTCATCTTCTTTTTCGGCAAGCACGTGACGGCCGAGCACGCGCTGACGTTCGGCGCCGTCGTGCAGACGACGCGCCTGCTGAGCGGGCAGCTCGGCACGACGTCGATCGCGGTGATCCAGCGCATCATGGAGGCTACCCATTCGAATCTCGTCGGTCTGCATGTCACGCTGTCGGATCCGCAAACGCTGGAGCGCTTGCGGGCCGGCGCGGCGTCGCTCGTGTCGCACGGCGCGACCTTCGCGACGGGCGACCAGGCGGCTTATGCGCTGCTCGACCGGGCGGTTCGCATCCAGGCGACCACGCTCGCGCTGGCCGACAATTTCCGGGTCGCGATGGCTTTCGCGGTCGCGGGGGTGTTGATCGGCATGCTGCTCAGGCCGGCGCGTGCGCCGTGAGCGACCGACGCCGGATCGGCGCAGGTCGCGCATCGACGATCTTAGCGATCGCGCATGCCGCAACGGAATCGCGACGACCTGAAAAATCCTGAAACGTGCTGAATGGCGCACCGGCGTGACGGCCGGGCGCGCCATACGGTGACGCTTGCGCTTACGCCTTCAGGAACGCGAGCAGTTCGGCATTGATCCGGTCGGCATTGACGACGCACATCCCGTGCGCTCCGCCGGGGATCACCTTGAGTTGCGCGTGCTTCACGATTTTTGCGGACAGGCGGGCCGAATCGTCGATCGGCACGATCTGGTCGTCGTCGCCGTGCAGGATCAGCGTCGGGACGTCGATCTTCTTCAGGTCCTCGGTGTAGTCGACCTCGGAGAATTCCTTGACGCACTGATACTGGCCATAGACGCCGCCCATCATGCCCTGCGCCCAGAACGCGTCGATCGTGCCCTGCGACACCTTGGCATCCGGACGGTTGAAGCCGAAGAACGGCACGGCGAGGTCCTTGTAGAACTGCGAACGGTTCTCGGCGACGTTCTTGCGGATCCCGTCGAATACGTCCATCGGCAGGCCGCCGGGATTGGACGGCGATTTCACCATCTGCGGCGGCACGGCGCCGATCAGCACGGCCTTCGACACGCGCTTCGTGCCGTGGCGCCCGATGTAGTGCGCGACTTCGCCGCCGCCGGTGGAATGGCCGACGAGCGTGGCTTCGCGCAGGTCGAGCGCATTCATCAGCGCCGCGAGGTCGTCGGCATACGTGTCCATGTCGTTGCCGTGCGACGGCTGGCTCGAGCGGCCGTGACCGCGGCGGTCGTGCGCGATCACGCGGTAGCCGTGCTGCACGAGGAACAGCATCTGCGGGTCCCACGCATCGGCGCACAGCGGCCAGCCGTGCGAGAACACGACGGGGCGGCCGCTGCCCCAGTCCTTGAAGTAAATCTGCGTACCGTCTTGGGTGGTGATCGTATTCATCGCATGGGCTCCTTGATGGGCGGAAGCGGCGTGTTTGGGGGCGGCTGCGGCTGCGGCAGCCGGCAGCGCGGCCGCTGCAACGGCGGTCGCGCCGGCAAGCAGCATGTCTCGGCGACGCGCCGAGGGAACGGCGTCGGTGTCTGCGGGACGCATGGAGGCTCCTTGAAGAACGTGTGGTGCAACGATGCCGCGTTGGATGGATGGTTCGGTTCTGCCCGCATGCGGCGATCGCGCCGGCAGCCGGCGTGCGTTCGCGGTCGCGGGCCGGCAGGCGCGCGAAGGCAGCGAACGAACGCCGACAGGAGCCTATCCCGCGGCCCTGCGCCATGTACTGAAATCCCGCTGAATTTTCTTGAACACAGTTGCGGCGCACGCCGCACGAACGCACCGACCAGAAAAATTAAGCCAGGAATCAAGACTCTTCAGCGGCGGCTCGTTATCGTCAGCATCAGGTCATCCCGTCGCGGGTCGCTGCCGGTTCGCGTCGGAGGATGACGATCGCGACGCGGGCGGGTGCGCAACATCCGGCCCCTCGCCACTTGCCTGGGTACGCCGCCATGGACGAATTCAATCGCTGGGAGCACGTGATGACGCTGCTCGACCCGTCGCCGGCCGCGAGCCGCTGTGCACTGTCGCATCTTCGCGACCCTGACCCCGCGCGCCGTCGCCATCGCGACGATGCGTGGCCCGCGTCGAGCGGTGGCGTGCGCCGCCGGTGCGCGATCGTCGCCGCCGAGCGGCAGACCGATTCGTCGGTGTTGATCTCGTGGAGCGATCCGACGCGCTGCCGGTACGACGAGCAGCGCTGGATCAGCGCAAAGTCCCGCGCCCTCGGGCGCTGCGCGCTGACCGGCATCACGATTCATACCGGCGATGCGATCTACAAGCCGCAATGGCGCGGCGCGAAGCGCCCCGCGAATTACCGGGAGGTGATCCTCGCGTCCGAACTGGAGCGGTTCATCGTCAGGCTGTCCCGTTCATGACACGGGACGGTGCGCGCAGTCCGTCGGCCATCGCTGGCGGCCGCTGCATTTTCACCGCTAAGGAAAACTTCATGAGCACGTTCACGACACGCGACGGCGTTTCGATTCACTACAAGGACTGGGGAGCGGGGCGCCCGGTCGTGTTCATTCATGGCTGGCCGTTGAATGCCGACATGTGGGACGTCCAGATGCATCATCTCGCGTCGAACGGTTTTCGCTGCATCGCCTACGATCGGCGCGGCTTCGGCCGGTCCGGCCAGCCGTGGACGGGCTACGACTACGACACGCTGGCGGACGATCTCGCGACGCTGATCGAGACGCTCGGGCTGCGCGACGTGACGCTCGTCGGCTTTTCGATGGGCGGCGGCGAAGTGGCCCGCTACATCGGCCGGCATGGCACGCGACACATCGCGAAGGCCGTCCTGATGGGGTCGGTGACGCCGCTGGTCGCGCGGCGCGACGACCATCCGGACGGCGTCGACGTGGCCGTATTCGACGGTATCCGCGCGGGCATCGTGGCCGACCGCGCGGCATTCTTCGAGCAATTCTGGCCGCTGTTCACCGGTTCGAACCGGGCCGCTTCGGCGATCTCGCGCGCTGCGCTCGACTGGACGTCCTTCATGGCGCTGCAGGCCGGATTGAAGGGCACGCTCGATTGCGTCGGCGCGTTTTCCGAAACCGATTTCAGGGCGGATCTCGACAAGTTCGACGTGCCGACGCTCGTGATTCACGGCGGCGACGACCAGACCGTGCCGCTCGCGCTCACGGGCGCTGCCACGGCGAAGCGCGTGCCGCACGCGACGCTGAGCGTCTACGAGGGCGGGCCGCATGCGTTGTATCTGACGCACGCGCAACGATTGAACGACGAGCTGCTGGCCTTCGCCCGCGCATGACCCGGCGGCGTCGGCCGTGACGTGGCGGAGCGGGCTCGGCCGACCGGCCGGCTCACTCCGTCCATTTCGATCCGAGCACCAGGCCGCAGAAATTCGTCCGGCGATAGTCCGGGTCGCACCGCTCGAGCATGTCGGCGCAGACGTTGCCGAATGCGGTCGCCGGGCGATGCGCGGTGCCCGCGGCGATCGCCTCGAGGAACAGCTCCTTGAAACCCGGGCCGCGCGGCCACGCGCGCACGATCTCGTCGCGTTCGGATCGGCTCACGTCGTCGAAATGACGCGCGAAGAGATCCGTCTCGACACCTGCGCCGAGCAACGCCGTCAACGGCGTCATGTACGGGTGAATGCCAAAGGTCGTGTGCAGCGCGATCGCACGCCATACCTCCTCCGCATCGTCGGCGGCGACGCCGTATCCGCCGAGGAACGCGTGTGCGGCATTCGCGCCGTCGATTTCGAAGCGCCGGCGCGAATGCCGGTAGCGCTCCGTCAACCCGAAGTGATGAAACAGCGCGGCGACGTACAGCAGCTCGGCGTCGAATGCGATGCCGCGACGCAGCCCGATGATCGACGCGAATGCGAACACGCGCATCGCGTGCCGGAACAGGAGGTCCGGCTCGCCGGCGCGTACGGTCGCGGCGGCCTCCCGTGCGAGCGGGCCGTCGGGAATCCGGATGCTGGCGATGCGGTTGCCCATGGTCGTGTACCTCGCGGCGTGACGGCAGTCGCTCGACGCTGGCGCCGTGGAACCATCGTCGCGCGCCGCGCCGCTGAATGTCCTGAGCGGTGCCTGAATCGTTCTGAACGGAAAATCCGACCGGCCGTCACGACCGGAATCGGTTTCGCTGCGCTTTGTACGTCGCTTTTACCGGGTTTTTTTCGCAAGTCATGCGAACTGCGATTTCAATTAACGAGATCACGAAATTGATTTCGGCATATCGGCCGTTTTATCGTGCCAAACAGGTTCATGGGTGAACGACTGTTTCACACATTGAAAATGCAGGACGCCGTGGTGCGCGGTGCCCGGCGGGACGCTGCGCATATCGCATATCCGGGAGGTGTCGCGGCGTTCGCGGCTCTCGTCGATTCAAAAATTTTGCTCTTCCTGTTCTGATAATTTGAATCATTTCGCGACGCAAATGCCGTAGCATGGCGTCGAACCGGTGTCATTTCTGACAGGGCATCAATGAAAGAAATCGATTAAGAATTCCCATGATCAGGATTGGAACGCTTCACGTTTTTCTCGACAGACGTGAAATTCGCTCGAACGGCAAACTGCTGCGCATCGGCAGCCGCGCATTCGAAATTCTCGAACTCCTGATTCGGGCGAACGGCGCACTGGTATCGAAAGACGAGATCATGCAACGCGTGTGGCCGCACACGATCGTGGAGGAAAACAACCTGCAGGTGCATATCGCTGCGTTGCGCAAGGCGCTGGCCGGCGATCGGAACCTGATCGTCACGGTGCCGGGGCGCGGCTATCGGTTGGTCGGCGCCCGGGCCGAAGGCGTGGCGTCCGTGCGTCCCGCGGCGTCGCGGCTGACCGCCGCGCCGACCGCGCTCGTCGGCCGCGAGCAGACCGTCGCCGACGTCCTCGCGGCGCTCGACACCGCGCGCGTCGTGACGCTGGTCGGGGCGGGCGGCATCGGCAAGACGCGGGTCGCGCTCGAAGCGGCGATGCGGGCCGAGGTGAGCTTTCCGGATGGCGCCGCGTTCGTGTCGCTGGCCACGGTTGCGTGTCCGCAATTCGTGCCCGAAGCGCTGGCGGGTGCATTCGGCATCGTGCAGCCGGCCGGATCGCTGACGCTCGAAGCGGTGCTGGCCAGCGTGGCGAACCGCCGGATGTTGCTGGTGCTCGACAATTGCGAACACCTGCTCGACGCTGCCGCGCAGATCGCGACTGCACTGACCGAGTCGAATGCCGGATTGTGCGTCCTCGCGACCAGCCGCGAGGCGCTGCGTATCCAGGGCGAGCGGCTGTGTCCGATTCCGCCGCTCGATGTTCCCGGCGAAGGCGCCGGCGACGCCGAGATCCTGCGCGCAAGCGCGGTGCAACTGTTCTCGGCGCGCGTGTGCGCCTCCGATCCTCGCTTTCCGCTCGACGGACGCAGCGTGGCGCTGATGGCGTCGGTGTGCCGGCGTCTCGACGGTCTCCCGCTCGCGATCGAACTGGCCGCGGCCCGAGCGGCCGTGCTCGGCATCGATGTGCTGGCCGCGCATCTCGACGATCATTTCAGGTTGCTGACCGGCGGTTTTCGGACGGCCTTGCCGCGTCATCAGACGCTGCAGGCGATGTACGACTGGAGCTACCGCCTGCTCGGGGACGCGGAGCGCCTGCTGTTGCGGTGGCTCGGCGTGTTCCGCGACAGCTTCTCGATCGACGCGGTGCGTGAGATCGTCGGAACGAAGGGGTTGGTCGATGCGGACCTGCTCGACACGATCGCGGGCCTCGTGTCGAAGTCGCTGCTGAGCCTCGAGAGCGCGCACGGCGCGCCGCGCTACCGGCTGCTGACCACGACGCGCGCGTATGCGCTGCAGCAGCTCGCGAACAACGGCGAATGCGCGGCCGCGGCACGCGCGCATGCGAACTACTTCCATAGGTTGTTCAGGCTTGCGCCCGGTGGTGGCGACGGGCCGCGGGCCGAATCGCGGCTCGACGTGATCCGGCGCGAACTCGGCAATCTGCGCGCGGCGCTCGACTGGGCGTTTTCGCCGAACGGCGATGCGGAGGTCGGCATCGCGCTGGCGGCTGTCGCGGTCCCGTGCCTGTTCGACCTGTCGCTGGTGGACGAATGTCGCGAACGGACGCGGGCGGCGCTCGATGCAATGCGAAATATGGACGAGACCCGGGCGCGCGAGGATGCGCGCGTGCGCCTGCTGGCCGCCTATGCCGCCGCGCTCGCCCATACGTCGGGGGCGACGCAGGTCGTGCACGACGTCTGGTCCGAACTGCACGCGCTCGGGGTCGACGCGGACGAGGCCGGGTTGCCGGCGCGCGAACCGTAACGGCGCGCACCGCTGCCGAATTCAGAACGTTTCAGCCTGAACTCAGGACTTGGCCGGCCGGTGCGTCTACATTGCATGCATGGAGACCGTCGGCGATTCGCGGGCGGGCGGGCAGCAGACCGGCTCGCACCGCCGCTCATCGAGGTCGCGACGCCATTGAATGCCAGTGCGGGGCGGCCGTCGGCACTGCGTTGCCGCGGCCGCTTCGCGCGTCATCGAGCGACTACCACATGAAACCTGTCCAGTCCGACCTTTCCCGCCACGATTCGCTGCCGGCGGCCGCTCGCCGGATCGGGTAGCGCGCGCCATGCGATCGCGCGGATTCCTCGCCCGTCGCGCAGCGCGCACGCGGACCATTCCGGCATGCTGAACCTGTCCGTCACGGTCGCTTACGGCGCGCCGATCGTCGTTGCCGACCTCGTTGCATGGCGGTTGCTCGGGCCTGGCCGCTCGACGACGAAAGCGGTCTGGCGCTGTGCGTCGTTCGCCGCGCTGACCTATGTGCTGTTCGCAACCGGCGTGAGCCCGCTTGCGGTTCCGCTGTCGCCCGACCGGTTCGACCGGCTGGCGATCCAGGCGATCGGCGTCGCGTGGTGGCTGCAGTGCGCGCTGGTGTTCAGCCTGATGCTCGACCATCTGCTGCTGCCGCGCGCGTGGCGCAACCAGCGGCTGTTTCATGACATCGCCGCAGGCGCCGTGTTCGGTGCGGCCGCGGTGGCCGCGCTGGGCTACGTCCTGGGCCTGCCGCTGAGCGGCCTGGTCGCGACCTCGGGCGCGGTGGCCGTGATCCTGGGCCTGGCCGTCCAGAACACGCTGAACGACGTGTTCTCGGGCCTCGTCCTGAATACCACCCAGCCGTTTCGCCTGGGCGATACGGTGGCCATCGGCGAGCTGGAAGGGCGGATAGTCGAAAGCAACTGGCGCGCGACCAAGATGATCAACAGCCTCGGCAACCTGGTCGTCGTGCCGAACAGCACGGCGGCGAAGGCGACGATCGTCAACCTGAGCGAACCCCCGAGCGTGCACGGTGTGACGCTGACGATCGAGATCGATCCGGAAGTGCGGCCGTCCGTGGTCATCGATGCGCTCGACCGGGCTGCCGCCAGTTCGCTGGACGTGCTGGCCAGTCCCGCGCCGGTCTCGGTCGTCAAGGCATTCAGGACCAATTCCGTCGAATACGAACTCGTCTGTTACGTCGACGCGCTGCAAAAAAAGGTCGCGGTGCGCAACCGGCTCTACGATCTGGCCCACCGGCACCTGGCCGCCGCGGACATCGCGCTACGCCCGCTTGGCGGGACGGCCGCGGCGCACCGACCGGTGTCGCGCGGTCAACGGCTGTTGCGCGCGGTCGAACTCTTCCGGCAACTCGGCGACGAGGATCTGGCAGTGCTGGCCGATGCGCTGGCGTCACGCGTCTTCCACCAAGGGGACGTGATCTACGCGTCGAATTCCGATACGCGCCTGCTGACGATCGTCGGGTCCGGCGTCGCGTCGGTGTTCGTGCCGGGTGCGACCGGCGACATCGAGGTCAGGCGGATGGCGCCCGGCGACGCGATCGGCCAGTCCGTCGTGCTGGCCGGCACGCAGCTTCATGCGAGTGTCTACGCGGTGACCACCGTGACGGCCTACCAGTTGAGCAGCCGCGACCTGACGCCGCTGATCGCGAGGAAACCCGAACTCGGACGGCTGATGTGCGAATCCCTGACCGAACACATCGCGACCGAGGAGAAGATGATGATCCCGCCGGCCGCGAAGACGCATGCGTCGTTCAACCTGATCGAGTGGATCGAGAAGGAGATGAAGCGCCTGCACGATTCGTTCGGCTGACGCGGCGGGTGGGTACCCGAAACCGCGGGTCGAGCGGGTCGACCGACGTGCGGCGACCGCGTGCGGCGGTATCAGGCGAGCGCGGTGAACCGGTCGACGAGATCGGGGCGGGCGAGCTGATCGACCCACCAGTGCAGCGCGCGTCCGGCCTCGTCGCCGCGCCACGCGATATAGCAATGCGTGGTGTCGCGCATGCCGGTCACCTGGCGTGCGACGAGCTTGCCCTGCGCGATCGCGCGTGCAGCGATGCAGTCCGGCAGCGTGCCCACGGCGAGCCCTTCGCACTGCGCGGCCAGTTTTGCGGCGAGCGTGGGGACCGCGAGATACGGCTGCCCGGCGTCGATGGCGACCGAGCGCGGCTGCAGCTCGCGAGAGGTATCGCTGATGACGGCGCCGCGATGCTCGACGACCGACGCCATCGACAGCGGTTCGGGCAACGTCGCGAGCGGATGGGTCGGGGCGACGACGAACACATGCCTGAGCGTGCCGATCGGCCGCGCGACGATGTCCGGCAGTTCCGGCGGCTCGCCCGCCGCGCCGACGACGAGATCCGCGCGGCGCGAAATCAGCGCATCCCAGGTGCCGCCGAGCACTTCGGTGGACAGGCGCAGCCGCGTGTTCATGTCGAGTCCGTAGAACGTATGCACGTAAGGCCACAACGCCTCGAACGGCAGGATCTCGTCGATGCAGATGCGAACCTCGGTTTCCCAGCCTTGCTGGGCACGCAACGCCTTGAGTTCGAGCTGTTCGGCGGCATGCAGCAGCCGGCGCCCCTCTTCGACGACCACGCGACCCGCGTGCGTGAGCTTCGCCCGGCGTCCGCTCCGGTCGAACAGCGCGACGTCGAGATCGCTTTCGAGCTTTTGTACGAGATAGGTCAGCGCAGACGGTACGCGGTGCAGGAGCTCCGCGGCTTCGGCGAACGTGCCGGTGCGATCGATCGCGTCCAGTGCTTCGAGCGCTTCGAATGACAGCTTCATAGTGAATTCCACGCGTGCGTCGGGCTGTCATGTTATCGCCAAGCGCTGCAGAGTCCAATACGAACCGGAACAAATTATCCGGAGGCTGGAGCCGGGGCGCCATCCTGTTCCGGGCAAGATTGCGTCGCGCGATTGCAGCATCGATCGGTATTGGCGATGTGCGCCATTTCCGGAGCGTCAGCGCACGGGGAAGCCGTGCCGGCTGGGCCCGGGTTTCGCGGGTGCTGCGCGTTCCGCTTGCCCGCGTGTCGTCGGCGTCGGCAGATCGGTTGGCCCGCCGATCGGACTCGCCGAATCCGGTCGTTCAGCGTGGGTCACGACGGGGTCGATTAACGTTTCTTCGCGGCGGCATCGGAGGCCTGCGCACCGGGCAGGGAGCCGAACATGTGCTGGCTGCACTTCGCTTCGCTCCACGCGGTTCGCAGATGAATCCCCGCGAGCATCCGGCGTGCGAGCGGCAGGATCTGTTCGCCGGCAAGGATGCCCAGCAGGCCGGCCAGCGCGATGGTGGGCGGAGCGGGCGATTGCACGCCGATCAGGTAGTAGACCGCGCCGGCGAGAATTCCGGCAAGTAGCGACGAAATATATGGCTTCATGATTCAGATACAAGTGGATGACAACCGTGTGAAAAATACGGATAACTACCGATCCGGAGGCGATCCTGAACTCATTGGATAGCGTAGCAGGTCTTTTTTGATGTGATCATTCAATTCGATGGTTTTAAGATCTTTTAAGGCCTTGTTTTAGGGATTTTATTAATAGAATTGATTAAGTGGCGTTACCATGAATTGGCGTGTTGAATGACAAGGGCTGGCAGGCGAACCTCCCGGCCCAGCGCATTGGGCGCCTCACGGCTTGCCGGCAAGGCAGGCTATTTTTTCTCCGCGTCAAAGGACATGACCGCCATGAGCAATCCGAAACTTGAAGTACTCACCCCCCATAACAGCCAGTTGATCTTCATCGACCAGCAGCCGCAGATGGCGTTCGGCGTGCAGTCGATCGATCGCCAGGCGCTGAAGAACAACGTCGTCGGGCTCGCGAAGGCCGCGAAGGTGTTCAACATCCCGACCACGATCACGACGGTGGAATCCGAGAGCTTCTCGGGTCACACCTATCCCGAGCTGCTCGACGTGTTCCCGAACCAGAAGACGCTCGAACGCACGTCGATGAACTCGTGGGACGACCAGAAGGTGCGCGACGCGCTGGCTGCGAACGGTCGCAAGAAGGTGGTCGTCTCGGGCCTGTGGACTGAAGTCTGCAATACGACGTTTGCGCTCTGCGCGATGCTCGAAGGGGACTACGAAATCTACATGGTCGCCGACGCATCGGGCGGCACGTCGCAGGCTGCGCACGACTTCGCGATGCAGCGGATGGTGCAGGCCGGCGTGGTGCCGGTGACGTGGCAGCAGGTCCTGCTCGAGTGGCAACGCGACTGGGCACACCGCGAGACCTACGACGCCGTGATGGCGATCGCGAAGGAGCACTCGGGTGCATACGGGATGGGTGTCGATTACGCGTACACGATGGTCCACAAGGCCGCCGAGCGTACGCTGACGCCGCACGAGTCGATCGCGCCCGTGCCGGCGAAGTGACCGAAGACAGTCTCGACTGTCGATGCTGATGCGGCGTGTTCCATGCGAACACGCCGCATCGGCAATACGAAATCGCGGGCGGCGTGCGTGGTCGATTCACGGATGCCGCCCGCTGCGGGTTTGCCAGGACGTTACGACCTGCATCCCAACCTGTCCGAGAAATTGATCGTATGGAACCTTATCTGGTTTCCCTTGGCGCGGGCTTGCTGATCGGTGTCATTTACAGCGCAATCAAGGTCCGTTCTCCGGCACCGCCGCTGATTGCCCTTGTCGGGTTGCTCGGCATGGTGATCGGCGTGCAGGCCATCCCCGCCCTCAAACAGCTCTTTGGCTTCTGATCGAAACGAGGTGATGTATATGACCGCAACCGAGTCCCAACCGGATCTGATCCTTCACAACGGAAGGTTCACGACCCTCGATCGTGCGAACCCCGTCGCGACCGCCGTCGCAATCAAGGACGGCCGCTTCGTCGCGGTCGGCGGCAACGCGGACGTCATGCCGCTCGCGGGCCGCGCGACGAAGGTCGTCGACCTCGACGGCCGTTCCGTGCTGCCGGGCCTGATCGACAACCACTGCCACGTGATTCGCGGCGGCCTGAACTACAACATGGAGCTGCGCTGGGATGGCGTGCCGTCGCTCGCGATCGCGATGGACATGCTCAGGCGGCAGGTCGCCGTGACACCCGCGCCGCAATGGGTGCGCGTGGTCGGCGGTTTCACCGAACACCAGTTCGCCGAGAAACGCCTGCCGACGATCGAGGAACTCAACGCGGCCGCGCCCGATACGCCGGTGTTCATCCTGCACCTGTACGACCGTGCGCTGCTGAACGCGGCCGCGCTGCGCGTGGTGGGCTACACGAAGGACACGCCGGAGCCGCCGGGCGGCACGATCCTGCGCGACGCCGCGGGTAACCCGACCGGGCTGCTGCTCGCGAACCCGAACGCGACGATCCTCTACGCGACGCTCGCGAAGGGGCCGAAGCTGCCGTTCGAATACCAGTACAACTCGACGCGCCACTTCATGCGCGAACTGAACCGTCTCGGCGTGACCGGCGTGATCGATGCGGGTGGCGGTTCGCAGAATTATCCCGACGATTACGAAGTGATCCGCAAGCTGCACGACGCGGGCGAGATGACGATCCGGATCGCATACAACCTGTTCACGCAGAAGCCGAATGCGGAGAAGGAAGACTTCGTGAACTGGACCAAGAGCACGAAGTATCACGACGGCACCGACTATTTCCGCAACAACGGCGCGGGAGAAATGCTGGTGTTCTCGGCGGCCGACTTCGAGGATTTCCGCGTCGCGCGTCCCGATCTGCCGGCGCAGATGGAGGACGATCTCGAAGGCGTCGTGCGCGTACTCGCACAGAACCGCTGGCCGTGGCGCATGCATGCGACCTACGACGAAACGATCGACCGCGCGCTCGACGTGTTCGAAAAGGTCAACAAGGACATCCCGCTTGCCGGCCTGAACTGGTTCTTCGATCACGCGGAAACGATCACCGAAAAATCGATGGACCGTATTGCGGCGCTGGGCGGCGGCATCGCGGTGCAGCACCGGATGGCGTACCAGGGCGAATACTTCGTCGAGCGCTATGGCGCGCAAGCGGCCGAAGCGACGCCGCCCGTTGCGAAGATGCTTTCGAAGGGCATCAAGGTGTCGGCCGGCACCGACGCGACGCGCGTCGCGTCGTACAACCCGTGGGTGTCGCTCGCGTGGCTCGTGACGGGCAAGACGGTCGGCGGGCTGCGCATGTACCCGCAGCGCAACCTGCTCGATCGCGAGACCGCATTGCGGATGTGGACCGAATACGTGACCTGGTTCTCGAACGAGGAAGGGAAGAAGGGGCGTGTGGCGGTCGGGCAGCTCGCCGACCTGGTAGTCCCGGATCGCGATTTCTTCGCATGCGCGGAGGACGATATCGCGGACACGACCGCATTGCTGACCGTGGTCGGCGGAAAGATCGTATGGGGCGCGGGGCCGTTCGCGTCGCACGATGCGCCGATTCCGCCCGCGATGCCGGACTGGTCGCCCGTACGCGAGTACGGCGGCTATGGCGGCTGGGGCGCGACGCAGCGCAACGGCGCACCGCTGCAGCGCGCGGCGGCAGCCGCTGCGGCGATGTGCGGCTGCGCGAGCGCGTGCAACGTGCACGCGCATGCCCATGCGAGCGCGTGGGGTAGCGCATTGCCGACGTCGGACGCGAAGGGCTTCTGGGGCGCGTTCGGTTGTTCCTGCTGGGCGATCTGACATGTCGACGACAACCGGCCGGTACAGCCCCCGGTGGATTCGTGTCCTGCTGGCGCAGCCGTGGGTCGGCGCGCTGGTACGACTTGCGCTGGTGTCCGCCTTCCTGATCGGCGGCGTCAACAAGGCGATGCACTTCGGCGATGCGATCGCGGAGCAGGCGCATTTCGGCCTGCACCCGCCCGCGTTCTGGGCTGCACTGGCGGTTGTGGTCGAGATCGGCGGTTCGCTGTGCGTGGTATTTCGCCGCTTCACCTGGATTGGCGCGGGTGGACTCGGCGTGCTGACCGTCGTCGCGATGCTGGTGGCGAACGACTTCTGGAACCTGACGGGCGTGGCGCGCTTCATGGCGCTCAACAGCTTTTTCGAGCACCTGGGGCTGATTGCCGCGCTCGTCCTCGTCACCATGCTTGGCGATGTTCGAAGCGGGGAAGGCGACGGTCGCGCCTGATCGTTTTTTCGGCGCATTGAAGCAGGAAGAAAATTCAATCTTGGGGTCCGTTCGCGCGGCATGGCTTGCGCCAATGCTGGCGGACGGCTTCGTTGCCCCTCCGTTCGCTTCGTTCGCGGCGCCTCCCAGGCCCGCCGCTATGCCTGCACCTGCGCATGCGGCAGGTCTGCAATACGACACGGCTCACGTGTCCGTCGCCCCCGACGATTTCGCCCGTTTCACCGACAGCTTCGTCGCGACGTTTCGCGGCAGCAAGCCGACGCAGGGCGTCGTCCAGGTGACGCCCATGCCGAGCCAGGCGTTGGCTCGGCTCATCTTTATGCCGTTCGGCACGATTCCCGTGTTCGAGTTCAAGACACCGATCCCCAGGCCGTTCGGATCGGAGCGCACGGGCTAATAAGTCGTGACCGACATGGACACGGCCATACCGGGACGCGCGTGATGTCGAAGCGTGGCCCGGAATACTCGATCGAGCATGGACCGGATATCCAATCCACAGACCTTATGCCGGTCGGTCCGACATGCGTGTCTCCGCGCGCCGAGTGGCGAGCACCCACACGATCGAATCCAAAATTTGTCTAGTCATCCTTGCGATTTGTCCACATCCACTGCACCAAATCCGTGCCCGGATTCCCCACGAAGAGGCGCGCTTGAGGCCTGTATTTAGGGGATTTCCCGCGTTTACGCGGTTTTTTTTGATCAGCTCTTGTCCCGCCGTTTTTCTTCTTGCATGCTTGTATAGACAAATTCCTGAGGCGGCTTGCATGACCGAAGGGATGACGAACTTCAACGCAAGGAGAAATCTCGTGAACGGCAAGCGCATCAAGTGGGTAATCAAGACGATCGGCGCCATCGCGGCCGCGGCGGCGACGCTCGCCGCACCGGTGCAGGCGAAGGAATGGAAGACGGTGACGGTGGCGCTGGAAGGCGGCTACGCGCCGTGGAACCTCACGCTGCCGGGCGGCAAGCTCGGCGGCTTCGAGCCGGAACTGCTCGCGAATGTCTGCGGCCGGATCAAGGTCCAGTGCAACATGGTCGCGCAGGACTGGGACGGGATGATTCCCGGCCTGCAGGCCGGCAAGTTCGATGTCCTGATGGATGCGATCTCGATCACGCCGGAGCGCGAGAAGATCCTGCTGTTCTCGCGCCCCTATGCGGCCACGCCGGCAACGTTCGCCGTCACCGACACGAAGATCATCCCGAAGGCCGCGCCCGGCGCGCCGGCCGTCAAGCTGACCGGCGACGCGAACGCCGACAAGCCGACCGTCGACGCGCTGCGCAAGCAGCTGAAGGGCAAGACGATCGGCATCCAGTCGGGCACCGTCTATACGAAATTCATCAACGACAGCTTCAAGGACATCGCGTCGATCCGCGTGTACAAGACCTCGCCCGAGCGCGATCTCGACCTCGTCGCAGGGCGCATCGACGCGTCGTTCGACGACGTCACGTACTACGCGGCGAACATCGAGAAAAAGGAAAACGCGTCGATCGTGCTCGCGGGCCCGAAGCTCGGCGGGCCGATCTGGGGGCCGGGCGAAGGTCTCGCGTTCCGCAAGCAGGATGCCGACCTTAAGGCGAAGTTCGATGCGGCGATCGGCGCGGCGCTCGCGGACGGCACCGTGAAGAAACTCGCCGACAAGTGGTTCAAGACCGACGTCACGCCGTAAGCGCACGTCCGGCCGCCGTCGCGCAAGCAACGCACCGACGGCGGCGCGCATCCTGCCGATTCATTCAACGCTTGCCGGGAGGCACGCATGGCGATCCTTGAAATGCTGGGCTTCGGAACCGAAGGCTGGGGCGGCGTGCTGTTGCTCGCCGCACTGATGACGGTCGCGCTGACGCTCTCCGCGCTCGCGGTCGGCGCGCTGATTGGCGCCGCGATCGCGGCCGCGAAACTGTCGCGCCACCGCAGCGCCCGCCTGCTCGGCGATCTCTACACGACGGTGTTTCGCGGCGTGCCCGAACTGCTCGTCATCTACCTGTTCTATTTCGGCGGCTCGACGCTTGTCACGACCGTCGGGCAGTGGTTCGGCGCGGAAGGCTTCATCGGCGTGCCGCCGTTCGTGATCGGCGCGCTGGCGGTCGGGATGATCTCGGGCGCGTATCAGGCGGAGGTCTACCGAGCGGCCGTGCTGGCCGTGTCGAAGGGCGAGCTCGAGGCGGCGCGCTCGATCGGCATGCCGGGCAGCATGGTGCTGCGCCGCATCCTGATTCCGCAGGTGCTGCGCTTCGCGCTGCCCGGCATCGGCAACGTGTGGCAACTGAGCCTCAAGGATTCGGCGCTGATCTCGGTCACCGGGCTCGCCGAGCTGCTGCGCACGAGCCAGATCGCCGCGAACTCGACGCACCAGTACTTCGTGTTCTTCGTCGCGGGCGGCGCGCTCTACCTCGTGATGACGGGCCTGTCGAACCGCGTGTTCAACCGGGCGGAAGCGATCGTCGGCCGCTCGTTCCGCCGCAATTTCGCGCGCAACTGACGGAGAGCACGCATGTCCATCGATTTCGCCTTTCTCATCGACACGCTGCGCCAGTTGCTCGCGGCCGTGCCGACCACGCTCGGCCTGTTCTTCGCGTCGCTCGTGCTCGGCGGCCTGCTGTCGCTCGTGATCGTCACGATGCGCGTGTCGCCGCACTGGCTGCCGAACCGCTTCGCGCGCGCATACATCCTCGTGTTTCGCGGTTCGCCGCTGCTGATCCAGATGTTCCTCGTGTACTACGGGCTCGGCCAGTTCGGCGTGATTCGCGAGAGCTTCGTGTGGCCGCTGCTGCGCGAACCGTATGTGTGCGCGGTGCTGTCGCTCGCGTTGTGCACGGCCGGCTACACGGCCGAGATCCTGCGCGGCGGGCTGATGGCCGTGCCGGTCGGGCAGATCGAGGCTGGTTATTCGATCGGCCTGTCGGGCTTCGCGCTGCTGCGGCGCGTGATCGGCCCGATCGCGTTGCGCCAGTGCCTGCCCGCGTACTCGACCGAAGCCGTGCTGCTCGTCAAGTCGACCGCACTGGCCAGCCTCGTCACGGTGTGGGAAGTGACGGGCGTCGCGCAGCAGATCATTCAGCAGACCTACCGGACGACCGAGGTGTTCGTGTGCGCGGCCCTTATCTACCTCGGCCTGAACTTCATCGTCGTGCGCCTGCTCGGTGCGCTCGAATGGCGGCTGTCGGGCCACCTGCGTGCGCCGAAGCCGGCCGGCGCGTCCGCCGCGGCGACGCGCAACGCCCGGCGCGTCGCGTCCTGAGCGCATCCTTCCTTCCCGGAGAATCCGATGAACACCGCTGCTCCCGTTGCCCTGTCGGTCAGGAACATCCACAAGTCGTTCGGCGATCACCATGTGCTGAAGGGCATTTCGCTCGATGCGCACGAGGGTGACGTCATCTCGATCCTCGGCGCGAGCGGCTCGGGCAAGAGCACGTTCCTGCGCTGCCTGAACCTGCTCGAGACGCCCGACGACGGCACCGTCGCGCTCGCCGGCGAGGAACTGAAGATGAAGCGCACGCGCGACGGCAAGCTGCATCCGGGCGACCGGCGGCAGGTCGACCGGATCCGTTCGCAACTCGGGATGGTGTTCCAGAACTTCAACCTGTGGTCGCACATGACGGTGCTCGACAACCTCGTCGAAGGCCCGCTGCGCGTGCAGAAGCGCAGCCGCGCGGAAGCGGTCGAGGAAGCCGAGGCGCTGCTCGCGCGCGTCGGCCTCGCGGACAAGCGCGGCTACTATCCGGCGCACCTGTCGGGCGGCCAGCAGCAGCGCGTCGCGATCGCCCGTGCGCTCGCGATGCATCCGAAGGTGATGCTGTTCGACGAACCGACATCGGCGCTCGATCCCGAACTGGTCGGCGAGGTACTGCGCGTGATGCGCTCGCTCGCGGAGGAAGGGCGCACGATGCTGGTCGTCACGCACGAGATGGGTTTTGCGCGGCACGTGTCGAACCGCGTGATGTTCCTGCATCAGGGCGAGGTCGATTCGGACGGCACGCCCGGCGACCTGTTCGGCGGCCAGTGCTCGGAGCGCTTCCGGCAGTTCGTGTCGAGCCACCACGACCGCACCACGAACTGAGGCCGCCATGACCGTATTCCGTTCGGCAAAGCCGCTCGACTGGCGGCAGGTTTCGGCAGTGGCCGCCGGCGAGCCGCTCGCGCTGGCCGACGAGGCGCGCGTCCGCGTCGTCGCGGCGCGCGAGCTCGTCGACGAAATCGTCGCGCGTGGCATCCGCGCGTATGGCGTCAACACGGGCGTCGGCGCACTGTGCAACGTGATCGTGTCGCCGGCGCAGCAGAGTGCGCTGTCGCGCAACATCCTGATGAGCCACGCGGTCGGCGTCGGCGCGCCGCTCGGCGCGGCGGAAACGCGCGCGATCGTCGCGGCGGCGATCAACAACTACGCGCACGGGCATTCGGGCGTGCGCGCCGACGTCGTCGACCAGCTCGTCGCGTTGCTGGAACACGATTGCCTGCCGGAGGTGCCGGCGCACGGTTCGGTCGGCTATCTGACCCATATGGCGCACGTCGCGCTCGTGTGCATCGGCCATGGCCATGCGCGCCACCGCGGCGAGCGGATTCGCGGCGACGAGGCATTGCGCCGCATCGGCCGCGCGCCGCTCGTGCTCGGTGCGAAGGAAGGGCTGAGTCTCGTCAACGGCACGCCGTGCGTGACGGGGCTGGCCGCGCTCGCGCTCGCCCGCGCGGAGCGGCTGCTCGACTGGGCCGACTGGGTGGCGGCGATGAGCTTCGAGAACCTCGGCGGGCAGCTCGCCGCGTTCGATCCGGCGTCGCTCGCGTTGCGGATTTCGCCCGGTATCGGGCACGTCGGCGCGCGGTTGCGCACGCTGCTCGCCGACAGCGGGATGCTCGCGGCGGCAAGCGGCCGGCATACGCAGGATCCGCTCAGCCTGCGCACGATTCCGCACGTGCACGGCGCGGCGCGCGACGTGTTCGACGTGACGGCGGAGGTGGTCGATCGCGAACTGGCGTCGGTGACCGACAATCCGATCGTGGCCGGCACGCGCGACGCGCCAGTCGTGCATTCGCAAGCGCATGCGGTCGGTGCGGGCATCGCGCTGGCGATGGACAGTCTCGCGGCGGCGATGGCGCAGGTCGCGGCAATCGCCGAGCGGCGTCTCGACCGGCTCGTCAATCCGCTCGTGAGCGGGCTGCCGGCGTTTCTCGCGATGCCGGGCGGTACCTGTTCGGGCTTCATGATCGCGCAGTACACGGCGGTCGCGCTCGTCGCGCAGAACCAGCGGCTCGCGGCGCCGGCGAGCCTCGACGGCGGCATCACGTCGGGCCTGCAGGAAGATCATCTGTGCCATGCGACGCCGGCGGCGCTGAAGGCGCTCGACATCATCGAGAATACGACGCGCGTGCTGGCGATCGAGCTGCTGGCCGCCGCGCAGGCCTACGATCTGCAGGCGGACGGCGCGTCGCGGGCAGCACCCACCGACGCGCTGTGGCGGCATGTGCGCGAACGCGTGCCGGCGTACCGGGACGACCGGCCGCTCGCGGACGACATCGCGATCGCCGCCGGCATCGTCGCGGGTGTGCCGCCGCCGGTGATGTAACGGCGTGAGACCGGCCGCCGAGCGACACCGCGGCCGGCGGACGATCCATCATTCATTCGATCGAGGGCGCATGAACGAAGCGGAACGACAACTTGCCGGCCGGCTCGCGGTCGCACCGGGTGGCGACGTACCGGCGCGCGCGTTGCCGGCCTACCAGCAGATCAAGCGCTACGTCGTCGAGCGGATTGCGAACGGCGACTGGAAGCCCGGCGGCGCGATTCCGACCGAGGCCGAGCTGGTCAAGGAGTTCGGCGTCGCGCGGATGACGGTGTCGCGCGCGCTGCGCGAGCTGACCGCCGAGCGCGTGCTGACCCGGATCCAGGGCGCCGGCACGTTCGTCGAACGGCGGCATTACGAATCGACGGTGCTGGAAATCCGCAACATCGCGGACGAGATCGCGGAGCGCGGCCATCGGCACAGCGCGCGCGTATTGCTGATCGAAAGCAGCGACGATCAGGAGGCGGTCGAAGCGCTCGGGCTGCGTTCGGGGCCCGTGTTCCATTCGCGCATCGTGCACTACGAGGAAGAGGAACCGATCCAGTTCGAGGATCGTTACGTCAACCCGGCGTTGTTTCCCGCGTATCTGGAACAGGACTTCACGGTCGAGACGCCGAATCACTACATGGTGCGGCTTGCGCCGATCCAGCGCGCGGAGTTCCGGATCTACGCGCAGAAGCCCGACGCGCAGGTGCGCCGGCACCTCGTGATGGAAATCGGCGAGCCGTGCCTGTTGCTCAGGCGCCGCACGTGGGTCGGCGAGCAGGTCGCGACATCGGTGCGGTTGTGGCATCCGGCGTCGCGGTTTCATCTGGCGGGGAAGGTGTGAGCGTGCAGGTCGCCACCCGGCGGCTCAAGCCCCGGTAGCGTTATGCCTTTCATTGTGCCGGTCTAGAGCGATCGCTCTGAATTCTCGCCGCACCGCCGCATAAAAGTGTCGTCAGCCGGTGGAAGCACGCGGCGCAAATCATTTCGTATGCACTCGGCAAGATCCGTCGCGCTCCCGGGATAACGCCGTCCGGCAAGGGACGCGGCGAGTTTGTCGTCGTCATTCCCGGCTTGCCGGAGCCGCTCTTGCGCATCCGGATCGCGATCTGCATTCAAGCGACGAATGTGTGCATCGCAACAATCCATTTCATTCGCGGCAATCGTAACGGTAAGGTGAACGCACGTTCGAATTTGATCGAGCGATGCGAATCCACCACTCGACGATGCCATGAAAACGACTCCCGATCGACCTGCGCAAGCGCCACCCACGCGCCCCGGCATCACGCCGGCAGGCGGCGGCAATGCGCGCGCGGCGGGCCTGCGCCTGCCGACCACGCTGGTGGGCCCGATCGTGCTCGGCACGCTGCTCAACGCGCTGAACTCGTCGATGATCGCGGTCGCGCTCGTCAGCATCCAGCAAGCGTTCAACCCGCAGGGTGCGGTGCATGAACGCATCGACACGATGTGGCTCGTGTCGGGCCTCTATCTCGCGACGGCCGTCGGCCAGCCGACGATGGGGCGGCTCGCCGACCGGTTCGGCGCGAAGCGGATCTTCTGCATCGGCCTCGCGATCGTATTGATCGCGTCCGCGCTCGCGCCGTTCGCGCCGTCGCTCGGGTGGCTGATCGCGTCGCGCGTCGCGCTCGGCATCGGCACGTCCGCCGCGTATCCGGCCGGCATGGCGATGATCCGCACCTGGTCGCAGCGGCACGCGAACGGCGCGACGCCGACGGGCGGCCTCGGCGCGATCTCGGTCGCGGCGCAGGTGGCCGTCGCGTTCGGGCCGCCGCTCGGCGGCGCGCTCGTGCAGTTCGCCGGCTGGCGCGCGATCTTCTGGATCAACGTACCGATCGTGCTGCTGGCCTTCGTGCTGGCGTGGCTGTGGATTCCGGCCGACGTCGTCCCGCGCGGCGCGCAGCAACGCCGCACGCTGCGGGGCACGCTGAAGGAGCTGGACCTGCCGGGCGTCGCGCTGTTCATCCTGACGCTCGCGAGCCTGCTGCTGTTCCTGCAATCGGTGTCGCGCGAGCCCGACTGGCTGCTGCTCGTCGCGACGCTGGTGCTGTGCCCGGTGCTGGTCCGGCGCGAGCGGCTGGCCGCGACACCGCTGATCGACATCCGCATGCTGAGCGACAACCGAGCACTCACGAGCACGTACCTGCGCTGCGTCGGCACCTACGCGGTGTTCTACGCGATCTTCTATGCGCTGCCGATGTGGCTGCAGGAAGCCAAGCGCCTGTCCGCCGCCGATGCCGGCCTCGTGATGCTGCCGGTCGCCGGGATCGGCACGGTGGCGACAATGTTCGCGACCCGCCTTGCGCACCGCCACGGCTCGCGGCCGGTGCTGATCATCGGCTCGGCAATGCTGTGCGTCGGCAGCGTCGTGATGAGTCTCCTCACCAGCGCGATGCCGGTCTGGTCGATCGTGCTGCTGTCGATCGTGTTCGGCGTGCCGAACGGCTTCAACAATCTCGGCAACCAGGCGGCGCTCTACCAGAGCGCGCCGCACGACCGGATCGGCACCGCCTCGGGGCTGTACCGCACCGCGCAGTATGTCGGCGGCAGCCTGTCGTTTGCGCTCGTCGGGCTGGCGCTCGGCCATCCGGCGAGCGATCGCGGCCTGCGCGAGCTGGCCATCGTCCTGGCGGTCATCAGCGTGCTGCTGCTGCTCAATGCGGCATCGAGCCGGCACCTGGATGCCGCCGCTTCTTCCATCTCCCAACAGAAGTGAGGTTTTTACATGTCCATTCCGACGCTCAATCGCACGGTCGCGCTGGTCGCCATCGATCTGCAGAACGGCATCGTGTCGCTGCCGGTCGTGCCCTACACCGGCGCGCAGGTGGTGGCGAAGACGGTCGAGCTCGCGACCGCGTTCCGCGCGCTGCAGCTTCCCGTCATCTACGTGCACACGAGCTACCAGCCGGACGGCGGCGTGGCGCTGAAGGTCAGGACGGATGCGCCGTCGGCGCCGCCGAATCTCGATCCCGAATGGAGCGCGTTCGCGCCGGCGCTCGGCGTGGCGCCGTCCGACATCGTCGTGACGAAGCACCAGTGGGGCGCGTTCACCGGCACCGACCTCGACGTGCAGCTGCGCCGGCGCGGCATCACGGACATCGTGCTGACCGGGATCGCGACCAACATCGGCGTCGAATCGACGGCGCGCCAGGCATACGAGAACAACTACAACGTCGTCGTCGTCAGCGACGCGGTCAGCACGTCGTCCACCGACGCGCAGACCTTCGCGCTGACGCAGATCTTCCCGAAGCTCGGGCAGGTGGCCGCGACGGCCGACGTGGAGGCGGCACTGGAGCAGGCGTATTCGCGCTGAACGAAGCGGCGTGTTCGGCGTGCACCATTCATACAGAGCCATTTAACGAGGCATGACGATGATCAAGACCGATGCATGGGTTCTTTACGCAGGTCCGGAACCGAGCAGGAAGCAGGCGCCCGTGGCGGGCGAGCTGCGTCGCGAAACCTTCGAATTCTCCGATCTGGAAGCCGACGAGGTGCTGGTCGAGCCGCTGTACGGATCGTGGGAAGCGAACCTCGACCACGCGCTGTCGCGCAATCCGGTCGACATCTGCCGGCAGCGCCGCGAGGACAAGATCGTGCTCGGCAACGGTGCGCTGGTGCGCATCGTCGAGCGCGGCCGCGGCGTGAAGACGCTGAAGGAAGGCGAGATCTGCATGGTGATGCCGTTCGGCAAGCGCGACGAATACGGGTTCGCCGAGCTCGTCTACGCGTACGACGCGCCGGGCACGATCGGCGTGATGGCGCAGCGGACCAAGATGCGCGCCGACAACCTCGTGGCGGTGCCGACCGACAGCCGGCATTCGCTGCTGCAATGGGCGACGTACGGCCGCTACTTCACCGCGTGGGACAACTGGAAGGTGGCGTCGGCGTGCTGGCGCTCGCAGTTGCCGGACGTCGATCCGGCCGACTACCTGGTGTTCGGCTGGGGTGGCGGCACGACGCTCGCCGAGCTGCAGCTCGCGAAGCGCGAGGGTTTTCGCGTCGCGATGACGGCGAGCAACGACCGGCGCCTCGAGGAGCTCGCGAAGCTCGGCATCACGCCGGTCGATCGCCGCAAGTTCCCGAATCTCGCGTATGACGACGAGCGCTACAAGACCGATCCCGAGTACCAGGCGAGTTATCGCGAGTCGGAGCGCGTGTTCGCGGAGACGATCGCGGAACTGAGCGGCGGCCGCGGCGTCGCGATCTTCCTCGACAACCTCGGCGGCGCGCTGTATCGCTCGACGATGCGCGTGGTCGGCCGCACCGGCATCGTCACGACGGTCGGCTGGAAGACCGGGATGCGCCTGTGGAACCTGCGCGCGACGGAATGCATCAACCGCCGCCTGCACATCCACACGCATGCGTGGCGCTACGACGACAGCATCACGATCCGCGACTTCCAGGAAACGAGCGGCTGGATCGGCCAGGAGCCGACCGAGATCTTCGATTTCGACGAAGTGCCGAAGCTCGCGTCCGACTACCTAAACGGGAAGATCCAGACGTATTTCCCGATCTACCGGATCAACGCCGTCTGAGCGGCAGGTCGCGCGCCGCGCCCGCATCGCTGCACGATGATTAGTCATGCATACGATGTCGGCGCGCGGTGCGCCGTGCAATCCATCTGACTGGAGAACGGCATGGCCACTGTGGAAATCGGGGACGTCGACGCCGGCGCGGCGCCGGACGCCTCCAAACCGGCGCCGCTCGGCGGCATTCGCGTGATCGACGCCGCGACGTTGTTCGCGGGCCCGCTCGCGGCGACGATGCTCGCGGACTACGGCGCCGACGTGATCAAGGTCGAGCATCCGGACGGCGATCCGGCGCGCAAGTACGGCGCGCGCCGCGACGACGTGCCGTTGTGGTGGAAGGTGCTCGCGCGCAACAAGCGGGCGGTCACGCTGAATCTCGGCACGGCCGACGGCCAGCGGATCTTCCGCGAACTGGCGGCGCAGGCGGACGTGGTCGTCGAGAATTTCCGGCCCGGCACGCTCGAACGCTGGGGGCTCGGCTACGACGTGCTGTCTGCGATCAACCCGCGGCTCGTGCTCGTGCGGGTGACGGGCTTCGGCCAGTTCGGCCCGTATGCGAGCCGCCCGGGCTTCGGCACGCTGGCCGAGGCGATGAGCGGGCTCGCGTCGATCACCGGCGAGGCGGACGGGCCGCCGCTGCTGCCGTCGTTTCCGCTCGCCGACACGGTCGCGGGGCTGACCGCCGCGTTCGCGATCATGACCGCGCTGAAGGCGCGCGAGCACACCGGGCGCGGCCAGGTCGTCGATCTGGCGATCATCGAGACGATGCTCGCCGCGATGGGCGCGCAGGTCGCGAGCTACGACCAGACGGGCTTGGTGCCCGAGCGCACCGGCAATCGTTCGCCGAACAATTCGCCGCGCGGTGTCTACCGCACGTCGGACGGCAAGTGGGTCGCGCTGTCGACGTCGGCGCACAGCATCGCCGAGCGCGTGATGCGCCTCGTCGGCCGCGCGGACCTGATCGACGAACCGTGGTTCGC
The DNA here is from genome assembly GCF_001028665.1 of Burkholderia pyrrocinia. NCBI lineage: Bacteria > Pseudomonadati > Pseudomonadota > Betaproteobacteria > Burkholderiales > Burkholderiaceae > Burkholderia > Burkholderia pyrrocinia. The sequence continues at coordinate 504,739 of NZ_CP011505.1, forward strand.
GAACGGCGCCGAGCGCGCGAAGCATGCGGACGAGCTGGATGCGGCGGTCGGCGGCTGGATCGGGCAGCGCACGCGCGACGACGTGATCGCCGAATTCGAGCGCGCGCAGGCGGCGGTCGCGCCGATCTACGACGTCGCCGACGTGCTGCGCGATCCGCAGTACGCGGCGCTCGGCTCGGTCGTGTCGGTGCCCGACGCGGAGCTCGGCGCGTTCCGCACGCACAACGTGCCGTTCCGGCTGTCCGACACGCCCGGCGCGATCCGCTGGGGCGGGCCTGCGCGCGGCACGCACAACGACGAAGTATTCGGCGCATTGGGACTGGAGCGGCGCGAGATCGCCGATCTGACCGAACGAGGGGTGATATGAAAACCAGCGCAACTTACCGCAGCTACCTTTACGTGCCCGCGCACAAGGCGCAGGTGGTGGAAAAGGCGTATGCAAGCGAAGCCGATGCCATCGTGCTCGACCTCGAGGATGCCGTGCCGGCCAGCCACAAGGCCGAGGCACGCGAGGCGGCCGCCGCGATTCTCGCGGAAGGCCCGCCGAAGCCGACCTACGTGCGGATCAACCCGATCGGCAGCCCGTGGTGCCGCGACGACGTCGACGCGATCGCGCAGCCGGCGCTGCAGGCGCTGCGCCTGCCGAAATGCGACCTGCCGCAGCATATCCAGGAGGTCGCGGGCTGGCTCGACGCGCTCGGCTGCGATGCGGGCATCCAGATCCTGATCGAGTCGGCGTACGGCGTCGAGACGGCTTACCAGCTCGCGACCGCGTCGCCGCGGCTCGAACGGATCGGGCTCGGCGAGAGCGACCTGCGCGCGGACCTGCAGATCGGCGTCGACAACTTCACGCTCGAGGTGTGCCGCGCGCGCTGCGTGGTCGTGTCGCGCGCGGCGGGGCTGAGCGGGCCGATCCAGACCGTCTATCACACGCTGCCCGATCTCGACGGGCTGAGGGAATCGACGCTGCGCGCGAAATCGATGGGGTTCCTCGGCCGCTTCGCGATCCATCCGTCGCAGCTCCCGGTGATCAACGAGGTGTTCACGCCGTCGGACGACGAGATCCGCGCGGCCGAGCGCGTGCTCGAGGCGGTCGATGCGGCGGCGGGCAAGGCCTCGGCGTCGTCGGTGTTCGTGCTGCCGGACGGCCGCGTGGTCGCGCCGCCGCTGATCGCCAACGCGCGCGTGACGCTCGCGCTCGCGAACAATCTTCGACTCAGTGGAGCACTGGCATGAGCACACCCGAGACGCTTTCCGCTCCGGCGGCGGCCGCTGATTCGATCGCACCGAACCGGACCGCGCCGCCCGACGGCATCGTCGGCGCGCTCGGCCGCTTTGCGGCGGAGGTGCGCGCCGAAGGGCTGGATCGCAGGCTGCGTGTCGAGGCCGCCGCGCGCGTGCTCGACGTGGTCGGCAACAGCCTGATCGCGCACGACGAACCGGTCGCGCAGTCGGTGCTGCAGGTCGCGCGGCGCTGGGGCGGCACCGGCCCGGCGAGCGTGATCGGCGCGCCCGACCGGCTGCCGGCCGCGAGCGCCGCGCTCGTCAACGGCACGCTCGCGCATGCGATGGATTTCGACGATTCGCACATGCGGTCGGTGCTGCATCCGAGCGCGTCCGTGATTCCGGCCGCGCTCGCCGCCGCGCAGGCGAGCGGCGCGTCGGGCGCGGCGCTGCTCGATGCGATCACGGTCGGCACCGAGGTGTGCATCCGGCTCGGCGTTGCCGCCTATAACGAGCGGCTCGGCAATTCGGTGTTCTTCGAGCGCGGCCAGCACGCGACGTCGATCTGCGGCACGGTCGGCGCGGCGGCGGCCGCGGCGATGCTGTTCGGGCTCGACGCCGCGCAGATCGCGGCGGCGCTCGGCATTGCCGCGAGCATGGGTGCGGGCCTGCTCGAAGCGAACCGCACCGGCGGCTCGGTGAAGCGGATCCACTGTGGCTGGGCGGCGCACGCGGGCGTGAGCGCGGCGGAACTGGCGGGCGCGGGCGTGACCGCGCCGCCGACCGCGCTCGAAGGCCGCTTCGGTTTCTTCCACGCGTGGTGCGGCGACCTCGCCGACGTCGACGCGGTGCTGCGCGGCCTGGGCGACGAATGGGAAACGAGCCGGATCATCTTCAAGCCGTATCCGTGCAACCACTTCACGCATCCGGGCATCGACGCGGCGCTGCAACTGAAGGCGCAAGGCGTGACGGCGGACGACGTGGTGTCTGCCGAGCTGCGGGTCGCGACGTCGACGCTGCGCACGATCGGCGAGCCGGCGGAGCTGAAGGCGAATCCGCCGAACGGTTATGCGGCGGCGTTCTCGGGGCCGTACACGGTCGCGGCGGCGCTGCTCGGCGGCGGCGGGCTCGGCGTCTGGTTCGACGATTTCGACGATGCGCTTGCGCAGGACCCCGCACGGCGCGCGCTCGCCGCGAAGGTGCGCTGCGTGGCCGATCCGTGGTGCGACACGCGCTTCCCGAATTTCCTGCCGGCCGTGCTGCGCGTCGAGCTGCGCGACGGGCAGGTGCGCGAGGCGCGGATCGAGTCGAGCAAGGGCACGAATTCGCGGCCGCTGACCGAACAGGAACTCACCGCCAAATTCGTGCTGGCGGCGAGTTCGGCGCTCGGCATGGAGCGCGCGCTCGCGCTGCGCGACGCGGTGCAGGCGCTCGCCGACGATGCGCCGCTCGACCTGCTTGCGGCGCTGACGTCAGGTACTGAAGGAGGACACCGATCTTGAACGCACCCCGCTGGAAAAAGCGGCCGCCCGGCTCGAACTGGGGCGATTTCGGTCCCGACGATCAGAAGGGGCGGCTGAACTGGCTGACGCCGGACAAGGTGCGGCAGGGCGCAGCCGAGGTCCGGGAAGGGCTGTCGTTCTCGCTGAGCCTGCCGCTCGACGTGCCGCGCGGCGGCGGCCTGAACGCGCGGCGCCGGCCGCCGGCGATCATGCCGGCGCTGCTCGGCGACAAGCCGTACTTCGGCTATCGGGCCGACGAACAGGTTGCCAACGCAACCGATGTGGTATGTGACGACTCGTTCTGCATGCACTCGCAGTTCTCGACGCAATGGGATGCGCTGTCGCACGTGGGCGGCCTGTTCGACGCGGACGACGACGGCGTGCCTGAAATCGTGTTCTACAACGGTTTCCGGATGGGCGAGCATCTGCGGGTGCCGCAGGAGGGCGACGCGACGGGCGGCGCGCGTGCGCTCGGCATCGAGGTGATGGCGCAGACGGGCGTGCAGGGGCGCGGCGTGCTGATCGACCTGCGGCGTCATTTCGGTGACACGCGCACGAAGGTCGGCTTCGCGCAACTGATGCAGGTGATGGAGGCGGACCGCGTGCAGGTCGAGCGCGGCGACATCGTCTGCATTCACACCGGCTTCGCGGATCTGCTGCTGAACGACGACGGCGGATCGCCGGCGACGGTCGCGAGCGCGTGCGTGCTCGACAGCAGCGATGCACGGCTGCTGCAATGGATCGACGAATCGGGGCTGGCCGCGCTCGTGGCCGACAACCATGCGATCGAGGAGCGCCCGCAGCATGCGCAGCCGCTCGCGCAACCGGGCGCACTGATGCCGTTGCACGAGCTGTGCCTGTTCAAGCTCGGCATTCACCTCGGCGAGCTGTGGCACCTGACGCCGCTCGCGAACTGGCTGCATGCGCACCGCCGGAACCGGTTTCTGCTGACCGCGCCGCCGTTGCATATCCGCGGCCTGGTCGGCGCGCCGGCGAATCCTGTCGCGACCGTTTGAGCCTGCGGGCGGCGGCTGTGGCGGCGGCCGCCCGCACTTTTTTTTGCAACGCGATCGGCTTGCGCAACGCGTGAATTCAATTGCCGATTGGCAAGGTATTCAGAAGGATCGACGCAAAACGGGCGATTTAATTTAGAAGCATAAATAATATCGCCCGTTATCTTAAAAAGATCGGCGCGTCAAGATTGGACTATTCTTGTGCATTGCACTAAATATCAGGGGATTGCCCCGATTGCGGAATATCGAAATCGTAATCGGGGGCGGTGATTAACCTGTTTAGTGGATGGTCGCAAACATGAATCTACGTTCGATCGATCTGAACCTGCTGGTCATACTCGATGCGCTGCTGACGGAGAAGCAGGTCACGCGGGCCGGCCAGAAGGTCGGCCTCACGCAGCCGGCTGTCAGCAACGCGCTGGCGCGGCTGCGGTTCGTGTTCAAGGACGAGATCCTGGCGCGCACCGCGGTCGGGATGGAACTGACGCCGCGCGCTCAGGCGCTGGCCATGCCGATTCGACAGATCATGCAACAAATCGAGGAATTATTTGAATCGGATTATCAATTCAATCCTTTTACGTCCGAGCGCCATTTTACGGTGCGCATGTCGGATCTCACCGAATTGCTTTTGCTGCCGGCCCTGCTGCGCTGCATGCGATTGAGCAGCCCGAATATCGGCATGGACGTCGTGCACATGAGCGCCACCAAGACCGCCGACGCGCTCGAATCGGGGCTGCTCGACCTGGCGATCAGCGCCGGCCTCGAACATTCGGGCACGCTGTCGTCGCAAATCGTGTTTCATGACCGGATGGTCTGCGTGATGAGCTGCAGCCATCCGGACGCGGGCACGCCGCTGACGCTCGAACGGTTCCTCGCGCTCGACTTCCTCAACGTGACGATCAACCCGGTCGACCACAGCCTGGTCGACAACCTGCTCGCGAACATGAACTGCACGCGACGCATCGCGCTCAACGTGCCGCACTGGCTCGTCGTGCCGAACATGCTGGATGCGCTGCCGTACGCGGTGATCATGTCGGAGCGGCATGCGCTGAGCCTCGACGATGCGCGGCTCGTGATCCGCGAACTGCCGCTCGCGATGGAGCCCGTCGCGTGGTCGCTGTACTGGCATCGCCGCTACGACGGCAGCAACGCGCACGCGTGGCTGCGCGGCCGCATCGTCGAGGTCGCGGAAGCGCTCGAGCGGCACGGCGTCGCGGCGGAGGCTTCGGCTTAGGGCGTTGGCTGTTCACGCGGGTCAGCCGACGACGAGCAGCGGCGGCAGCGTCGCGACGTCGGGCTGCTCGTCGAGCCGCCACAGGTAATCGAGCGCCGCGCGGATCTGCGCCGGGTTCCAGTGCCGCCGGCAGTTCTTCGTGAACTTCGCGTCGTAGTCGTCGCGCCGCATCGGCCGCGTCGGCGAGCCGGGCAGGTCGTCCACCTGCTTCGTGCAGGTCGTGCCGTCTTCCAGCACGGCCGTCACCCGATTCGGCGCCTGCGCCGGATAACGGGCGGTCAGCGCCGGGTCCTCGCGCACCGTGATCCGCTCGATCAGCGCGCGCAGCGCCGGATCGCGCAACGCGTCGTGCCGGTAGCTCTCGGTCGTGATGTCGCCGTCGAGCATCGCGCGCGCGACGATGTACGGCAGGCTGTGATCGGCGGTTTCGTGGGTCGATGGCGCCCATTTTTCGCGGTCGCGGCCGGCCGTCACGTAGCCGACCCCGGTCGTATCGATCTCGATGTGCCGGATGCGGCGCAGGTCGCCGACCTGCGCGGCGACGTCGAGCGCGGCCGGAATCGCGGTTTGCGTGAGCCCCTGCGCGGGATAGAACTTCACGAAGCACTTGCCGATCCGGAACGCGCCGCCGCGCCCGCCGAATTCGCGCGTGTCGACGGCGAACGGGCCGGACACCTGCGGAAAGAACCCCGCCATGCCTTCGAAGATCGGCGCGGGGCCGGTCAGCCCGGCGCGCGCGAGCTGCGTCGAGAACACCGCGTTGCGCGCCGCGTCCGCATCGGCGAGCGCCTTCCAGTTCGACAACTGCTGGACGCGCGTCTGGTTCAGCGCGAGATGGCCGTTGATCGACAGGTTCACCGCCTGCACCAGCTGCGGCGCGGGCATGCGCATCAGCTTGCCCGCGGCGAGCGCGACGGCGGGCAGGCTGTAGCACGTGTGATCCCAGCCGCGCGGGCTGATCGCGGCGGCGTCCATCAGCCGGCACGCGATCTCGTATGCGATCGCGATCGACAGGATCAGGTCGCGGCCGTTCGCATGCTGCGCTTCGGCGACGGCGAGGCATGCGGACATGTTGTCGCTCGGATGGCCGGTCTCCTTGCCGGCGTACGCGTCGTTGAAATCGTAGTAGCGCAGCGCGGTGCCGGTCGCGAACGCGGCGAGATCGGGGCTCGTGCGCTGGTTCGTGCCGACGATCGTCGACACGCCGCCCGGCGACGCGAGCGCCGCGTCGCGCGCGATCCGCACCGGGCGTTCGTCGTGCGCGGCGATCGCGCAGCCGAGCGCGTCGATCAGGTGCGCCTTGATCGTTTCGATCGTCGCGGCATCGAGATCGCGATACTGCAGGCCGGCCGCGTAGTCGGCGAGTTGTTGCGCGAGATCCGGGCGGCCGGTGGTGACGCCCGCGGCCGGCAGCGCGTCGGCGCGGGCGTGGGCGAGCGGCAGCGCGAGTGCCGCGCCGGTCAGCGTGGAAAGGAAGTGGCGGCGGTTCATGTGCGATGACTCCGGAGGTTCCTGAAACGGGGGGAGGGCGGGCTCAGAACAGCTTGCGCAGGCCGAGTGCCGCGCCCGCGCTGCTGGCGCGGTCGGCGGCCAGCGTGTAGTGGAGGAAGTTGTAGTTGTAGTTGTCGAAATCGAGCGCGGCGCGGCGCGCGTAGCCGCCCGCCAGGTACAGCGTGACGGCTTTCGACAGGAAGTAGTTCAACTGCAGCGTGACCTGCTGCGGGTTGGCCGGGTGCGGCGCGGGCGTTTGCGCGTTCGGCGGATTCTGCGCGCGGATGTCCTCGTAATAGAACGCGCCGAGCGCCTGCAGGTACGGGGTGATCATGTAGCGCACGCCGGCCCACCAGAACGTGTAGTGCGTCACGACCGACGGCGTGGCGACGCCGCTCTGGCCGTGCGTGACGCCGGCCAGCAGTTGCGCGCGGTCGACGGACACGATCGCGGCGGCGGCGTAGCGGCGGAAATGCGCGAAGCCGCCCGGCTGCGGCGTATTGACGTTGTCGAATGCGGCGGCAAACGAGAATGCGCCGCCGGCATAGTCGAAGCCGGCGCCGTAGGCGGCGTTCGACTGGAACGCGCCGGGCGTGCCGCCGAACGAATAGTGCGTTTCGAGCGTCAGCGCGCCGATCTTCGCCAGGTACTTGGCGACGTTGTTCTCGCGGAAGTTGACGCCGACGATCGCGCCGGCCGGCTCGTACAGCGTCGAGTACGCGCCCGTCGGCGAATAGCGTTCCATGACGTCGAACAGCGTCGAATACTGGTGGCCGAGCCGCAGCGCACCCCAGCGCTCGTGCTGCAGCCCGACCCACGCGGAGCGGTCGAAGCCGCCCGCGCCGGTGCCGGTGCCGTTGTTCAGGTTGATGCCGCTTTCGAGCCGGAACGCGGCCTGCCAGCCGCCGCCGAGCGCCTCGACGCCCTTCAGCCCCCAGCGTGAGCCGCTCTTGCCGCCCGACGCCATCCGCACGAGCGATGCCGACGACTTGTCGCCGGGCGCGGCCTGGTGGGTGAGGAATTCCGTATAGACGTCGGCCACGCCGTACAGCGTGATCGTGCTCTGCGCGCAGGCGCCGGCCGATACGAGGCCCAGTCCGCACAGTGCGGACATTCGCTTGCCCATGGTTGTCTCCTTCGTGGGTTTGTTTTTTTGTTTGATTTCGGCGCCGCGCCGGTCGAGCGGCGCGGCGGTGTTGCGGGGCGACGCTATCCGGGCCGGATGGCGAACGGGCGGCATCGTGGCGGGACGCATGCGCGCACCGCGCGACGCGCGCATGCGCACGTACGAAGCGCAGCCATGAAGGGCGGCGCGCGCATCACCGGGGCGCGCCTTCGGCACGCGCCTGCACGGCCGCGTGGCGCGCGAGCACGCGCTTCGCGCGGGCGACGCCGGGCGCGTCGACCATCCTGCCGTCGACGCGCAGCGCGCCGCGCCCGTTCGCGCGTGCGTCGTCGTAAGCGGCCAGCACCGCGTTCGCGTCGCGCACCGCGTCGTCGTCGGGCCGGAACGCGCGGTTGAGCGCGCCGACCTGCAGCGGATGGATGCAGGTCGCGCCCGCATAACCGAGCTCCGCGGACGCGCGCGCGATGCGCTCGAACGCGTCGAGATCGCGCAGCTCGTCGAGGCCGCCGATGAGGCCGAGCGGCAGGATGCCGGCCGCGCGCGCGGCGATGATCAGCAGTTGCTTCGGCACGCGCAGCACGTCGGCGCTCGCGCCGCTTTCGCAGTTCAGCGCGAAGTCGCCGCCGCCCAGCATCATCGCGACGACGCGCGGCGACGCCCGCGCGATCCGGTCCATGGCCTGGAACGCGCGCGGCGTTTCGACGATCGCGACGATCCGCGTGCCGCCGGGCGGTGCGCCGGTTTCCTCTTCGAGTGCAGCCAGCAGCTCATCGATCGCCTCGACGTGCGAGCCGCCGCGCACTTTCGGCAGCACGACGCCGTCCACGCGGGCACGAACGGCCGCGCGCAGGTCGGGCACCAGCAGGTCGAGCGGGCCGTTGGCGCGCACCAGCACGTCGCGGCCGGGCGTGCGCAGCGCCGGCACGGCGTCGGCCAGCCCGTCGCGGGCGGCGTCCTTGCACGCGGGCGGGACGCTGTCCTCGAGATCGAGGATCAGCGCGTCGGCGTCGCTCGCGGCGGCCGATGCGACGAAACGAGGGACGTGGGCGGGGACGTACAGCAGTGAGCGCCAGACGGGTTGAGGCGGAAAATCCATCGTCGATCTCTAAAAATGAAAGTCACTTTCATTTTTGTGATGGATGATGGCATTCGTCAAGATTATCGTTAACGCCTAGTTTCAAAGGAGATTGCGTGACGATGAGCGAACGAAACCGTGCGGATTCATGTTGATGTCATCGATGATCTGCGTATAATGAAAGTGACTTTCATTTTTATGGTGCCGGTCGCCGCAACGCGGCACGACTCTGCCGGCATCGCACGAGGTGGACATGAACAAGGTGGAGACAAGCAATCCGGCAGAGGGCGGCGTGGCCGCGGTCAACCGCGCGCTGACCGCGCTGCTGGCGTTCGGCAACGCGCCCGGCGGGCTGATGCTCGCGCAGGTCAGCGAGGAGACGGGGCTCAACATGAGCACGCTGTTGCGGATGTTCGAGTCGCTCGAGCAGTTCCGCTTCATCAAGCGCCTGCCGGACGGGCGCTACGTGCTGGGGCCCGCCGTGTTCCAGCTCGGGATGATGTATCGCGAGTCGTTCCAGCTGCGCGAGTACGTGATGCCGATCCTGTCGACGCTGTCGGCGGAAACCGGCGAGACGGCCGCGTTCTACGTGCGCGAAGGCGACCAGCGCGTGTGCCTGTTCCGCATCCAGGCGCAGCGCTCGGTGCGCACGCATCTGCGCGAGGGCGACCGCTTCCCGCTCGACGTCGGCGCGGCCGGTCGCGTGCTGCTCGCGTGCAGCGGCACGCGCGGTGGCGACTACGACAAGACGGCCGAGCAGGGTTATGCGGTATCGATCGCCGAGCGCGACCCGGAAAGCGCGGCGATCGCGTGCCCGGCGTTCGGCGTCGGCCGCGTGCTGAGCGGCGCGATCTCGCTCGGCGTGCCGCGCTATCGCTTCAACAAGAAGGTGCTGGCCGATTACCTGCCGCGCGTGCAGGCGGCCGCCGCCGAGCTGACGCATGCGCTGGGCGGCGATCTGCCCGCCGCGGGCGCGGCGTTCCGCGCGGCCGACCAGCTCGGCGCGCTGCTCGAGTAGCGCCCGCGCGCGGCTGAGCGCGCACTTCGAAGTCCGTATCGAACGACGCACACACCAACCAGGAGACAAGCATGTTCGTTCCCGACCCGCAGGCCGCTCACGCGGCCGGCGCGCGCCGTCGCGCGTCCACCGGCCCGATCCATCCGAAACCGTTCGATGCCGACGCGCAGGGGCCGCTCGCGGGCGTGCGCGTCGTCGACCTGTCGCGCCTGATGGCGGGCAACATGCTGAGCGTGCAGCTCGCCGATTTCGGCGCGGACGTCGTGAAGGTCGAGAGCGAGCGCGGCGATACGCTGCGCGCGGTCGGCGCGGGCGGGATCAGCACGAACTGGAAGGTGTACGGGCGCAACAAGCGCAGCGTGTGCGTCGACCTGCGCGCGCCCGAGGGGATCGACATCGTCCGCCGGCTGGTGCGCGACGCGGACGTGTTCGTCGAGAGCTTCAAGCCCGGCGTCGCCGAGAAGATGGGGCTCGGCCCGGACGACCTGCTCGCGATCCGGCCGGAACTGGTGATCGCGCGGATCTCCGGCTGGGGGCAGACGGGGCCGTACCGCCACAAGCCGGGCTTCGGCACGCTCGCGGAAGGGTACGCGGGGTTCGCGGCGATCAACGGCTTCCCCGATCGCGAGCCGGTGCTGCCGCCGATGTTCCTCGGCGACATGACGGCCGGGCTGTCCGGCGCGCTCGCCGTGCTGGTCGCGCTGCATGCGCGCGACGCGCACGGCGCGGCGGGGCAGGTGATCGACGTGTCGCTGTTCGAGCCACTGCTGTCGATCCTCGGGCCGGCCGCCGCGAACTACGTGATGACCGGCGAGATCAAGGCGCGCACCGGCAGCCGCTCGTCGAACACCGCGCCGCGCAACGCGTATCGCACCCGCGACGGCAAGTGGCTGTGCCTGTCGAGCTCGACGCAGGCGATGGCCGAGCGGCTGTTCCGCGCGATCGGCCGCGCGGAGCTGATCGACGATCCGCGCTACGCGACCAACGTGCAGCGCGTGCAGCACGCGGAGGCGCTCGATGCGATCGTCGGCGAATTCATCGCCGCACGCGATCTCGACGCCAATCTCGCGTTCTTCGAGGAAGCGGGCGTGACGGTCGGGCCGATCCAGGACATTGCGCAGATCGTTCAGGACCGCTACGTGATCGAGCGCGAGGCGCTCGTCGAGCTGCCGGACGACGACGTCGGCAGCCTGCCGATGCACAACATCACGCCGCGCCTGTCGGCCACGCCCGGCACGTTCCGCCGGCCGGCGCCCGCGCTCGGCGAGAACAATCGCGAGATCCTGCTGCCGCTGCTCGGCGAACCCGAATACGAGCGGCTCGCCGGGCTGGGCGTGATCCGCACGCGCTAGCCGCGCAACCTCGGGCGCGACACGGCCGCGAAGGACGGCCGTGCGCGCCTGCCGCCACACCCTGGATATGGCATGGAGGAGACACCATGAAGCCACGCTGGACCCATCGGCCGCCCGGCTCGAACTGGGGGGATTTCGGCCCGGACGATCAGAAAGGGCGCTTGAACTGGCTGACGGCCGACGCGGTGCTGCGCGGCGTCGCGGAGGTGCGCGAAGGCCGCGTGTTTTCGCTGAGCCTGCCACTCGACGTGCCGCGCGGCGGCGGGCTGAACGCGCGGCGCCGGCCGCCGGCGATCATGCCGGCGCTGCTCGGCGACAAGCCGTACTTCGGCTATCGCGCGGACGAACAGGTTGCCAACGCAACCGACGTGGTCTGCGACGATGCGTTCTGCATGCACTCGCAATTCTCGACGCAGTGGGATGCGCTGTCGCACGTCGGCTCGCTGTTCGATCCGGCGGGCGACGGCGAGCGAGCCCGCGTGTTCTACAACGGCTACCGGATGGACGAGCACATCCACGTACCCGAAGCGGGCGCGCCGCGCGGCGGCGCACGCGCGCTCGGCATCGAGGTGATGGCGCAAACCGGCGTGCAGGGGCGCGGCGTGCTGGTCGACCTGCGCCGCCACTTCGGCGACGAGCGGCGCAAGATCGGCTACGCGGAATGGATGGCGGTGCTGCGCGCGGACGACGTGGTCGTCGAGCGCGGCGATATCGTGTGCGTGCATACGGGTTTCGCCGATCGCCTGCTCGACGCCGACGCGCGTGGCGAGTCCGGCGCGCCGGACCTGTGCTGCGTGCTCGACGGCAACGACCCGCGCCTGCTCGAATGGATCGACGCATCGGGGCTCGCGGCGCTCGCGGCCGACAACCACGCGGTCGAGGAGCGCCCGCGCGATGCGTCGGCGCGCGAGCGACCCGGCGCGCTGATGCCGCTGCACGAGCTGTGCCTGTTCAAGCTCGGCATTCATCTCGGCGAGCTGTGGCACCTGACACCGCTTGCCGAATGGCTGCACGCACACCGGCGCAACCGCTTCCTGCTGACCGCGCCGCCGCTGCACCTGCGCGGGCTCGTCGGGTCGCCGGTCAATCCGGTCGCTACCGTCTGAACGCCGGCGCCGCGCCGGCGCCTTGTCCGCCGCTTCGCGCCGGCCGCGCGGGCGGATCATCGAGGAGTCGCCATGTCCCATTCCCATGCGGCGTCGATCGCTGCGCGCATCGACCGCCTGCCCGCGACGGCCAGCATCTGGACGCTCGTGCTGTTCCTGAGCGTCGGCGGGTTTTTCGAGGTCTACGACCTGTTCCAGATGACCTACCTGCCGCCGGGGCTGATCCGCGACGGCATCTTTCACGCGGGCTCGCACGGCGTGCTCGGCATGTCGGACCAGGGCGCGCTCGGCGCGGCGACGTTCGCCGGGCTGTTCGTCGGCGAGATGTTCATGTCGCGCCTCGCGGACCGCTTCGGGCGGCGCGCGCTGTTCACCGGCGCGCTGCTGCTCTATACAGCGGCGAGCCTTGCGATGTGCGTGCAGACGCATGCGCTCGGCATTCTCGTGTGCCGCTTCATCGCGGGCTGCGGCATCGGCGCGGAGCTGATCACGATCGGCGCGTTCCTGACCGAGCTGGTGCCGAAGGCGGTGCGCGGCCGCGCGTTCGCGTTGTGCTTCGCGGTCGGCTATCTCGCGATGCCCGTGCTCGCGCTGGTGTCGTGGTTATGGGTGCCGCGCGATCCGCTCGGGATGTCCGGGTGGCGCTGGGTCGTGCTGCTCGGCGGCAGCGGCGCGGTTGTCGTCTGGTGGCTGCAGTCGCGGTTGCCGGAGTCGCCGCGCTGGCTCGCCCGCACCGGCCGCGAGGCCGAGGCCGAAGCCGTGCTGCAGCGGCTCGAGCAGGCGGTCGAGCGGGAATCCGGCCGGCCGCTGCCCGCGATCCCGGCGCCTGCCGCAGTTGCCCCAGCCGCGCGGCGCGCGCCGTCGATGTGGGATGCGCGGCATCGCGGCCGCACGGCGATGCTGATCGTATTCAATGCATTCCTGAGCATCGGCTTCTTCGGTTTCAGCCAGTGGCTGCCGACGTTGCTCGCCGCGCAGGGCGCGACGGTCACGAAGAGCCTCTGGTATGCGTTCGTGATCGCGTTCGCGTATCCGGTGTCGCCGTTCGTCGCCGGCCTGCTCGCCGACCGGATCGAGCGCAAGTGGCTGATCGTCGCGTCGGCGTTCGGCGTCGCGCTGTTCGGCACCGCGTTCGCGATGTCGGCGCAGGCGCCGTTCGTGATCGCGTTCGGCCTGCTCGTCACGCTGTCCAATACGGTGCTCGCGAGCAACGGCACCGCGTATCAGTCGGAAGTGTTTCCGACCGAGATCCGCGGGCGTGCGCTCGGCTTCGTGCATTCGATCGGCCGCCTGACGGGAATCGCGAGCAGTTTCATCGTCGCGTTGCTGCTCGAACGCGCCGGGGTGTCCGCGGTGTTCGTGCTGATCGGCGGCAGCATGCTGATCGTGATGGTGTCGATCGGTGTGTTCGGGCCGTACACCAACAACCGGGCGCTGGACGAGATCACCGGCCGCAGCGAGGAAGGGGCCGAAAACACGGCGGCGGCGCGCGGGCTCGCCGCATTGCCGACTCGGCGTGTCGATGGACGGCGTAAAGGCGCAAGGGATGGGGCGGCGTAATGGCGCCAGCAGCAACAGGGTAAAAGGCGGATTCGAACGGCTTCAGGACTGCGGTCTCTTGCCGGGTTTCGCGACCGGATTTTCGCGCGAATCGGGCATGGGTTTTGGGGGGCGTTGGTTCTCGGCTGCGAACACCAGCCGGTAGGCACCGTGGTGTAGTCGATCGAGTGTTACGGCGGCGTGACAACGCTTCCCAGTTTAAGAACTCATCGAAAGCCAATGCCATTGATTTCTTTTAATTGGTGAAATTTTGAGAAGCAATTCGCAAGCAAAAAAATCTGTATCGGTCAACCTGGGTAACAATCTGTAAGGTGGGTGGCAGGTGATCGCCGTCGTCAGAATACTTAGTCAACCTGATTGAGTGATCAGGAATCTAAAGAGTCATCCGGCGAGAGGTGCCACATGTTTATTGGCAAGAAAGCATCGATGTTGGTGTTCGCGAGTGTCGTGACCGTTGCGTTGACTCAAGCGTCGGCTCAAGCTCAGGGCATTGTCGGGTCGGCACTCGGCGGGGCGGCGGATATCACTGGTGCGGCATTGGGAGGAGCAGCCAATGTCACCGGTGCAGCGCTTGGCGGTGCGGCAAACGTTACAGGAACCGCACTCGGTGGCGCTGCGAATGTGACCGGTGCCGCACTCGGTGCTCCCAGGTATGGCTACGATGACGACGAAGCCCCGCCTCCGCGACCGCAACGTCGTCACAAGCGCCGACACTATCAGACCGACAACTATTGACGGTGCAAGAGCGCGATCGAGGACAACTAAGCAGGCACCCGAGATTGCGGAGTCCGTGACGATGTGGGCCGTCCCGTTGCGGTCGGCGAAGTTCCGATGAAACGAGAAGGCTGTGCCGCGGAGAAGGGGGCGAGTACCGCAGCGTCCAGCCGTGCCCGGATCATGAATACTCGATCGCCACGGCGCTTGTCGACCGACTGAGCCTGATCTCGCCCAGGTAGGCGCTGTCGCCCAGTTCGCACTCGCGCCAAGCGTTGCCGAGGGCATGTCGGATTTTGACTCTGTAGGGGCCGCTGCCCTTGGCCAGGCCGTCGAACCGGAAATCGCCGAAGCCGTCCGAGACGGTTTCGGCTACCTGCTGATTGCCGACGTACAACGTGACGGCAGCATCCGTGACACACTCGACCACGTCTCCTGCCTGGGCACTGACACTCCCACCGATGAAGCATGTTTCCCAGCGCTCAAGTCCGCTGTACCACACGCGGGGCTTCGTGCTCAGGTTGGGTCGCAATACCTTGAGTCCCTCGCGTCGGGCCTTCTCGGCCATCGCCGTGTCATCGAGCTTGACCGTCTCGAAGACATCGGTGGGGCACGACTGCTGACAACGCGGGCGGGACCAACCCTGGTCGAGCAAATGAGCATCGAAGATCCAGATCTGGGGCAGTTGCAGCTCTTCGTTCCAGACGATCGCCTTGTAGGGGCACGCCTTCACGATGTCCTTTCGGCCTCGCGCCTTGTCCGGATCGATGATGACGATGCCGTCGGCGCGCTTGCGAATGGCGCTGCCGCCCACACGCATGCAGGGCGCGTCGTCGCAGTGGTTGCACATGACCGGCAGATAAGTGGTCTCGACCATATGCGAAGCGCCCTGTACACGACGCAGGATGCGGACGGGGCTCTCGGCGTTGGCCGCGGCGGGTGCAGCATAACCGGGGAAGTCGTTGCCGACGTGCTCGTCCCGCGCGGCGATCACGCAGTTCTGGCAGTTCTCGCAACGCCCGACTCTGATAATCAGGTTCCACTTGCTCATTTGAAATTCCTCAAGCTGCGCGACCGAGCATGAACGCCTCGGCACCGCGCCATTTCTCGACCTGCACCAGGCAGGAATTCGGGCTCATGCTGCTGGTGCCGGAGGTCTGTGGCCGGTCGGGGGTAAGCATGTTCATGCAACCGCCAATCTCGACTTGCTCGCCGTCGATTTCGATCAGCTGAAATTCAGCGCTCGCCTCGTAGGATTTCACCACTCCAGCGTTCACCAGGGGCGAGACATCGGCCGCGCAAATCACGGCGCCGCGGTCGTTGTGCACTTTGACGAGATCGCGATGGGTAATGCGTCGAATGGCGGCGTCAGCCGGATTGAGCCTCAGCAGCCAGAACCGGTGCCCCGCGATCAGGGCGCGATGATCGTCGATGCCGTTCACTGCGGAATTCTTGCCGTCACAATGGGTATGAAAGCTGTAGCGGCTGTGGGTGGCGATCAACTGCAGCGGGTAGCGCCGAGCCAGGTCCGAGCGCAGACCTTCCCAGGAGGGGATATATCGGTTGAGCGGTGGCCGCTCGGGATTGTCCGCAGTGTGCCGCTTCAGCAACTCGGGCACGAACTCCAGCTTGCCGCTCGGCGTCTGCAGGCCCCTGCCGAACTTTTCCGAGAACTGTGACGGCAGCGGATGAGGTTCCGGCAGGTCCTTCCTCCTGTCTTCCGCATACCAACGCATGTCCACGGGATGGCGAAGCTCCGGCTTTTCGGGCGGCACGACGAAATAGCCCTTGCGGCAGAATTCGCGCCACGAAATGTGATCGGGCAGGTCCGACGAGTCGAAGACGCGCTTGACCCAGTCAAGATCGCCACAGCCTTCGGTGAAAACGCCGCCCAGGCCCAACCGGGTCAGGATGGCGGTGAAAATGTCGTAGTCGGAGCGGGACTCGCCCAAGGGTTCGATGCACTTGTGCTGCAGCGTCAGCATGCGATGGTTGACCGTGCCATACCCATGGTGGGCGTAGCCGCCCGAATTCGCCCATTCTCCAATGTCCCAACGCTCCAGCGAAGTGCACGCAGGCAGGATGATGTCGGCGAACTGGGCTTCGCCTTCCATCCAGATTGACTGATTGACGACGAACTCGATGCTCGAGTGCCGGTAGGCCTCCGTCCAGCGTCCGGAATTCGTCACGGTACTGAACGCGGATCCGCCGTAGCGATAGATCATGCGGATCGGCGAATAGCCGGGCATCGGGTAGGTGAACGGCGCAAACTGGGCCTCCTGGGACATGCCGTCCCAGAGATAACCGGTGGCGTGACCGTTGAGAATCGCGTCGGGCATCTGCTGTCGCGGCACCATCTGCTTGACGGGATTCATGGTCAGGATATGCGGCATGCGCTGGTAGTTGTCCACCGCATTGGCGGTCCACGCCAGGTCGCCTGAAATACCGCCGTCCGCGTAGCCAGGGAAGTAGAACTGGAGATCGTGCGGGACGCCGATTTCGAGGCAGCCGAAATTCACCCCCGGCTTGCCCCAGCCCTGCATGGACATCATCATGATCATGCAGCGCGCCCATTGCGCCCCGGTCGCCCCGCGGCCCGCGCCACCGAATCCCGCGCCGGTCATCCCGACCGCGAGATGAACCTTTTTCTTTCCCCATAGGCGCGCAAGTGCGCGGGCGTCCTTGGCCGGCACGCCGGTCTCGCTCTCCTGCCACTCGGGCGTCTTGGGGGTACCGTCGGTTTCGCCCAGAAGGTAGGCTTTCCAATCGTCGAAACCGGTCGTGCGCGTCGCGACGTAATCCTTGTCGTACAGGCCCTCCACGGTCCAGACGTACATGATGGCGGTAGCCAGGGCGGCATCGGTTTGCGGCCGGATCGGGATCCAGCGGCCGCCCAGCAGCTGTGCGGTCGGATTGCAGTGCGGGTCGATGTGAACGAACTCGATGCCGAGCTCCTTGGCCCACAGGCGGCGTGGCGTTCCCTCGAATCCTGCGTAGGCCCCGTTGGTACTTTCGGGGTCGCAGGACCAGAAGACGATCATTTCGGCCTCCTTGAGACCATCCTCTAGGCCGCCATAGCCGGAGGGTACGCCGACGCGCATCGAGTTGCCGAAATGATGCATGGCGCCCCAGTACCAGCCTTCCCAGCTGTCCGGATTCGCGGCAACCCGGGTGAATCCGATCAGGTTGGCGAAGCGCGTCAGCGCGCTGAGGTAGTAGCCCACGTTGCCCCACTGGTGGTGGGACGACATCGGGAAAGTGATGGAACCGGGGCCGTGAACGCGCTTCTGCCGGTTGATCTCCTTGGCGACAATGTCCAGGGCCTCGTCCCAGCTGATACGCACATAGCCGGACTTGCCGCGGTTCTGGGGATTGCGCTCGCCGTCGGGGTCGAAGTCGACCCGTTTCATCGGGTGAAGGATGCGCTTGTCGGAGTAGACCAGCGACTTGAGCGTCAATGCGTGGGGCGCGACCAATCCACGCCGTGGCGGGCTGAAGCGGCGTCCACGTGCCTCGATCACCCAACTTGACGCATCGGTATCGTCCAGCTCGATGGGGGTCACGCGGACGATGCGTTCATCCTTGACGTAGACGAACAAGGGCCCGCCATTGGTACAGGTGGTGTAGCGTCGGGTGCCGTCGCGCATGGGCGTGCCCATCGGCAGGCCGACGGTGCGCATCATGCTCAGGGTTTGCATGAGCCAAACCAGCAGTTCGTCGTCGCCCTCGGTGACCACCTTGAAGTTCTTGGCGGCGTGGACGATTTCGCCCTGGTCCGGGCTGGGCGAAAGGAACTTCAGGGCCGTGGCGACATCCTTGAAGGCCATGCGCACGTCGGGCCGCGGACCACCGTGTTCAGCGTGTCGAGCGAGCGCAGCATCGTGTACAGGTGCGGGTTGCCCGCATAGCTCTTGCCGTAGATGTCGGCCGCATCCTTGCGCGATTGCGCCTCGATGCCGGCCGCCTTGACGTTCGCATCGGCCAGCGCGATGCGCGCGTCGCGCTCGGCGTCCGAGCGAATCTGCGCGGCTTCGCGATTGCCGTCCGCGGTGCGCTGCGCGGCCACGGTTTCGCGTTCCGCGCTCATCCGGTCGACGGTCGCGGCGAGCGTGACGGCCGGCAATGTGAGCCGTTCGAGCCCGACCTGGGCCACGCGCACGCCATAGGCCGCATAGAGCTGCGCGTCGATCTGCCGGCGCAGCGCGCCCTCGAATTCGCCGATCTTCACCTGGGCCGGATCGGTGTTCACGAGCGACGCGAGATCGTAGCCGGCGGACGTCGTCTGCAGCGCGGAACCGACGAGCGACCGGATCTGGCGCGCCGCTTCGTCCGGCTCGTTGCCGACCGCGCGCATGAACCGCCCGATGTCGCGCGCATCGGCCGGTACGCGCCACGCGACGTAGGCCTCGACGATGATGCGCAGTCCGTCGCGCGTGCCGACGTCCTGCAGGCCGCTCGATGTCGTGTGCAGGCGCAGGTCGACCGGCGTCACCGCATCGATCGGCGCAGGCAGGTGCCAGGCGAGCCCCGGTTCGAGCAGCACGCGCACGGGGCGCCCGAAACGCGTGATCACCGACGCCTCGCCGGCGCGCACCTGCACGAAGCTCGCGACCGCGAGCGCAACGAGCACGCACAGCAGCGCGACGGCGACGCGCAGGCGCAATGCGCCGGGCGGCTGCGGTGCGCCGTGATGCGCGTGGTGGTCGTGGCCATGGCTGTGGTGCGCATGATCATGCGCGTGTGAATGAAACAGACTCACGATGTCGCCCCGCATGCGGCGTCGCCCTCGCTCGGCGCGGCGGCGCCCGCTGCCGCCGTATTGCGCCGCCCGCGCGGAACGCGCCGCGTCATGTCAATGGATGCCGGCCAAATCGCCGGCGGGAGTGTTGCGCAGATCGACGGTTGCCCGCGTACCGTCGGCCAGCCGGTCGTCGATGATCGTCATGCGTGCGTTGCGCACCCCGCGTTGCAGCCGGTCGAGGTAATACTCGAACGGGAACGCGGGGCCGCCGAGCCGGTACGCGACCAGATCGGCGTCGAAATCGATCTGCTGCACGCGCGCCGACGACAGCGTGTCGCCCGCCTGCGCTTCGGCCTGCGCGATCCTGGCGAGCGCCTGCTGCCGTGCGTTGCCGAGCAGGCCGGCCGCGAAGCCGCGGGCCTGCGCGACACTACCCTGTGCGCGGATCTGCGCGGCCTGTACGTCGTGAAACGCGGCCGCCGCGCCGGTCGGCGGGTGCACGCTCTCGATCACGACCGCGATCACGTCGACCCCGCTCTGCAGCCGATCGAGCTGCTGCTGGATCGCGCGCTTCAACTGGTCGGCCATCGCGGCCTGATTGGTTTCGAGCAGCGATTCGAGCGTATGCGACGCAAGGTAGTGGACCAGTTCGCGATTGGCGCTCACGCGTACCGTGTTTTCCGGATCGATAGTGCGATAGAGCGCCGCGCGGGCGTCGGCGTCGGTCGGACCGAGACGGTAGTCGACCCGCACGTCGGCGTTGACGATCTGGAAGTTCTGGCGGTCGCCGTTCGCGCCGGCGATCACCTGGGTGGTTTCCCCGGGATGCGGGGCATCCCACAGACGGTTGAGGCCGTCGGGCGTCGGACCGTCGGCCGGCACCGCGCGCGCGTCGGCGCCGCCTTCGTTCGCGCTGCCCGCTATCGCGACCTGGTGCACGGCGCCGTTGTCGACGATGCGCGCACGCCCGAGCGGCCAAGGCAGCCCGACGTGTAGGCCCGGCTGCCAGACGGCGACCGGCGCGCCGAAACGTTCATAGACGGCGCGCTGTTCCGGGTTCAGCACGACGACGGCCGTGAGCAGCCACGCGGCGGCGACGGTCGCGCCGAGCGCAGCGGGCAGCAGCCGCACGAAGCTGCGCCAGCCCCAGCTCTGCCTCAGATCGATGCCGTAGCGATGCCGCAGCTCGGCGCCGAGCGACGCGAACGGCGACGGGCGCCGGCTCAGCAGGCCGGCAATCGCACTGGTCGGCACGACCGCACCGCGCGGCACCGCAAACCACGACAGCACGCCGCGAATGACCAGTTCGGCCGCCACGGCAGCATTGAGCAGCGCGACGGCATGCACGAGCCACTCGACCGTGCGATGCTGGAACGCGAACCATGCGGCGGCCAGCACGCCCGCCAGCGCGGTGACAAGAGCGACGCGCAGCATCCGCGTGAGCGACGCGGACACGGCCGAGCGGCCTGCGGCCATCGCGTGATGGCGTTCAGTGAAGAGTGTGAGAAAGGCGAGGGCGAGGCATGCGGCGCCGGCCGTGAGCGTGGGCTCCGGCGCAGCTATTGCGCGAACCAGGATGATGGGTGACGGCGGCTGCCATGCGAGCGCCGCAAGTGCGATGGAGATCACGGAAGCGCTAGTGACCGCCCATGGCCGCCAGTCGATCGCGGCGATGATTTCCGGCCACGAATTTTCGTCATGTTCAGATGCAGGCTCCGACTCCGGGGCCGCCTTGCGGCGAACAGCACCGCGCAACCAGCCGGCCAGTAGCGTGGCGATTGCCCTTTCGGGCGGATGGCGGCGTTCGCAGTCGGCTAGCCGTACGCCGATCGCCACAACGAGCACGTTGCACCATGCGCTGGCGAGCAACGTGCACCAGCGCAGGTCCGCCGGCAGGATATCTACGGCGCCCAGCGCGCCAAGCGCTGCGACCAGCAACGCGCTGGCCCCTGCGACCGGCGTGAGCGCGTCGCGGCCAGCCGGACCATCGGGAATGTCGTCGTTGCGTTCCGCCTGTTGCCCCATCGTGGTCCCTTACATACTCGTTACAGGATGCGCAGGCACCCGCGCGGATTTCCGCGAGCGGCAATGTAGCGCGGCGGATGATGAAACTCAAGGTGATCTACGCGAGCGGAGTATTACCACTCACCGAACGAAAATTCGTGATAGAGGCCGTTGAGCCAATTGCGGCACAGCTTTCCGGGGGGGGCATAGATTGCCGATCAATATCGAAGTTTACTGACCAATCTCATTATCGACATAAATCAAAAAGGCACAATGAAAATGAAAGGTCTGATCGCGAGCCCAAATCGAATTTTACTTTTTCCATACACAGTTCCTTCAGAAATATAATTCCCGGCCGCAAACGTTTGTCATTCTTTTCTAGATTGCCGTCCAACCCATTACTGTGCTTCAATCGCGAGCAAGACTAAAGAAGGGTAGGCCAGTGTACGATAACGCCGTACTCTAGGATTGCGCCGGGGCACGCCTCACTCAGCGCGTGGAGCGAAAGCGAGCATATGTCGTCGAGTACTTCTGCGTACTTCGAGATCATAATTCTTCTATTCCGAACGGAGCTAAAGGGGGCGGCCCACTGCTTCATTGAAGTGATCACAATTTTACTGATGGCGATATTTTATATTTGTCGCGTTTTGAAAAATAATGAAAAAATGGATCTGCCGAGTGGTCAGCATATTCTCGATGTTAATTTTGATCACTTTTCTTTGCGCGATTTCAAGAAGAATTGCGTTTCCAAATGATTCGCACGATCGACAAATCGGAGTTATTCAGTTGGCGTTGATACCGCTTGTCGTCTTTTCGGTGGCGTGGCTGGTAATCCGAATTTTTCGAAAAAGACCCGACCTCAACGACGCCAGATTGGTGCGGCAGATAATAGAGAGGCCATGGTTGCGCCTGATGGTTGCCTTTTGCGTATCGGCCATCCTTTGGGGCCTCCTGAATATTTTAGCAACATTAATTAGAGTAATGTGAGATGCCAGATCCAATCACTAGTTCAATTACCATTCTCGTCGCGGGTGACAATGCGCTGAGTGCTGAAAACGCGGGAAACAGTGGCGCAACACTCGTTTCGGCCTCCGGTCAGCTTGTTGCGGCTATTGGCTCGATTACGCCGGCTGGATCCATTGCAACTGCGCCGGGTGCCGCCGCTGTTACGTTGATGAAAATAACGCTCGATCTTCAGTCCGGGGCTGGAGCATCATACGGCGACATAGCATCGGTGATTGGCAACTTGCTATCACTCACCGGCGGCGTTATCGCATTTGTGCCGGGATTGCAGGCTCCTGGTATAGGCCTGACAATTTTGGGCAACGTCGCAAATGGCGTTGGGCTTTACTCTGATAGACAGCAGATAATCGGTGCCTTTCAGAATCTGTGGAACTCAATGCAGAGCGGGCAATCCGTTTCCACCGGCGCACCAGCTTTACAAGAAATTCAGGGCACACTAACTTCACAAAGTTGGTTCGAAAGCGGCGAGCGATCTGCTCTTGGTAACGCCACCGGACAAATTGCGTCGGACGGCACTATTTTAGTTCCACAAACGGATTCAAGTGGAAATATTGTCAATTATGTTCCCGAGCAGCCAATAGCCCCTCCGCAGGATCTAGGCGGAGGACTTACTCGGTATAGCTTTGCTGGCGGCACCACTGTGGACGTTCAGTCACCTACGGACCCGAGCGCCAACTCAGGCGTCATAGCAAACTGGACGATTCCCCAGTTGAACGGAATTGCGACGCAACTAAGTA
This sequence comes from Burkholderia pyrrocinia, assembly GCF_001028665.1. NCBI lineage: Bacteria > Pseudomonadati > Pseudomonadota > Betaproteobacteria > Burkholderiales > Burkholderiaceae > Burkholderia > Burkholderia pyrrocinia. The sequence continues at coordinate 527,659 of NZ_CP011505.1, forward strand.
TCGATACGCAAATGGGCGGCAGCGTCCTAAGTGTGACCGATGCCAGTGGCAATGTCGTAGAAAAATTTAATGACGTTGTCACGCAAGTAAATGGAATCGTTTCCCATACCTATTCAACGATGACCTCAGGGGGGCAAACGAACGAGCAAACGCAGGTTACGTCAAATGGTGACTCGACCAATACGCAGTCAACCGTTTTCAACGGCGATGGTACGGTATCGTACACGGAAAATATCCTATATTCAAACGGCATCATTTCGCGCGATGAGATTGACGCAAATATAAATAGTTCATTGTCTGTTTTTGGCGACGGCGTTGTTCTCAATGGACTTGGCGGAAATGATGTTTCGATCCTCGGGAACGCGAATGTTCTAAACTTGAGTAATAGCTCCATCCGCTTCTCGTCTGGCGTTACCGGAGAGGTGGCAGGGACTGGGAATCAAGTCAGCTTAGGAAAAGCTAACGATATCTCGATTTCCGGTTCGAGTAACGCCATCTCGTCTACTGGTGATGCATCGGGAAGTACCATTACGCTCAACGGCACCGGCAACAGCGCCGATACCCTGAATCTCTTCGGAGCGACGGGGATAACTGTATTGCTTGGCGACTCAACGACTGCTGTGAATCTTGTTGCAACGAGCGCTACTGTTACCAGCCGGAGCGGTGGGGGTGTCGTAAACGGCTCGGGTGGGGATCGACTAAACATCTCTGGCGCCGATATAACTGTGAATGGGAATGGTGGGCAGTACGTCTTCTCCGGTACCGGAGATCTAGCCAACATTTCAAATGCAACTGTCGCATTCTCTGCCGATTCTCAGGCCACACTCGTCGGAACGCGAAACAGTTTTTCTCTTGGCCTCGACAGTTCGTTGACATTGGAGGTTACCGGAGCCACCAGCCCTACTACGGTTATTACGACAGATAGCCAAGGCAACGCGACTTTCACTTCCAGTGGCGGGTCGGTGCTGTTTGGTCCAGTGGGACAAGAAATCACACAGGCTTCGAATGGCGCGCTATCTGTTGCTGTTGGAGCAACTGGGATGGTACAAGTCTTTTTGCCCACCGGCGAATCTGCCGGTAGTCCGATCCAATTCTCCGGCATTGAATCGATGACGCTGAATACGGACGGCGGCTATTCAATGGTCGACCAGTCCGGAAATGCCTACACGCTTCAACCTGTGTCGGGATCGTCAAACTACGTGCTCGAAAATGCCACCACCGGCACGATGAACGTAACGCTAGACACAGGCTCCGTCACGGGAATTTCACTAGGGCAAGCCCTTTCTATTCAAACATCGAGCGGGGGCACGTTGGCCCTGCCAGCGGCAGGGGGAGCGGGATCGCTGGCCTTGTCTAATCTGGGAAATGTGTCGCTCGACGCGGGCTCCGCGATCGCGATCAGCGCAAACGCCATTGATGTCAGCGTACCGGGGAGCGGCACGACGAGCGAATACGCGTTCGCGTCGGACGGTACGGTTTCATCGATTTCTACATACGATGACTCGAGCGCCCAACATGTTCCGGCCGTTGTTACGTCATTTAACTCCGATGGCGTAGCGACTCAACAGTTGACCAACAACGCGAGCGGTGGTTCGCAAGTTGTACTTCTAAATGCGGCTGATCCATCAGCTGGCTTCATCTCGCAAACGCAATACTTCGCCGGTGCCAACGGGACTGGTTCCTTGATAAGCCAAGCAACAAATTTCACCAACGGCCTCTCCGAAATTGACGAGTACAATCCCGCGCCCGGTACGGTATTGACACGCACGCAGTATTCAGGTGTCGACGGTTCGGGTGAGGTCCTGAGCCAAACGACGAACTTCCTCGATGGCACATCAACCGTCACGACCTACGCGACGAGTAGCTCGGCCTCGTCCGGCCTCTCAAGTTCGGGAATTACATCACAGACAGTCACGTATTCAGGTTGGGATGGCTCTGGCGATGCCATTAATACGACCTACAACAGCACAACGAACTCAACTATAAGCGGCGCGAACATAGGCTCAGCTCTGGGTTCGAAAATCGGTCAACTGCTTGGCGGCAACAGTGCGATCGAAAGCATTGGTTTGTCCTCGGTACTGGGTTGTTGGGCGCAAAGTAATAATGAGCCACTTCGCGCGAAGTAAATCTAAGCCACCTTTCAGTACAGTCAGCCTTTTGCGCGCAAAGGCTGGCGATGCTCCAGAAGGAACAGTGGATGCAAATCCATGTGCTCAAAGCCCAAGGCGTATCGGAGCGCGAGATCGCGCGGCGCCTGGGCATTTCTCGCAACACGGTGGCGCGGTACCTGTCGGCTGAGGAAGTGCCGCGCTACAAGCCGCGTGAACCGCGGCCAACCAAGCTCGGAGCGTTCGAGGCGTACATCATCGAGCGCATGAGGGCCGCAGCACCGGAGACCATCGCAGCGCCGGCGCTGCTGCGCGAGTTGCGGGCGCGCGGCTACGAGGGCCAACTGCGAAGCCTGCAGGCTTTCATGAACACGCATAAGCCCATGCCGAAGCCCGATCCAGTCGTAAGGTTCGAGACCGAGCCCGGTCGGCAGATGCAGTGCGATTTCGTTGTCTTCCGACGAGGCACCGACCCGCTTTACGCCTTCACCGCCACGCTCGGCTTCAGTCGTTGGCGCTGGGCACGCTTCACCACCGATGAACGCGCCGAGACGCTGGTTGCCTGTCATCATGCGCTGTTCGAAGCCTTGGGTGGCATTCCTCGCGAGATCCTTTACGACAACGCCAAGACCATCGTTGTCGAGCGCGATGCTTATGGCGACGGCCAACATCGCTGGCACGCCGGCCTGCTCGATCTGGCCAAGCGGTACGGCTTCCTGCCCAGATTGTGCCAACCGTACCGCGCGCAGACCAAGGGCAAGGTCGAGCGATTCCACCGCTATCTGCGCGGCAATTTCTATGTGCCGCTGGCAAGCCAGCTTAAACAATCCGGCTTGATGCTCGATGCCGCGACTGCGAACGTCGAGGTGAGTAAATGGCTGCGCGACGTGGCCAACCAGCGCGTGCATCCGGTTACCGGGCAGGCACCCGCGATTCTGTTGGAGCAACGAGAACGGGCTTGCTTGCTCGATATGCCTGGCTACACATTGCCCCGATTGCCGGCTCGCGCCGTCGCTCGGCCGCGCGTTGATCCCGCGATGTCGATCCAGCACCCGTTGTCCGTCTACCAGCAATTACTGACCGAGGTGCGCGCATGAACTTGCAGCAGGAACGCATCGACGGGCACTGCCAAAGCCTGAAGCTCGAGGGACTCATGCACCGATACGTCGCTCTGGCCAGCGACGCGGCGGCCAAGCAATGGAGTTTCCTCGACTTCCTCGAGAACGCGCTCGCGCACGAACGAGAGACGAGGCAAGTTCGTTCGCGGCAAACACTGGTGCGCATGGCCGGGTTTCCCGCCATCAAGACACTGGATGACTACGACTACAGCTTCGCCGTCGGGGCCCCGCGCGAGGCAATCGACGAGCTTGCCACGCTACGCTTCATCGAGCGAGGCGAGAACGCCGTGTTGCTTGGTCCGTCGGGCGTGGGCAAGACGCACCTCGCGATCGCCATCGGATATGCAGCGACGCAGGCCGGCATCAAGACGAAGTTCATCACGGCGGCGGATCTGATGTTACAGCTCGAGGCTGCACGCCGACAGGAGCGATACGACGCCGTTCTTCGGCACAACATTCTCGGCCCGAGGCTGCTCATCGTCGATGAGATCGGCTATCTACCGCTCTCGGGCGATCAGGCCAGTCACTTCTTCCAGATCGTCGCCAAGCGCTACGAGCGTGGCTCGATGATCCTGACCAGCAACCTGCCGTTTGCGCAGTGGGACGAAACCTTCGGCGGCAACACCACCCTCACTGCAGCGATGCTCGACCGCATCCTCCACCATGCCCACATCATCCAGATCAAAGGAGACAGCTACAGACTGAAACAGCAACGCAAAGCCGGGCACGTCCCGACATCGAAGAAGTAACGACTGGCTCAGTTTTACTTTGCGCGATCAGGCGCGAAGTGGCTCAGATTTCAAATGCGTTTGACAGGGTACGCTCGGTAAAGACGTGGGCGCAATCGTCGACTCGTCAGGAGCCGGAGTTGGAGATCTGTCGCAGACGGTCAGCCAACTGGCCGACAGCGCATTGCCGAGTATCGCCACGGCCGGAGCGGGCGCGGTCGGCGCCTACCTGACGGGGGAGCTTGTTAAAGACCTCGGGGTTACGGGCTTGCCCGCACAAGTTATCGACACCGGCGCCGGCTTCGCCGTCGGCACGATCGCGAGCAATCTAACGAGCGAGGCATTGGGCGACACGAGCGTCGCTTGGGATTCCGGTCTTACTATCGCAAACTTTGCCGATGTGTTTGCCGGATTCGCAGGTGCCGAAATTGCCTCGCTGGTCGCATCCTGGGACACGCCGGAAGAGGAGGACCTCGCGGCGGTCGGTGCCACGGTTGGTGGCGCCTTAGGGTCCGTATTGGGGCCCGTCGGTACGTTCATCGGAGGCTTTCTCGGTGACATGTTTGGTGGATTAATCGGGGGACTTTTCGGGGGGCCACCCAATCCCTGGACTGGCGGGACAATCATCGTTGCCACAAACTCGATGAACCCGTTTGCGTATGTTCAGACGCTATCCCACGATAATGGACCAGATGCGTACCTCGCCAGCATAGGAAATGCAATTTCGACGGAACTGAATGGCATCGTGTCGACCGTCGGGGCCACCGTGGCGAACGCTCAGTCACTGAACCGTGCACTGTTCCTCAATGCGCAGGTACCGCAGCGCAACATTCGCGTCATCGAGAAAGGGCAGGCGACAAACTTCAATATTTCCGACGCATCCCACTATGTAGACTACGTCGTATTCGATCAGCTTTCCCAAATTGCGTTCAATGGCGGAGACGTGTTCGTTGAGCGTGCCATCAATGCAACGGTGCAGCAGTGGCAGGCGTTCGGATCGACGATCACGCTCAACACGTTGCTCGGGAATATTCAGGTTGCGAAAGACTATGAAAAATATCTACAAAACGAAGCAACGATTAACGGACTTATCGCAAAAAATCCTACTAGTGATTTTTCCGCTGGATGGATCATCGAACTGCAGCAGGCCGTCGCACTGAATCTCGCAAACGGAGTCACGCAGCCTGGATTTTCGTCGAAATACGGAACTCTCGACTATTATGGTGAAGTATTCAATTATGGGATGGATGCTGGCCGAATTGCAGCGACGATTGAATCCTTCAGAAATGGCGCAAATTCTACGCCGAATACTTCCGAAGCGGGATTGGCCCGTGACTTAGGTTTGCCTGTTCCCGGCAATTGGTACCCTAATCTTGGAACGGAAAACAAAATCAAGATCGACGGTTCCGGAATGTTGCTCGATCTACAAGAGAGCGGGCTGCCTCTGATAGTGAATGGTGATCAATTTCAGCTTAAAATTGCCGGAAATTCAAATAACGTGACCATGAATGGTCAAACAGAATTTCTATCCATTCAAGGTGATGGAAGCTCGATTATCGAGAACGGTGACTTTGATTCGGTCTCCATTTTTGGTAACGGAAATTCCGCAGTCGTCAATGGCAGGCAGGCTACAATTCTGTTGTCTGGCGGTGGTAACTCTCTGACCAATGCCAATGGCAGCGCCAATGTAGCCGACAACAGCAACGTTACTATTAATGGGTTGCAGGAGAGCGTCAGCGTCTGGAACCATTCAACGCTCCTCGTCAACGGTGGACAGATGAATGTATCGGTCAACGGCAGCGGTAGTTCTGTTACGTTGAACGGTGACAATGAGCAAGTGCAACTTATCGGAGATGGCGACTCCCTCATCAACAATGGGCAGGGTGATACCGTCACTGTTACGGGAACCAACGCGTCACTGACTCAAGGTGCAGGTTCTGTGAACGTCGCCGATTGGGTAACTCTCTCGGCGAACGGTGAGTATTTCGGTGTTCAAGCTGGCAACAACGATCGGCTGACCGTAGGCGGTCAGTACATTGGCGTCACACTTTCAGGCCAGGCCGACGTTGTGACGACAAATGGCATGTCGATGAAGATCTCAGGTGACACATTTGATAGTTCGTTGACCAGCAACGGCAACAACAATTCGATTGTCGTCTCAGGAAACGCAAATACAGTTACGGGAAATGGGGGCGGCGGATATGTCACAGCCTCCGGTGACGATAACAACCTGATCAGCAACGGCCAATCATTCACGCTCGAAGCCATCGGTAGCGGCAATTCCTTGACAGAGAACGGCGATCAGGGCTTTATGTCCGCAAACGGCAATGGCAACGTTGTTCATGCCAACGGGCAACAGATCACTGTTGCCATGGCCGGCGGCAACAGCAATGTGACTATCGGCAATGGTAAGGTCTCCTATGCAACCGGTGCAACGGGTGTGCTCAATGGCATCGCCGATGCGATCTCGTTGACGAGCGCGAGCGACCTGACCGTCAATGGCGGATCGATGCATGTGTCACTTAACGGAACGTTGGATAACGTCACCGCCAATGGTGACAGTAACATCATCAATATCCGGGGAGGAAACGACACGCTGACGGCTAATGGAAGCGGCGTGACAATCGGAGCTTCTGGTAACGCCGACGGCATGACGCTCAACGGTAACCGCGACAGCCTTTCGATTTCGGGCGACGGCAGCGCCTTCTGGATCAACGGCCAGCAAAACGTCGCCACGTTTGGCGGAACGAACAACACGGTGCACTCGAGTGGTTTATCGGCAACCGTGCTCGACAGCAGTAGCGCCGAATTCGATGGCGGCGGCAATAGCGTCACGCTGTCCAATAACGACACCGTAACGCTAAACGGGAGCGGATATGTCGTCAACGAAACGGACACGAACAGCGCTGCGACGATCAACGGCGACTATGAGAACGCGACAACTGGTGGCAACGGAAATTCGCTCGTTATCAACGGTAACAGCAGCAACGTCGTGCTGAGTGGCGAGTCGAACGCCGTGACGATTTCTGGTCTCGCCGCTAGCATCGCGGCAAGCGGTGTCGAGCAGACAATCACCGATAACCAAGGCAACATCGCGGTTGCTGCCGGAAGCCAAGTCAACCTCGTCGGCAACGGGAGCATCGCGACTTTGGGCAACGCAGATTCGCTTACGGTCGAGGGGTCAAACAACTGGGTCAATGCCACATCGGACGACAGCGTCACCATGACGGGCACGGGCAACGGCATCGGTGGCCTAGCGGTCGGCATCACGGCGATATTGGCTGGCGACGGGCAATTCGCCGCGCTCGACGGCGATACGATCCGGATCGAAGGAGGCATTCACGCGAACGTTTCGGGGAGCGGCAACGCGATCAGAGCGGACCAGGGTGCCGTCGTAACGGTCGATGGCACGTCGAACGCGCTGCAGATGACTGGCGGGACACTCGTATTGGCCGACCAAACAGCCGAGACTGGAAGCGATCCCGAAACTGGTTCGAGCCGCAGCGGATTTTCGGTAGATGGCTTCGACTATACGTCATATAAAGCGGGCGAATTCTCCTCGGCCGCCGGTCAGACGTCTATGCAGTCATTGGCCGATACAGGCGCCAATTCGGTTTCGCTCGTCGTCACGCAATACGTCAACAACATAACCGATACGGATATCGAGCCCGCTGCGGCCACTGAATCGGACGCGAGCCTTGAACAGGCGATAGCAAACGCAAAGGCAGCGGGGCTCAGTGTGACGTTAAAGCCGCATCTCGACGTTGCCGACGGGACGTGGCGCGCCTACCTGGCACCCTCTAACGTCGCCCATTTCTTCGCAAACTACCAGGCGATGATTGTCCACTATGCCGAGATCGCGCAGGCTACCGGCGCAGGGATGCTCGTCATTGGCACGGAAATGGAATCCTTGAGCGGGAGCGCATACGAGCCATACTGGGACGCATTGATTTCAGCAGTCCGGCAGGTGTACTCCGGCAAGTTGACGTATGCATCAGGATGGAACGAGACGGCCAACGTCAGCTTCTGGAGCAAGCTCGATGTCATCGGCGCTGATGCGTATATCCCAGTCACTAGCCACATCGACCCGACGCTGCAACAGCTTGAAACAGGATGGACGACGGTATCGAGCGATCCCGCTGCGGCATCGGCGATGGAGAATATGTCGCCGCTCGCCTTCTACCAAGGCATCTCCGCAGAATATGACAAATCCGTTCTTTTTACCGAAATTGGCTATCAAAGTGTCAACGACACGAACCAACTCGAGGGTGCATTCGGCACATCGAATTGGGTCGATTTTCAGCAGCAGAGCCGGGCGTTGCAGGCGTTCTTTTCAACATTCAGTCAAAACGGCGGTAACTGGTTCGAAGGCGCGTATCTGTGGAACTGGGATGCAAATCCAGCCGATGTCGGAGCAAACGACTTCACCGTGCAGGGCAAGCCGGCGTTGAACATCGTCGATTTCTGGTACGGTAAGCAAACGGGTTCGGCATTGGGTACGGCCACTCCGAATTCGCTCAATGGCGACTCGGACATGATCAGGGTGGGAAGTGGTGATGCGCTGAATGTGACCGGCAATGACAATCAGATCAGTCTCGGCTCAAACGCAGCCGTCGTCGTCAATGGACAAGGCAATACCGTTGCCGTGACAGGCGGCAACAACGTTATCGAAACCTCCGGGGCAACGATGATCAGCCTGAGTCGCGATGGTACGACTGTGATCACGAGCGGTGACGGCGACACCATTGTGGCGGGTGGGGCGCGTGATGGTCTGGCGATCAATTCGAATGGTTCGACAGTGACGCTTGCGGGGACAGCCGATGCACTGACGCTGTCCGGAAACGGCTCGACGATTAATGTTGTCGGCGCTGCCGATACGCTGTCCGTAGCGGGAACAGGCAACACAGTTAACGTTTCCGGCAATTCTGCCGTTATCCAGACCAATGGGGCAAACTCGATCGAATTGGTAGGTAACGGGAGCTCTGCGGCCGTCGAGGGCGGGAGCGACACTATTGATGTCAGCGGTGTCGGTGACAGCATTTCCGTCGCGAGTTCGGGCGCTACGATAGTCGTTGGCGATGTTGGAAGTACGATTGCACTGGACAGCGGGAACTATCAAATTGCAACGGGAAATGGCAACAATAGCATTACAGCCGGCGATGGATCGAACGTGATCAGCGTGGGGGCAGGGACCAACAGCATTTCGCTTGGAAACGGTAACAATGCGGTCACTCTTGGCGATGGCTCGGATACCGTCACCTTGGGCAGTGGGATAGACGCGATCACGCTCGGAAACGGCAACGACACGTTGACGCTTGGCGGTAACGATGCGTTGGCGGTCGATGTCGCTGCCGGTGATAGCACCAAGGCGGCGGCTGCGCTGATCTTGGACGGAAGTAGTGCCTCGTCACAATCGAACGAACTGATTTTCGGCAGAGCAGACAGCGACCAGGTGTGGTTCTCGCGTTCGAACAATGACTTGCTCGTCAGCGTCATTGGCACATCGTCCCAGATTGACATCGCTGGCTGGTTCGACGGGAATACGACGTCGATACAGTCGTTCGCTGCTGCCGATGGGAAGGTACTCACCGGCAACGACGTTGATGCGCTCGTCTCTGCAATGGCCTCCTTCGGTCCGCCCGCAGCGGGTTCGACCACGCTACCCGATAGCTATCAAAACCAGTTGCATCCAGTGATTGCAGCGAACTGGCACTGACGCGCGGTCGCAAAAATCGCTGACGATAATCCCTAGGTCTTTCACGGCCTGGGGATTTTTTGTTCGATATTGATGCCGAAGTCGTCCGCATTAAATTACTGCAATGAAAGACTCAACTATTGAATGTCCGGGCAGCGATGAATCTAACGCTGAAGGGAAAATTGACGCTCCCTCACAAGACTCAGGACTGACGGCGTTGGTGCGAATCGCACGTTTTCACGGTATTGCAGCAGACGCCGAACAACTACGCCATGCCGCAGCCTTACGGTCGAAGGCGTTCGATTCATCTGACCTGATTCTGGCCGCCAAATCGCTTGGATTGAAGGCTCGTCGGGTCAAGGTTACTCTAGAGCGTTTGTCACGCGTTCCATTTCCGGCACTTGTACTCGACCGGTCCGGGCGACACTTCATCTTAGCGGGATGTGACCGCGAGAGGGCGCTCGTGATGGAGGCCGAGTCTAACGCACCTGAGGTGACAGCACCGGAGGAAGTGCTTACGCGCTCAGGCGGCGATCTGGTGTTTTTTGCGTCACGCGCATCACTAGCAGGTGAGCTCTCTCGGTTCGATTTCTCGTGGTTTATCCCAGCAGTCGTCAAGTACCGGCGCCTGTTGCTGGAAGTGCTAGTAGTGTCCGCTGTATTGCAAATATTTGGCCTCGTCTCTCCATTGATGTTTCAGGTCGTGATGGACAAGGTACTAGTCAATCGCGCATTCAATACCTTGAACGTCGTATGTATTGCATTGGTCGTCAGTTCAGTGTTTGAAGTGCTTCTGACGGGTTTGCGAAACTACGTCTTCTCCCATACGGCTAGCCGAATTGATGTCGAGTTGGGGGCCCGTCTCTTCCGACATCTATTAGCACTCCCGTTGGCCTACTTCGGCGCACGTCGTGTTGGAGACATCGTCGCTCGCGTTCGGGAACTAGAAAATATCCGAAGCTTCTTGACAGGCCAGGCATTGACTGCGGTCATAGATTTATTTTTTTCGATCATCTTTCTGGCAGTCATGTGCATCTATAGCGTTTGGTTGACGCTGATCGTGGTGGTCTCGATGCCGATGTACGCTGCCATTTCGATGGCGCTTAATCCTGCATTGCGAGCAAGACTGAATGAGAAGTTTGCCCGTAGTGCAGACAACCAATCGTTTCTTGTCGAGGCAGTCTCCGGATCGGAGACAGTCAAGTCTATGGCGGTGGAGCCGCAATTCACTCGCCACTGGGATAACCAGCTCGCTGCTTACGTCGCCGCTGGCTTTCGTGTCAGCGCCCTCGGCAATATTGGACAACAACTAATTCAGTTGGTTGGAAAGCTTGTCACGGTGGTGACCCTTTACGTCGGTGCCAAATTGGTAATCGACGGGAAACTTTCGATCGGCCAGCTCATCGCGTTCAACATGATGTCACAGCGTGTCGCGGCCCCCGTGCTTCGCCTCGCGCAGCTATGGCAAGACTTCCAGCAAGTCGGAATTTCGATGGGGCGACTTGGGGACATCCTGAACAATCGCACGGAACTGCCCCAAAGTAGGCAGGCGTTGCCGACGCTGAAAGGGGAAGTAAGCTTTCAGAATGTTCGATTTCGCTATCGAGCAGACGGTCCGACAATACTCAACGATGTATCGCTGGACATTCGTGCCGGCGAAATCATAGGAATTGTCGGCCGTTCGGGATCTGGAAAAAGCACATTGACCAAACTTCTACAGCGCCTTTACATACCGGAACACGGGCGAGTACGGATTGACGGTATCGATTTGGCGTTGGCAGATCCTGCCTGGTTGCGGCGACAAATCGGGGTGGTGCTTCAGGAGAACCTCCTTTTCAATCGCTCGATACGTGCGAACATTGCCGTGACCGATCCCGGCATCCCGCTCGAAGCCGTAATCCATGCGGCAAAGCTCGCGGGTGCACACGAGTTCATTTCGGAGATGCCAGAAGGCTACGACACAGTTGTGGGGGAGCACGGTTCAAACCTGTCGGGTGGTCAGAGGCAGCGTATCGCAATCGCGCGGGCGCTCGTCACCAATCCGCGCATCTTGATTTTCGATGAGGCAACAAGTGCGCTCGATTTCGAGACCGAACGGATCATTCAGAACAACATGCGAGCGATGTGTCAGGGGCGCACCGTGATTGTCATTGCGCACCGACTTTCGTCGGTACGACACGCCGATCATATCGTTGCTATGGACAGAGGTCAGGTAGTGGAGCGTGGCAATCACGATCAACTTCTTGCTCGCGGCGGATACTACGCACACCTCGTTTCGCTACAAGACACCTAATCAGCAATCGATACAATGAATTCTCTGAGAACCCAGGCGCTGGGTGATCTGTTACGCCGTTATGGCGCAGTGTTTCGCGCGGCTTGGTCCGTTCGAAATCAACTCGATACGCAACCTCGCAACTTTCATGAGTTGGCGTTTCTTCCGGCGAACCTGGAGCTGGCTGAAACCCCTTCTCATCCCGCCGCAAAATGGACGATGCGAGTGATTGTCGCTTTGACAATTTCGGTCGTGCTCATAACGCTCTTTGGACAATTGGACATTGTCGCTGTCACGAAGGGAAAACTACTTCCAGGCAATCGTGTCAAGGTTATTCAACCTGCTATCACCGGCGTGGTCCGACGCATTCTTGTGAATGATGGGCAGCGTGTGGCGGCGGGTCAACTGCTGATGGAGTTGGACCCAACGCAGGCCGCTGCGGATTCAGATAAGGCGCGGTCGATGCGCATCGATGCTTCGCTTGCGGTGGCACGTGCGCGTTCGCTTCTGACGGCGCAAAGCACGAATCAAGCACCAGCAGTGGAAGTGGTCGACGGCGCATCACGGGAGCAACAGCAGGGAGCACAGCATTTCGCGGAAGGCCTGTACCGCGAGTATCGAGACAAGCTAAGTAGCGCCCAGGCGGAGCTACTTAAGCGTCAGGCTGAGCTCGAGACGACGCGTCAGGAAATAGGGAAGCTGGTTGCGACGGCGCCACTCACCCGCCAACAGGCTGATCAGTATCGAGCCCTTCTTGCCGATAAATATGTTGCACAGACCGACTATTTGGACAAGGAGCGCAATGCGCTTGAACAGGAGCATGAATTGATGGCGCAACAAAGTCGCGCCCGAGAACTCTCGGAGGGAATTCGAGAGCAAAGAGCCGATATCGCAACAACGATGTCTCAGTTCCGCAGTTCCCAACTGGATGCGCTTGATAAAGCTACTCAGCAATTGGAGCAGAGCCGCAATGATGAAACCAAGGCAGACACTCGTCAGAAGCTCATGAGCCTTGCTGCACCGGTGGCTGGCACCGTTCAGCAACTCCAAGTTCATACCCTCGGTGGCGTCGTAACGGCAGCGCAATCGTTGATGGAGATCGTCCCTGACGAGGCGGTCGAGGTCGAGGCGAATATCGAGAACAGGGATATCGGCTTCGTAAAGATAGGACAGAGCGCAACGGTCAAGATCGAAGCATTTCCATACACTCGCTACGGCTACTTGACTGGTACGGTGATCTCGGTCTCGAACGATGCTGTACAGGACAAGAAGCTCGGTCTGACCTTCGTTGCTCACATTCGCCTGCCGACAAATCGGATTCTGGCGAACGGTCAGTGGATACATTTAACGCCAGGTATGGAGGTCACCACGGAGATCAAGACGGGCAATCGGAGTGTTGCGCATTACTTCCTCGATCCGGTGATGCAGACTGTGCAGGAGAGCATGCGTGAGCGATAGAAATATTCGGGCGATCGCGGATGGCGTACTGCTCATCGCATCGTGTCTGTGTGTGCCGTCATCGAGCGGAGCGTGGGAGTTTGATCCGCTATTAGCCAATCGATCCGTGCCGCAAACGGCCGCTGCTTCCATGCACAGCAACGAGGTGTTGGGAATCTGTGTGTTCGGCGCTGTTTCTAACCCACTTCCTCTTCAGGAGGCTGTGGAGAGGGCTCTGTGCAACAACCCGAAAACCCGTGAAGCGTGGGCGAACGTTAAGATTGCAGCGGCAGGGATGGGTGCTGCGCGCGGATCTTATCTGCCAACGATTTCCGGAAACTGGCAAGGCGTGCGAGACGACAGCAGGACCGATATCATCGGACATCCCGAGTTCAGTTCCAACTACCGCAATAGTGTGCTGCGGACCGAGAGTGTTTCGTTGAACTGGGTGTTGTACGACTTTGGCGGAAGAGGGGCCGCACTGGCGAATGCGAATGCTCTGTTGGCAGCAGCCAAAGCTAGCCACGAAGCCACTCTGGAAACAGTGTTCGCCGGCGTCGCAAAAGACTACTACGCAACCCAGGCAGCACAGGGGGCGTACGTCGCGTCGCAGGAAATTGAGCAGACCGCTCATGACAGTTTCAATGCTGCGCGAGAGCGAGTGAATAGCGGCATTTCACCCATCAGCGATGAACTGCAAGCTCAGACGTCTTGGGCCGAGGCGGTGACCAATCGGACGAAAACACATGGAGACTGGCTGGGCGCCGTTGGTACCCTCGCATCAGATATGGATCTCGATCCTGACACTCCATTAATACTGCCTGACGTGCGGGAAGGCGTAAGGCCGGACTCCGATTTCACGGAGTCGGTCGACCAGCTTATCTTAGAGGCGAAAAGGACACACCCGAGCGTGCGCGCAGCGCAAGCACAGCTTGAGGCGGCAACGCAAAAGGTGAAGCAAACCCGCGCGGAGGGCATGCCAAACTTGAGTTTCGTTGCCAAGTACAGTTGGAACAATCAACCGACCACGCTAGAGGTCGGCGTACCCCAGTTTCCGGCGAACGGACGCGAGTGGTATTTGGGGTTCCAGGTCACGATCCCATTCTTCGAGGGTTTTACGCGAACATACCAAGTCCACGAAGCGGAGGCAAAGTCTGAATTGCAGCGTGACACGCTCAACGAAATTGAGCAGCAAGTCGGACTCGACGTATGGACCAGCTACCACGCATTGAAGACCGCGACCGACAACCTAAATGACACCGCGACGCTGTTGGACGTAGCGCGCCGGTCACATGAGGCAGCGCGACGACGATATCAGGTCGGTGTTGGAAGCATTCTGGAGCTGCTGAGTGCACAATCGTCGCTTGCTGCCGCGAAGCGCCAACGCATTCAGTCTTTAACCGACTGGCGTTCGGCAAGGCTCCAACTCGCAGCGAAACTCGGTAGACTGGGAATTTCCGATGTTGGAAGGGAGGCGGGGCCCTAGCAATACCAGCTTAGCCTTGGCCACCAAGCCTTCGACGGTCGATATCCATGTCTTTGCGGAGATATTGGGGACTCGTCGTACGGGGCATGGTGGCCGCACTATGGCATATCCCAATGCATTGATTAGGAGTGCGTGTTAAATTTGACATAATAACTATTATCAGCAAAATGGGGTCGGTGTAATAATTGACACTCCAGACCAGGGACGCATATCGGTTTCCGGCTGCGCCGAAATAATATGCCTCCGGTCGCAACGGCCTTCCGCGGCCGGAATTTGTGCAGCAGCCCATTGCACAATTACCACGGTGACACGGCAAGCTTGACGATACCCCGCATCCGCCTTGGTATGTGGAAAAGTTGCTCGAGCAAGGATGGTCGCGCAGCGTGTTGACCATAAGGATCGAGACGGCCGCCCATGCGCGCGCCAGCAACGTCGTGACGAATTTTCGCCAGCCGCAATCGCCTTCGTAGTCGGCTCTCGCCTACGAAACTGTCACGGCCCTAGTTCAGGCCGGCAGGTGATCCGTTTATCAACGACTGAGCCGCGACTGGATTGATGCTAAAATTGATGCGAAAAAGCATCAAAGGAGCCATCATGCGTACCACCGTCACCGTCGACGACACTCTCTATGCGCGCGCACTCGAACTCGCCGAACCGGGCATGCTGCCGGCCGACCTGTTCCGGGCGGCACTGGAAACGTTCGTTCGTGTCCAGGCCGGCCAACGCCTGGCCGCCCTGGGCGGTCGCGCGCCCGACATGGCAGATGTCCCTCGCCGCGCCCCTGAGGCAACCGCCCGATGAGTGTCTTGGTCGACACGTCAGTGTGGGTCGAGCATTTCCGGCGGCCACTACCGGCGCTTATCCAGCTTCTGCGCGTCGATAACGTCCTGACGCATCCACTGGTGATACTCGAGCTCACGTGTGGGACGCCGCCCGAACCGCGGGCTCGAACGCTGGGGGATCTCGCGTTATTGCGCCAAACGCGCCTCGCGACGCCAGGCGAAGTAGCGGACTGGATCGAGCGGGAACGGCTGTATGGGCGCGGATGCGGTGCGGTGGATTGCACGCTGCTGGCATCGGTGCTGTTGACCCCGAGCACCCGCCTCTGGACGCGCGATCGCCGGCTCGTGCAACTGGCGGAGCAATTCGGGGTTCACTACGTACCGCCTGACCTGCATTGACCGGAGCAGTTGCCGACTTCTTTGCGCGGTCTCTCGCCGTGCCGAGGCGCGATCCCACTTCGCTCCTCACGATTAGGCCGCCCGCTTCCGGGCGGGCTGTCCATCCGTGCGGCAAGTGCAAGAAGAACCAGATCAGACTGCCCGCCTGATAGGGCGACGCCGGCGGCCAGCAAATGGAGGCAGCGAATAACCGGCCAGAACCGACTGGCATAGTCGGCGCCACTGAATAATCACTCAATGTTGACTCTGCTGCGCTCGATCTCTGACGGATTTCGGATTTGCCGCATACGTAGTGCGGATCTCGACACCGCGGTTACTTCAGAAATCGCCCCTGTTAGCCCGCCTCGCAGCGACCGCGGCCATCGCACAACATGGCCGATTTTCGGTGGATCCTCGCGCAGCGTTAGAATAGCGCCCCTTCTCATGGGAGACGAAAATGTCCTGGTTCGTTTACGAAGTGCCCGAATACCACGAAGACGCTGCGCGCATCGAGCCCTTCAGCGATCTGCGTAGCCGTGTGTTGAAAATCAGTGGCCCGGCCATGGCCGATGAACTGGAAAGCGTTCGCGAGAACGCCGCGGCGACAGCGGACACGCCCGAGCGCCCCCTGCGTACTCCGGAAAACCCGCATGTCTTTCCGATTCCTTACGCCGACTCCATGATCCTGGTCGGGTTCATCTTCGATCTGAAACGCGAATTCCGGCAGCTGGTCGTGTCACCCGTGGAAATGCCCTGGCTGAAAGACGCGTAAAAGGTGGTCGGAACGGAAACCGAGGGAGAGTTGCTCCTGTTCTGGAGCCGGGTCCGAATATCCAGCGCACGCTTTCGGATACACATGCGTCGAGTTGGAACCGCGCGTCGGACTGAATCGAACTGAATTGACGTTTGGTCAGGCCCGGCACGCACTCACGAACGAAACAGGTACAGGCGTCGGGCACCGACTCGGGAGAAAGCGTCGGCGGTAACGCGAAGCCCGACAGTCGCAAGGTGTCTGTCATCCACGGTTCTCTACAACAACGACAACTGAGCCGGTATGCTTGTGCGAACTGCTTGATCGCTTTCCTTTACCGCCAGGCTCTGTCGGTCCGTGGACTGAGTATGCCCGTCGTTCTGTCGATACTTCCGCGCCCAATCGACGCCAAGCACATCGGATGAGAACACAACGCCAGGCGCAATCTGAACAAGCTGGCTCATCGGCAGATGCTCCTAAGCGGACTGAACGTCGAAGTGCGCGGCAGCATAGCGCGCACTGCAGTTCCACACTTCGACGCCGTCACGGGTGAACGTAGCCCATCCATCCTTTACGATCATCTCTGCGCACGGAAATACGTCGCCATGCCCGTTTGCCGCGGCAGCAAAGACTGTCCGCTCACGACACGTCGCCCAGTATTTCCCATCGGGTATCGATGTCGACATCGTGCTCAACCGTCTTTCGGGCTTATTGTTCGATCAAGAACCGATCGCGGTTCTTCGCGCCCGCAATCCATTGGGGAGCCTTGCCACGCCCGCTCCAGGTCGCGCCGGTCTTCGGGTCGCGATACTTCGGCGCGATCGGCGCCCGCGTGTTCGTCGCAACCGCACGGCGCCGCCCGAAAAGCTGCTCAGGTGTGATGCCGAATTCGGCAATCTGTTCACGCATCGTCGTGATGATGCTGTCCAGCTCGGCGAGCCGCGCTTCTTCTGCTTGCTGTGCCAGTGCGTCTGCCTGCGCTTTGAGTTCGCGATAGGTAGCCATGAGTGTGAAGGGATCTCCTCTTGGAAAATGGGTCAGTGGGTGAATAGCGTCCCGGTATAGCGAAAGGCTGTTGACTACGATGCATACACATTATATTCCCGCGAACTTCCAGCTAAATTGAAATGTCGCGGTGTTTGAGCTGGCAAGCTGCCGCTTCCGCGGATATGCGGGAGCCAACCATGCAGCCAGCCGGTTTGGTTTCACAGCGGCGATCCCCGCGATTCGCTTGCCGCCCGTCCCGAGATCGGACAGAATCGCGACGACCGAATCCGATCTGACGCCCTTTCGCGCGACGCGGCGGATCTCAATTGGGCGCGCAAATGCCTCCATTCATCGAAGCAATCTTTGGCTGGACCGCCGTCGTGCTTGGCGCACTCGGTCTGCTCTGCATGATGATCTGGCCGCTTACCCCGGACCGGTGGGTGTTCGACGCCGGTTATGCATGCGTTCCCGACGGCCGAAACCTGATCCTGTCGCCGCGCCGCCTGCGCTTCAGCCACTTCGTCTGGTGGTCGCTCGGCTTCGGCCTCGGCGCCCTGGGGCTGGCCTGCGTGATCTGCGTACCCGCGCTCGCTGGGCCGCTGACCGAAGACGAACCGCGTGCATGGTACGAATGGCTCGGTCTTGGTATCACGGGCGTATTCATCGTCTGCGTGGGCGTGTTGCTGATCTGGATCGGCCGCAAGCTGGTGCGCGCGCGCTGGTTTGCCGGCCCGTTGCACGAAACCCGCTTCTGCTGGCGCGACGGAGAACGCTGGATCGATATCAGCACGACCCGCCTGCTACGCAAACCGATACTGAATACGTACGCGTGCCGCGATCTGGAGCGTCTGCTGGTGGGCGGCCGGCGAAGCGTCGATGGCGCAGTCGTGGGCGGCTCGCTGACGCTGCTCCAGCGCGAACTCGTGCAACTCGTGCTTGTTTTTCGCGACCGCAAGCCGATCGACCTGATGGGCCGGGTCGACGATGGCGCTGGCGCGCGTCACATGGCGGACATGATCAGTACTTGGTGCGGCGTCGACGTACAATGGATCGGCGGCTTGCCGGACGTGACGCCTTTCAACTTCGACCGGATCTGACCTTGCCGGTCGTGGACGACCGAAGTTGCACACATATATAAACGAGAGAGATTCCGGGAAAATGCTTCGTTATGCTTGCCTGTTTGCTCATGACCACCCATCTACACCCAGCAGCGTCTGGGATATCGACAACGGCCAGATGGACGGCTGGGCCGAATGGTTCGAGCAGATTCCACAACTGTTCCTCTATCTGATCGGCGACGCAGCGAATCTGCCGCAAGTCGCACCGTGCGCGATGTTCGGCGATGTCGAGTCGCCCGCCTGCCTGATGGCGCCGATGGCCGAGGTGCGGGAACGCTGGCATGCGCTGGATCGGCACATGCGGCCGCGACTGCCGCAGTTGCCGGACGACGCCCGGGCGCAATGGGCGCACATGCATGCCACCATCGCCACGACGACGCGCGAATGGCTGATCCTCGACTGCAGCCCGTTTTGCGACGCGGCCATCGGCACGCCCGACATGGACGCATTCCTGCAGCAGGTGCGACAGCGCTGCGCCGAATGGGGCGCTGTAGCGGAACCGGGCGCCGGCGACCTGCCGCCCATCCTGTTGCCGTTGCTGAGCGACGCGACAGGGCAATGGGGATGGTGGAATCCGAACGTGATCGAACGCATCTACACGATCGAAGCGCAGCCTCACGAAGAATGGCCGGATGATCTGCGGGCGTGTTACGAGCCGGCAAGGGACTGGCAGCCCTGGGTCGAGGAGGTGCAGGCGTACTATGTGAGGCGACTCGATCGCGCCGCCGGCGAATCGGCTCCAGCCGACTCCGATCGAGTGCGCGCCGCGGCCGGGCTCGTCACGCCATATGGACGCTGGCTCGTGCACCCCGACGACGGAGCGGAATGGATCGACGTCGAGGCAGGCTATATCGTCATCAGGCAACACGGTGACTGGAATGCCGGGATTCCCGGCGGCCTCAAGGACCTGAATGGCCGGTGGATCGTACCGCCATCGGCCGGCTACGTCGATTTGTCTCCCCTCACCCGAACGCTGGCGCTGGGGCGACGTTCGCCGCGGTCCGAAGGAATGGACAGGACGGTCGAGTTGCTTCGTTGGCCCGGTGGCGAGCTGCTGTTCGACGACCTGACCGGCGGGATGCTCCACGATGATGGCAAGGTCCGCATCTTCCATGCCGACGATACGGTGTCCGCTCTCGATGCGGTAACCGGTGAGCCGCTATTCGACGCGCGTTACAAGAACGTGTTCGCGTTCCACCGGAAGCTCCGCCTCGCGGTGGTCGAGTGGTGTCCGCCCGAACAGCCGTCGCCGGGCCATCCGGGCGTCTTGCAGGGTGTGGTGCACGAAAGCGGCCGGCTGGTCATCCCCTGCAAATACGCACACGTCCATCACGCTTACAAGCAGCCACCGAAGCTCCTGCATGGGCGCCAATTGCTGGCGATTACGGCGGATGGGCGCCCCCACTTCTACTCGCCCGACGGTGTCCTGCTGGCGGCGCCGGAGTGCGACATGAAGCCGTGGATCTGGACGCCGATAGTGAAGAACAACCACGTCCTGGCGTTCGACCACGAAGGCATGGACGCGCGAGCGATCTGGGTCGCGTTGAGCGACTACAGTTTCACCGAGACCGGCGAAACCCGTACCGATTGCGTGAACATGCTCACGGAGGGCCTGAAAGACTGGCTGCCGAAGTAAAGGCGTTCGCGCGGTGCCGTTCGGTGTGCCATGCCGGCCGATCTGGGCGCGCGTTGGCGCAGGACAGGCCCGTCCATTTGTCGCCGTCGTGCCGTGGTACGAGGAGGCGCAAAAAAATTGCAACACGCAATGGACATCCAATACCACACGTTACTGAGCGCCATGGTCAGCCCGAAGGGCACGCGATCGATTTCAGCATTCCATCGCAACGTGATCCGCGATCCAAGTCGCGCAAATTATGAATCGGACGGATAGAACAAAGAACGACATGCACATCCGCTTTGCAAGCTTGTCGATCCTGGCAAGCGTCATCCTGACGTCCATGCCTGTCATGGGCCAAGGGGCAGCCTCCGGCAGCACGGTCGACAATGCAGGACGCTGGCACGAATCCGGGACCGTGCTTGAATACGGCGATCCCGACACGGACGGGAATGTGCTCTATGTCGTATGCGACGCCGGGCGGATCGGTGTCTCCGTCATGGTCGACGGCAGCGAATGGCAAGACGGTCAGCACGCGACGATCAGACTCTCGTCGAACGCCGGAAAGCTACTGGTCGGCACAACCGCGCAGCTATCCGACCTGGACATGTATGCGAACGGCGAGGTCCGCGATCTCGCAAGGTTCTACCGACTGTTCGACGGAACCGGGGATCTCCACATTGTCGCGCGCGATCGCGATATTGCGCTTCCGTTGCGCGGAGCAAAGGCGAAAATCGACCGCCTCAAGGCGGCCTGTTCGCCCCCGCCTGCGCACCGGCGCCGGCCACCCGCACAACCGGCGAACAGGCACGATTGATTCGTTGCGTCAGGTGCCGACCGGCTGGCCGTCTTCGTCGAACACGGTTACCGTTTCGGTACCCGCCTGCTTGACTTCATAGCGAAACACCTTGCTGTCCTCGTCGTGTTCGACCTCGTACGCCACGATATCGTCGTCAGGGAATGTGCCGAGCCGCACGAAGCGACGGGTAAAGATGTCCGGCACGTCCTTGCCGGGACGGGTCGCAACGATCCGGCCGATCGAGTCGTCGATCGATTCGTATTCGGCCGGCAGACGCCATTGCCCTGAAGCATCGAGCACGCCCCATCGCTCGTGTTCGCAGGCGGCCCAGCATCGGCTGCCGGAGTGCAGCAGCACGGTCAAGGCCGTATAACGGCACGGGATGACCTGTACGCCGTTGCGATCCACCACCCCGAACTTTCCGTCGTACAGCACCCGCGCATGTTCCCCGCGCCAGAACGCCCATACGCGCTCGTACTGCACCGGCGTAATCGCTTTCCCCTGGCTATCGATATGTCCGTATCGGTCGCCTTGCCGCACGATTGCAACTTCCATCCATGCATCGAAGCAGATCTCGTCGTAGCGCGGTGGCACCAGCGTCTCGCCCGTGATGGCCATCACGCCCATCTTCTCGTCTTGCTCGAACACTTCAACCTGCTCGTAGTAAATCGAGGTCAACGGTTCCCACCCGTAGTCGTAGTGGTCCTGGTTGATCAGCTCGCGAAAACTGGTGACGCCCTCTTCCGCCAGACCCTCGCACTGGTCGAGTATGGCGAGATCGTCGGCCTCGATCGCGTGCTCGATTCTCGCGTTGTCGCGCTCGATGCGTGCTAGCAACGCCTGGGCCAGTTCGACGTGCGGCTCCGCCGACAGGTTGAACACATCCCATCCGTTCAGATGAAAGTACCGGTGGATCGCGCGATTTTCGAGGAATGCGAATATCTTGCGCTTGGCTTCCCGGAACGCGTCGAGATCGTCGATCAGGCGGTCGGCATGACGCTCCAGGAACGCATACAACCTGGCCATCCGCGCTTTACCGCCTTCCGCTTCGGCATAAACTCCGTCGTCATTGCCGGTATCGTTGCAACGATTGCGTGCCAGGAATGGCGCTACCGCCAGCAGCGGACTCAACACCGTCGGGAAGTCGTAGTTCCACTCCACCATGTTCAGACACGGCGTGTCGGCCGGACCGATGTCCTGCAGATTGAACATGTACATGCGATGCGCCATCGAAGTTCCTTGTCATGAGTGACGCGTTGGAAAATCAGCGTCCGGATGCGTATGTTATGTCTGCCGGCGTTACGTTTTCTGGCGTTCAATCGACAGCAAATCAAGCGTCGCTGTCGGATTCCGCGCAACGGAAACGGGCCATCGAGCGATGCAGCGGGCGGAATGGGTTTCACAGTGCAATTTTGCCTCGTGCAACCACGCCAGAAGCAACTGAACTTCTACCTTTCCGGGATTCCCTTGATTTCGATGCACTTCACCGCGGTAACCTGATTAAGCGTGATGCGGGCTTCCGATCCGCGCCTACAATAATATCCAGTGAAATCGATTACTCTCTGTCGGATTATTATTCACGCCGCATTGGGTTGACCTGAGGCGGAATTTTGTAGCCAGTCGGGCAGTGAGTCTCGCGTCGATTGAGCGGCCAGGTTGTATTCTATGGCCAGTTCCTGATCATGATGGCATTCGACTATCCTATTCGGGACCCGTCGCGCGCGTGATCAACAATCGTGATGCGGGGAGACCCCGTATAAAAACCCGCCGCGCCCGCTCGCCTACCGCTGCGTGCTACTCTCGTCAATGGCACCGGCCAAGACAGTCCAGTGGTGCGCGACCAGTGAACATTGTGGATTCACGCATCATGTACTCGATCTTGCCCGCGTTTGTATCTGCGTTGTTTCTCGGGTTTGGCCTCTACGTGCTGGCCACCAAGGGTCTCACGCGCGTATCCGTCCCGTTCGTCCTGATGTGCGCGACGACCTTCGTCTGGCAGGGAACGTGGGCCTTCCTGTTCCAGACGACCGAGGCGGACGTTGCCAACTTGTTGGTCAAGGCAGGCTATCTGTTCATCCTCTTTCTGCCGACGACCTTCTATCATTTCGTGACGGAGATCGTGTCGCGTCGGGACGAGCGGCCGATCATGTTCGCCTCCTACGGACTCTGCGTCCTGCTGGCTGTGCTGCTGGTCACGAGCAATGTGGTCGTCGACGGATTCCGCCTGCATTTCTTTGGCCCGTATCCCAAGGCGGGCCCACTGCATCCGTTGCACGTCGTGCAGACGGTATTCCTGGTCGGCCGCAGCGGCTGGCTCCTGATCGACGCAAGA
The DNA here is from genome assembly GCF_001028665.1 of Burkholderia pyrrocinia. NCBI lineage: Bacteria > Pseudomonadati > Pseudomonadota > Betaproteobacteria > Burkholderiales > Burkholderiaceae > Burkholderia > Burkholderia pyrrocinia. The sequence goes on from NZ_CP011505.1 coordinate 551,265, forward strand.
CGACAGGAGCGAGCTCGAGACGTCCGGCAACTGCTCGCGCAATGTCTCGTCAGCCTGGGCCTCTATTCGCTCGCTGCCACCGACTATGCGGTGAACTACGGAGTCGAGTTCTATCCGGTCGGGGTGCTGTTTATCGCGATCAGTCTCGGGATTCTCGCGACGTCGATCGTCCGCTATGGCCTGATGGGCCCCTATCTCCTGGCCGCGACGGTCGCGCACGAAGTGGCTACGCCGCTGGCGGCGATCGGCCTGCACGCGGACGAGCTGCGCAACGTCCTGCCGGTGCTGCTGCGCGGGTATCGGCTGGCGGTGGAGCACCGCTTGTGCGCCGACGATTTGTATCCTGGACAGCTGGAGCGGCTGCCGACGCTCGCGTCGTCGATCAGGCGCCAGGTCGACACCACGAGTACCGTGGTCGAAATGTCCCTGGCGTCCTTTACGCTGGACCGACTGGATCGCCACGGTTTCGCGGCCTATCCGATACGGGCCTGTGTCGACGCCGCGGTGGATCGCTTTCCCTTCCGTCCGGGTGAGCGAGACCGCGTATCGGTCGACGCGATCGATCCGGACCTTCGGTTTTCCGGATCCGACTCGCTCGTGATCTTCGTCATTTTCAATCTGCTGAAAAATGCCCTGTACGCGATCCACGCAAACGGCCGTGGGCAGATCGAGATCGACGCCCATCGCAGCAACGGTTACTGCGTGGTGCGTTTCAGCGATACGGGCCCGGGCATCGCCCCCGATGTGCTCCCTCGAATCTTCGACGCCTTCTTCTCAACCAAATCGCACGGTCGCGGCGCCGGCATGGGCTTGAGCTTCTGTCGCCGCGTATGCGAAGCGCTCGGCGGCACCATCGCGTGTGAATCCGTCCTCGGCGTCCGGACCACGTTCACGATTCGGCTGCCGGAGCCCGGGGCGCCGGCGGACCAGGCATTGCGCGATCCGCCGGCGCCCACCCGACGCTATCGCATCGGGTAAGGCGGTCTCACATTCAGTTCGCGGCGGACGGCAGGATCAGTTCATACGCCTTGACCCGCTCGATGATGCCCGCCGGAAACCGGCGGATCCGCTTGTCGGAACCGGCAAACACGATCTGCTGATACCCCAGCGACACCTGTCGTCCGTCAACGTAGAAGCGAAACAGCAGATAGGCCGAACACTGCCGAACCTCGAACGTATTGAGATAGCAATCGACCCGCTGGAACGGAAACGTCTCGTGGACGTATTCCTGATGCGCGCGCTTCGTCACGAACGACCCGCCGGCCGCCAACAGGTTGTTGTGGATGCATTCGTGAAACCAGCGTTCACGGCACACGCCCTGCCATTCGAAATAGCGTGCGAAATAAGTGTTCATGAAGGCATTGGAATCCTTGAGGTAAATGTCGATCACGTGGTGGAAGGTTTTCTCGGACAGATGTGCCGTTTCGTGGGAAAGGACGTGAAGAATCGCGTCTCGCGTCAACATGGATAACTCCTTGAATCGCTACTGGCGGTAGCGGCGCATTCCTTCAACGAGAAGGAATGGCCCGATTCTCCCTGTGCAAATCCGCTGTGCGGCGCGGTCAAAATGTGCCGAATTCGCAAATGACGAGCAGTTGATATGCGTCCCACTTTCGCCGGATAATTGGCGCGGTCGTGCAACGCGACCGTCATTCGCGGTAACGCGTCTCCGGTACCGCACCTTCTTTTGCTGATTTATCGAGACTCGTATGCAACTCTTCGTTAGGCAGCCGGTGCTCTATCCCGTGTCCGTGGTGTTTGTCGACGACAATCCGGATTTCCTGCAGGCGCTGCGGGGCGCATTTCCGGACGAACACCTGAACCGCTTTTTTACGCAACCCCAGGAGGCGCTCGACTTCGTGTCGTCGCGTGACGCGGAGATGCCACCAACGGCCGCGGACTATTTCGGTGCGGAGAAAAAAGGCGGAAATGCGATCGGCCAGGATGTGCTCGCCGATCCCGCCCGATTCGAGGCAGTGGGCGCGGTGGTCGTCGACTATTCAATGCCGGAGGTCGACGGCATCCAGTTTCTGTCCTCCATCCGCAACGCGAACTGCATGAAAATCCTGCTCACCGGCATCGCCGATGAGCGCGTGGCGGTGGATGCGTTCAACGCGGGACTGATCGATTGCTATCTGAAGAAAACCGACGTCGAGATGGCGCGCAAGCTGGCAACCGTGCTGGACAACGCGAAACGCAAGCACTGCGCGGCCCGCGGGCACATCAGCCTGCATGAGGCGGGGGCGACCTACCGGGATCCGCGGATCGTCAAACTGATCGATGAGGTGGCCGCGCGGGAAGGCATCGTCGAATACTACTGGCGCCCCAATCAGGACGCGGTGCTGATGTTCGACGCCGCCGGCGCGCCAAGTGTATTTCTCGCCTGGAGCGAAGAGGACTGGTCGTTCCACTGCGACATCGTGGCCGACGCGGGCGGACCGGCCGAATTGTGCCGCGGCATGGAAGCGCGACGCATCATGCCGCTGTTCTGGCCATCTCAGGCCTATCGGCCGGGCCTCGCGGACGTTCACTGCGCGGCCCCGCTACCCGTTCCGGGATGGCACGGCACGTTTTACAGCTGGACCCGTCTGGATGATTCGGCCACCGAGCGCGAGCTGCCCTCCTTGGCAAAATGGCGTCACGCGTAAGAGATAACCTGGTCATCTCCAAACGGAACGTGTAAGCGAGGCGGTGCTGTCGTCGGCTCGTTGGCAACTCAAACTGGAACGATCCCTGTCAAGCTTGGCTCCAACGGTGGCTGGTTTTCATGCCTTGCGTCGGCAGGTCGCTCTAATCCGGCGCATCCGGTCCTGCCAGGCGCACCGTAAGCGACTCTACAGGGGAGATTTAATTCTTTTCATCCCCCCAGCGGGTCCGGCGCTCGTCGTGGGGATCCGTTCCAGGGCACGCCTCATGCGGCACCCGCGCTTTCTTCGCGACAACGCATCCGCACAGCCCGCATACGCTGCGGGACGCGTCGAACGCGGTGGCCAGTTTATAGATGAGCCGATCGTCGGGCCGCGTCAGATGCTCGCATCCGACGCATGCGTTCAGGCGCCGCTCATACGTGGCATCGTCGACGGGCGTAAAACCCGATACCGCCCAACGCAGCAGCGACTTCGATGCTTCCGCAACGAGTCGCGCCGACGACAAGCCGTCCATCCGGGCCGGTGCACCGTCCGATGCCGGTGCGTCCTCCGCCTGGAACCGGAAGCGCGAGTGACGCCGGTCGACCTGCGGTGCCGCCGCCAGAAGATGTTCGAGCATCGCAGGATGACCGCGCGCCGCCAGCAGGCGGCGCGCATAGTCCGGTTGCAGAACACAGGCGAGCGCCGCGCGCTCGGTGACAGGATGTTCCAGATGCAGGAACTCGCCCATCTGCTGACGAAACTGCTCGACGGACGTCGCCTTCGACATGTCGCCGAGTAAATTCCATTCCTCTCGCATCGTTCGCTCGCCTCCCCAATCCCCTCTACTACTATCGAGGACAACGCCGGGACGATGGCGCCGCCGGAAATCCCGGCGCGCGCCACATCGCCCGACGTCGCACGTCATGCGGCCAGATTGCAGTCAGCACATGCCGGTTTGGTCGGGCCTTGCATTGCGGCCTCCCAGGTATCGATACGGCACTGGTTGCTGGGGTACACCCGTCCTGCCTTGTCGAGACGCACCGCGCGCGAATCGAACCGCGCGCCGTCCGGCGCCAGTCGGCCCATGTATTCGTACAGAGTCTTGACCTGGTCGATGGCCTTCTGCGTCGATTCGAAATACTGCTCGCCGAACCAGAGCTTCCGCATGACCACGGCCGCGCCATAGAAGTCCGCCTCTCCCTCGCATGTCACGCCGCTTTCACTACCGTCCGGCTTGCCGTACAGATGCCCGACTTCATGCGCCAGCGCCAACGCCACGCCGTCGTAATCGAAGCCGTCGATACGCGACAGGCCGCCGGGCAGATAGACGTACTTCTTTCCGTCCGTCACCCAGGAGTGCGAATTGACCTCATCGCTGTACCAGTCGAAGAGGAACGTGACGTCGGGGTACAGCGGCCGATAGACGCGATCGAGCAGCCATTCGCACATTTCGAGCGCGTACGGATCGTTATAGGGGCGCTTGGGGGCGACAAGGCGCAAGAAGTCGGCTTGCCACCAGGGCAGGAAATCGGCCGCGTGACTCGGCACGTCCACACGAGACAGATGATGCGGCGTGAACACGCCGCCGTTGATGCCGACAGGCCCGTTCAGCGGCGCCACATGATCGCCATGTTCCTGCCGCCACGCCTCCGAGCCGACGACGGCCGCTTCGCGACGGATCTCGAACGGTACAGCCGCATCGCCGATCGGGTAGTTGACGAAGGTCTCGATGGCAAAATCGCCGCTCACGACGCCGTTCGTCAGGATCAGGTGCCCATTCAAGTCCTGGTCCGGCGGCGCCATCGTCGTCGCGATTTCCCAGAACGATCCGTTGTACTCGCCCCAGTCGAGCCTGTCGATCGCCACAGGATTGCCCTGGCTGTCGAGCAGACGATCGTCGGGCGTCAGATTGGCCGCCGCACACAACTGCTTGCTGCCGTACAGCAGGAACGGATGGCTCTGCGTGCAGATGAGATCGTGCTTGTTGCCGTCGCGCGTGGTGTACTGGATCCGGATCGTGTTCAACGTCTTTGACTTGGGCGCGAACGAAACCTGACTCACGAGATACTCCGTGAACCGGAGATCGCGCCCCGCCGCCCGGATCCAGGTCTTGCCCTGCTCCACCCGTTCGATGTTGACGGAATTACCGTCCGCCAGCGTCACCTGCGTTCCGTCGCCGATGCAACTGCAGATGCAGTAGCATGTTCCGTTTGGCCGCTGATACATGATCTCCTTGCCCGCGGATTTACCGAGGTCATGGCATGTGACGTCGATACTGCTCTTTTGACCACCACAGAAGTCGTTGCCGCAATACCCTACCGCCTGTGGCGAAGCTGAGGCCTGTGTCATCTTGATCTCCTGGTTTGCGCCGGTCATCGACTGCCACGAAAACGCGCATGGTCTCCGTGGTCGCTCGTCTTCCGCCGTGGCGGAAGACGGCAAGCACGCCTCGCCTGCGTCCACCGCTCGTCACGCGGAAGACGAAGGCAAGCCGTAATACGCCCGCATGTACTTCATGATGTCTTCCTTCACGCCGGCGCGGTGCTTCGCGAGAATGCGTCCCCATACCGGTTGCGTCTCCAGCGAGGCGATCAGCGCATCGGCCTCCTCGCTCACTTTCGCCATCGGATTCGGGTCCGCGCCTTCCGGCAGTTCCGCGATCAGCCAATAGTTGTTGGTGATGCTTTCCGCGTCGGGCCGCCGCGCGTCGACGGGAATCGATTCGCCGGCGTCCTTGATCTGCGGCGGCACACGGCTCACGTACGTGACCCGATGCAACACGCGCCAGACTTCGTTGACGTTCGACAACGCCTGGCGCAACGCGAGCGCGTCGGGATCGAACGAGCCTGCGTATTCCCCTTGCCGGTAGAGCCAGTCCTCATCCACGACGCTCTTGAATTCGTCGAAGTTCTTCTTGGTCGGGGCGAGGTAAAAGCTCATGAAGCGGTAGCCGCGCACCTTGCCGGGCGAAGGCAATTCCGAATAGTCCGGCATGCCGGTGTCCGGATCGTCCCGCATCAGGCCGATATAGCGTTCGCCGTTCACGTTGACCGACAGGCTGAACGCTTCGCTCTCGGCGAGCGATTTCGCGGCCTGCGTGATGATGTGTCCGCCGAACAGCGCGTCGAGCTCGAACGCCACCCCGACGCTGATCTTCATTTCCGTGTAGAAGCCGCCCTTGCCGTGAAAGCTGTAGGCGCCGCCGCTTTGCTCCTGGCGAACCGCCGTGAACTGCTCCTCTTCCGCATAAAACCCACCGTCAGCCGTCCACACGTAGGTATTGACCATGTTCCGGCGCGCCATCTTCTTTTTCCAGTCGTCCGTGCTGATCGCCTCGCGCTGCCGTTCTCCCATCAGGATATTGGCCAGGTCGTTCGACGTGTCGCCGATGTCGCCCGGCTGGAAATTGACGACGTTCTGCCGCCGCCCGATGCTGCCGGCATCGAAGTTGTCGAAATAGGTACGCAATTGCTGATGCTCGCGATCGATCAGTTGCTTGAGCGCATAGGCTTCGAGCGGCTTGAAGTAGCTACCGAACTGGCCTGGTTGCAGCGCCTTGTAGGACGCTTCGCGTTCGAAGCCGATCCAGCCGTCGAGCGTGCCGTTCTTCACGTAGGTCGGTCGCAGCCGGAACATGATGATGTTCATGTCTTCCGGAATGTCTGGATTGCGGCGCAGTTGATACGATACGAGCGCGCCCGTGCCGCGGATGCGCAACGCGTACATGTCGGCGGTCGCCGAGCGCACGAGCGCGTAGCCCATGTTGCTCGGAAACCAGATCTGCCCGTAACCGTTGTCGATCTTGTAGGCGTTGCCTTTCCAGCCGCCCCGCAATTCGACGTTCTTGCGCGCCGTGATCCGCGTCTCGTTGCTGACCAGCGCATCCGCGACCGTGCCGACGCTCTGCATGAAATTCGCCTGTACGCCGATATTCGAAATGAAGCCGAACAACAGCTTCGTGACGCCGATACCGGCCTGGATCCGCTCCTCGAAGTTCACGCCGAAACGCGTGTTCAGCTGCATGTCGAAGCCCGTATCGCGGTTCGCGGTGTATTGCAATGTCCGCGCCGCGACCTCGTCGACCGCGATGGAGCTGCTGCCCGTGTAGATGTTCGGCGTACCGGGATACACCTTGAGGTTCTCCGCCGGGACCGGTGGTGCGCCCTCGATATAGCCGATCAGCGTTGGCGCCATCTGCGCCTGACCGATGTACTGCACATCGAGATCGCCGACCTTGAAGTTGCCGAACAGCGCCAGCGCCCCATCCGCCGCGACATAGACGTACGCGCGCTGATAGACGGCTACCGAGCTGCCGTACGCGTCGGCTTCGAGCGCACCGTACTGGCGCGCGCCGGGCGCCCCCTTCCCGGACGCGTTGTAGGGCGTAACGAGGCCGCCCAGCGTATTTCGGATAGCCGGCAACTCGATGCCCACCGGCGCCAGTGCGCCCTGCCATTTCGGCGTGCCGTCGCCGATCCACACACCGTCGGCGCCCCAACCCGTGACGTCCGGCACCGTCGAGCCCGATCCTTCGCTGAGCGGCCAGTACGCGGCCAGGTCGGGTTCCCCCGCGACAAGTTGCGTGTACATGTTCTCGCGGATTTGCTGTGCAGTGCGCTGACGCCGCCACACGCGCAGCTCGATCAGCTCGCCCGTGAACTGCCGCGCAAAGGCCGACCGGTAAAACTGCGCGCCGATCGTCGCCTGCGCGTCGCCGTACCCGACCTTGTCGAGCGTATAGGCGTCCGACGTTTGCCGCGCGCCGTCGATGTAGATCGTCCAGCCGGCCCTGAACGTCGTGTGAATCCACATCTTGTCGACCGCTTCGTTGCTCAGCTCGAGGGTGGCGTCGTGTATCACCGCGTTGTTGTCGCTCTTCGCGTCGTAGGCAATGCGCCCGGAGCCGGAATCGAAGCGCCAGTTGCTGATCAGGCCTTGCGCGTTCGCTTCGAGGTTGCGGTCCGCAAAGAACTCGATCTGCCAGTTCATCCGCCCGGCCTTCCACAGCCGGATGTCGCCCACGGCACCTTGCAGATAGTCGCTGTAGTTGCCGGAGCCGAGCATCAGCGCCGCCTGCGTCGGCACGATCGGATCGGTCACGTGCTCGAACCCTTGCAATCTGCCGTCGATGAAAACCTTGTGCGCGAACTGGCCTTTGTCGACACGCACGAAATTGCCGCCCACCAGCTCGCCGTTGCTCGTGCCTGCCAGGTCCATCACGGTGGTGCCGAACAGGTCCGCAAACGGCCAGTAGCCGGCCAGGCCGCGATCGCTGGCGCTGGGCGGACGCGAGATCCGCTGCCGAATCTCGTCGGCGGTCAAGCCCCTGTTCCAGATCGAAACCTCGTTGATCATGCCCGTGAACGATTGCTGGGTCGCCATGCCGCCGATCGAATAGGCCGCGTCGATTCCCGTTGCGACGAGCGCGGGCTGTACGAACGTGCCTTCGGCATGCGGTGTCGCGGCGAGCTCGCCGATCGATTGACCGTCGATGTACAGCTCGATGCCGAGCGTCGCGGAGTAGCGGCCGGCAATGTGGATCCAGTCGTCCGACCGTAGCGTCGCACTCGCCGTGGTCGTCTGCTCCACGCCGCCGACGAACGCCGTGAACGTCGGCACGCCGTTGTCGAGATAGAGCAGGAACGGCACCGGTTGCTTCGGATCGACGCTCTGAATGAGGATCTGGAGGCCCGCCTTGTACGGCCCGACGCTCTTGATCCACATCATCGTCGTGACCGCGTCGGTCGGAGCGTTCGTCATTTGCGGCAGCTTCACGTAGCTGCCGTTGTTGAACATGATCGCCGTCTGCTTCTCGAATTCGACCGTGTAGACGCCCGCGACGTGATGCCATTTGCCGATGTCCAGCGCGCGTGTCGAGGTCACCGTGCGCGCGACCTGACGCGTCTGGGTGTCCTGATTGACGCGCAGACCGAGCTTGCCGTCCGCCTCGATATACAACGACCAGCCCTGCCCGATCGCGTCGTTCCAGCGCGAGGCGACCGTCTGGGTCTGCCCGAGACTGTCGAGCCGCACCCACGCTTCGATGGTGAGCGCATCGAGCGTGCTCAACGTGTCGGCATTGCCAGCGTCGAGAAAACGCGAGCCGCCGAGCTGCAACCCGTAGTCGCTCGCGTAGGACGCCGCCACATGGGTCCACTGCCCGGGCGCGATCGCGCTCTGGCTGATCGACGCAACGGCACCTTTCGCACTGATCACGCGCCCGGTCGGGTCGAGCGCCAGCATGTAACGCGTGCCGATCTCGGGGTCCGCGCTGCCGTCGGGCTTGTCGAATACGAGCACCGTGGCGTTTTCCCCGGAACTGAACGCCGCCGGCTTCACCCACGCTTCCAGCGCGGCATCGCCCGGCAGTATCAGCGTGCCTTCGTAGCTGGCGACCTGGTCCGCCGTGAACACCTGGATGAACTGGCCCGGGTCGGTCATATCGATATCGGCGAGCGGCGGATCGTACAGCCACCATCCATCGATGCCGGCGCGCCGGCTGGACGGCGATGCCTTGCCGTCGGTGGCCTGCATCAGCGCCGGCATGCCGTTGTCCGGCCAGACGTCGGTCATCACGCTGAAGAGGTTCGAGCCTGCCCCGGAGGCCGGCTGCGGCCCCTGCTGCGCGCCGGTCGCCTGTACCGCGACCTGTGTGTAGTCATACAACACGACCCCCTGCTGGGCGGCCGTGGGATCGTCGGTCTGCTGCATCGCTTCGCCGTTGATCACTTGCGCGAACGCGTCCAGCCCGCGCGGCACCTTCGGCCAAGTCTCGACGAGCCCTTGGTTGCTGCGCAGCTCGACGGTACACAAGCCGGCGTCCGATGCGTCGATCGTGATCGCGATCAGCCGCGGCGTCGTCGACACGGGGTTCACCCATGCACCGGGCGAGCGCGCGATGAACACCGCGTCGCCCGTCTGATCGTTGTCCGGTTTGTCCGGATCGGCCGCCAGCCACCGCACGCCGAACGACGCGCGCGCCGTCACCGTGCTGAAATGGGCCGCCATCAGGTTGCCGTTGCCGCGTTGCGCGTAATAGAGGTGCAGCATGGAATCGCCGCCGTCGACCAGTTGCGGCGTCGTGTCGGTCGACGCAAAGGCGAGCGTCATGCCGCTGACGGACAGGCCGTTGGCATCCCAGGCGATCGGCGTCATCGAGGCACCGACCGGCGCCGCGCTGCGGCTCCACACCGCGCCGTCCAGCACGCCGTCCGCGGCCGCGCCGGTCGCGGCCGAGTTGGCGACGGCCGTGAAGCGCGACGCGTCGCCCGGTTCGTCGAGGCGCCAGTAACCGGCCAGGTCGGCCCATCCGGGCGTTTGCGCAGTGAGCGACGTGCAAAGCGTCGCGAGAATCGCGTCGCGCCCGCGCGCGACGTTCCAGAGGCGCACTTCGTCGAGAATGCCGTCGACACCGGATGCGCCGCCGATGCGATATCCGCTTGCGGGCGGGTCCACCGGGATCGTGACGCCGTCGGCGGCGAGCGCGTATGGCTGACCGTTCACGAACAGCGTGGCGTTCGTGCCGTCGTACGTCGCTGCCAGATGCACCCAGTATTCGGCTTCGACGGCGGCATCGGCCTGCACGATCACGCTCGTCCGGCCCACGGCGAAAGTCGGCACGCCCTGCGCGAGCCACAGCGCGAACGGCAGCGCCTCGCCGGACGCACTTTGAATGATCAGGCTCGTGTCGGCCGCGACTTCGTGCGGATAAAGCCACGCTTCAAACGTCATCGCCTTTGCCGGGCCGCCGACGATGGACGCAATCGCCACCTCGGTGCCGTATCGTGGCGTAAAGCTCAGGCCGGTGCCGATCGCCGGTGCGGCGGTCAATGCGAGCGATGGATCCACTTGCGCGAGCTTGCCGTCCCTGCCGATGCCGAAATCGATCACCGCGACTTGCTTGTCGTCGCCGACGGCGAGCGCAAGCATCAGGCGCAACGCACGCTTTTGCAGCGACGGGCGGCCGTCTTCGCCGACGAGCCGCTCCTGCCGGTTGTACAGCACGCACGCCGGGCCGCTCGCCTGCTTCAGGGGCTGCCCCGACAACGACAGCGCAAAGCATGCGTCGGGCGGCACTTGACCGGACGACAGGTCGAGCGAATCCTGCAGATCGAACAAGCCGTTCGCCGCGCGCTGGATGGAAAAGCTGTTCAGCGTGTTCGCGCCGCCGTCGTAAGCGAAGATCTGCCAGCGGCTTTGCCCCGGCAGCTCGGTTGGCAGGATCGATACGGCAAACTGCCCGGCGGTCACGCCGGTGACGAACGTCAGCTCGGTGGTCGGCTCCAGGAAGCGGATGCCCTCCATGTCGGCGCTGCCGAAGGTATCGCGCCTGTCGAGCGGGATGTCGTATTTGCGGCTGCGCCGAAACCGCGTTTCCCACGCGTTGACGAGCCGGTCGAGCACTTCGTCGTAGATGAAGCGATCGACGTAAAGCGTCCCGTTCGTCGATTGCCGGAACACGTAGACGTAGGCGTCGTCGGAAATCACCTGGAACGATGCGTCGGCGGCCGGAATCGGCGCGTCCCTGAAATCGAGCACGATGACGCCGTGCCCGACCGGGCGCAGCTGACGCGGAAAGATCAGGCGCTCGAAGTCCTTCCAGACCGTATCGTCGTCGGGATTGCTCGACTGGGACGACAACAGCACGTAACCGATTTCGAACGGTTCGCCGTCCGTGCGTTGTCGTGCGCAGAATCCGAACACGCGCCCGAGATGCATGAGCGTCGTCGCATACTTGAAGCTCGCACGCGCGAGCAAGGTCTCGCGGCTGCGCATCACTGCGCTCCCGTGTTGTGCCGAACGGCAGCCAGTCGATCCGCTGCGGCATCGCCGGGGTCGGCCTCATCCGTGCCCGCCTTGCGTGCGAATGCGATCCTCGCCGTGCTCCGTGCCAGCGCCTGACGTCGCCACGCCTCCGCCAGCGTCAGCGACGACGACACGAGATCGTCATCGAGCCGCGCCTCGATCTGCTGCAGGTCGCCATTCGACGCGATCGGCGCAAGTTGCAGCGGCAAGCCGTCCGTGCCGGTTTCGAGAAACGCGATGGAGCGCGCCCACACGTGCATGCGCGACTGGAACGTCGCATCGCGCTCGCCGCGTTCCGACGCGGGGACGAACAGCGTGTGCAGCGGCGTCATCACGGGCACCGTTCGATGCAGGTCGGCCAGCTCGAACCAGAATTCGTGCGTCACGTCGCCCGGATGCATCGGAAACCTGACCAGCACCATCGCCTGATGCGCCCCGAACGACAACGACAACGTCTCGGCCAGCGCGTCGAAGCGGTCGGCACGGGATTGCGGCCAACCCACGTGCCACAACGTGTCGAAGTAACCGGGCTGGATGACGACGGTATCGAGCCCGGCGCTCAGCCTGATGCGCCGGGCCACGAGTTCCTGGGCGAGCACGGTCTGCAATCCGCTGGACGGATCGATGCCGAACGCGATGCAAAGATGTTCCAGGCTGGAGATGCCGGCGACGATCCGCGTGCGCAGTCCGGCGCCGTGGGCGGCCTCCAGCACGAAGCGCGTCACGAGGTCCGTCACCATCGCACTGCCCGGCTCGATCAGGACCACGGCGCCCGACTCGCGCGCCGCGCCCACCACCCGGGACGCCATCGCACGGTACATGTCGGGCCGATACTGGCCGACCTGATAGTGACCGGTATCGATGTCGACGACGTCCGCGTCGCCGGCGAGATCGGCCAGCCAGCGGGCTACGCCCTCATGACATCCGGCGTGAAACACGACCTTCGCGTGGCGAATCGCACGGCACGCCTCGACGCTCGGATGCATCGAGAAATCGAGCCCGCCGCCAACGATCGTCACTTCCGCTTCGCTATGCATCTGATGTCTCCTCTTCCCGATCCCGATGGGCGGACGCAATCGGGCGAGGCCCGATCCCCCACAGCAGTGCACATGGAAACTCGTTCGGATACGCGAGGCGCAGCAATTCGTAGCCGATGCCCGCGAGCCCCTGGAAAAACCCCAGGTTCTCGTTGTCGCTGCCGAACGGCCAGCTGAAGCCTTCCACCGTGCGATCCAGACGAGCGGCGGCGCGCCGGCGCGCCAACGCGACGAGCGCCGGCCTCCCGAGCGTGACGCCGGCTTCCAGCAGCAGATCGAGCCGTCCGAAATTGCCGCAGCACAGGCAGTCGAGCGCGCTCATCGGTTCCGCGACCGTGCGGGCGATCGCCCGCTCCACGTCTTCGAGCACGGCGCGTGCAGACGCGCCGTGCCGAACCATCCCGAGACGCGCCAGCCCGATCCCGGATGCGCCGTGGCACCATCGGCAGATCGCATGATCGGGCTGCGCTCGTTCGTCGGCCGCGAAGCGCAGGTCCGGCCAGTTGCCGGTTGCTTCGTCGAAGAGCGCGTGCTCGTATGCGACCCATTCCGCGGCGGCGCTCGAGCACTCGCGTCGCGCCGACGCGGCCGCGAGGCGCTCGAGCGCATAAGCGAACCCCGCCGCGCCATGAGACATGCCCGCGAGCGCACGCGCATGGCCGGCGGCGCCGCTCGCCTGAGCCGGCCGGCAGTGTGCGAGCAGATGCGCACCGCAGGCGATCGCGCGGTCCAGTCCGATCGGCCTGCCGGCCTCATGCAAGGCCAGCATGCCGAGCATGGCGCCCGCCGCCCCGCCGATGACGTCGTATGCGGTATCCGCGCCGATCCACGCGTCGCCGATGCATTGCGCGATCTCCTCGGCCCAGTCGAGCAGCACGTCGGATTCGGCGAGCTGCGCGCCCAGCACCAGAGGGTAGATGCAGGACGCCAGGCCTTCGGCTCCGCCGAGGATCCGGTCCCGGTCGGAAAAGCCGGCATGCCGTTCGCGGACGAAACGGTCGCGCAGCGTCGCAAATGCGTCGAGGCCGACCTGCCTGAAATCGTCGCGTCCGGTCGCCCGAGCAAGGGCCAGCAGGAAAACGGCGATGCCCGTCGTCCCGTCATAGAAGTTCTCGCCCAGCACCTGGATGCGCGGCTCGGCATCGATGGCGGTCGTGGGCAGGCCGATCCACGCCGCACCGCCGCCGCCGACGACGGCCAGCGACTGCAGATGCTCGCCGATCCGGGTAGCACGCTGCACCATCTCGTCCGGACGCCAGGCTCGATCGCCGTCCTGCGGCCACGCGTCGTCGGCGAACGCGGTCGCGACGCCGTCGCGCGAGAACGCGAAGCGCATGAGCCGCCGCTGCTGCTCGAGGTGCGCGTCGTCGAATGCATCGAGCCGTGCCGCCGCGTGCGCGATCGGCGACAGCACATCGCTTTCCGGGTAGGAGAATTCGACCTCCTCGCTGCCGGCCTCATGCAATGTCGTCCCGTCGCTTCTCATCCGGAACAGCGGCGTATCGAGGCGCAGCATGGCCGCCTGCTCGCAACGCACCCACGTCATGGTGTTCGCGTCGAGCGGATGATGGAATCGCATCAGGAACTCGAACTCGAGACTGGCGCTCAACCCGTCCGCCAGCCGAGTCGGCTGCGCCGCACGCCGGCTCAACATCTCGTAGAAGCGCGTGTCGCGGAGCACGACCCGCACGCTGGTGTCGCGAAAGACGGCGAGCGCGTCGCGGACCGTCTCGCGATGGGCCAGAACGAAGCGACCCATGGCCACGAGCCCCGCATCGATGTCGCCGAGATGGCCGGAAGGATCGACGACGGATTCCGCGAGCCTCGGCAGATGCCGCACGGCTGCGATCACGAGCGGCTTGCGGCCAAGCGTCATCGCATCGGTATTCGCATGCAGCCAGCCGGTCACCGTGACCTCCTCGGGTGCCGACCAGCTCAGCCCGCCGCCGATCCATCTCGTGCTGCGAAACGTATTCCAGTACGGGAGGTAGCCCGATTCGAACACCGATGCGCTCACGCGTCGCGCCGCGGCTGAGATGGCCGGATGCACGGATGGGTCGTCGCCATCGAGCCTGCCGGCGGGGCGCAGCAGCGTTTCGAGGTCCACCGGTATCGGATGGCTCCCGCATGCAATGACGTTCTCCTGATGGAAATCACAACTGCCAAGGATCTGGAACAGCGCGAGCAGCGCACCTGCACGCGCGTAGAACGCGCGTACTTCGTCGAGCGATGCACACGGCCGGGCGTCGACGAACGACGTCCAGCCGTAGCCGTCCCGGCACAGTACGTCCGGCGTCCGCAGCTCACCCGGCGCGCCGGCTGCCTGGATGCGTTGCAGGAATGTCGCCCAGGCACCATCGATGCCCAGGTCCCGAGGCTTGTAAACCAGCTGCTGCCCGCCGTCGAACCGCACGATCGCGACGCCGCGCCCGTCCCGGTGCCGATCCGACATGCCGAAATCCAGTCCGGCGACCGCACCGGGCGCGCGACCGGCGAAGAGCCGCGTGACAATCGCCTGCCGATCACGCTCGAGACGCTGCGCGAGTTCCGTCACATGCTGTTCCCACTGCAGGATGGAGATCGCGAAAAAGCGGGCAAGGACCGGCTTTCGGTCGAGCAAGCGGACGAAATGCCCGCTGCGCAGCCACGCCAGGAAATCGGCGTAAATCCGGTTCGACGCGTCCGCCGCAGGCTGGCCGTGCGATTGCCGGACAGACCGGAATGCGTCGAACCAGACGTAAAGGCTGTCGGCGAACAGGGCGGACAGGTGCGTCGTCAGCCCCGCGCTCACGTCGTCTCGAACCGGCGCGGCCCAGAGCGAGCCATCCAGGTGGCGGGCGATGCGATCCCATACGGCGCTGCCCAACGGACGAAAGAGATCGCCAAACGGGACATTGCCGTCGTCGCGGCCGCCCGTTGCCGCGTCGCCCGCACAAACGAGCGCAATCCACGCCGGCAAGCGAGCCGCCCAGTCAGGCAGCGCAGCGTGACCGGCCTGCCGCGCAGGGCCGAGGCGCAGCACCGCCTGGCGCTCGCTCAGCCCGAGCCGTTCGAGATAGGTGTCGAAGTGGTGCGCGTGATCCTTCGCGGCCAACCGTCGCCAGGACGCGAAAGCGGCAGCCTCCTTGTCGCCCCCGACGCCACCGGCGTCGGGGGTGCAGGTGAGTCGCTCGCCGAGCCACGCGCTGCGAGCGACCCAATCGCGCAACGTCGATTCCGCGAGTGGAGGAAGAAGCGTGACGGCTTGCGCGTCCATTGCGACCTCTCCGTCAGCCCCGACACCCGCCGCAGGTTTTCTGGCACCGTTCGGTGGCGGTCTTCGTCGTACAGCCGGATTGCGTTTTCGGGCAGCCGGTCTGGGTTTTCGGGCAGCCGGTCTGGGTCTTCGGGCAGCCGGTTTGCGTTTTCGGCGGCGCGTCGGAAGCAGCGGCGCCGATTGCTTGCAGGTCGTCGGTCTCCAGATCGTCGTCCGACGCCAGCGACGGGTCATTCACGGCCGGTGCGTTGTCCGTCGCTTCGACGAGCATGGCTTCAAGCATTTCCGGATCGATCGCATACATGCCCGCCTGGGCGCCGTTCGGCCGCTCACCGCGCAATGACGGATTGCTGCTTGACGAATGGTCATTCATATCAGGTCTCCTCGAAACAATATCCAACAGGCTGACGACGTTCACGCCCATATCGGCGATACGGACACTTATTTCCCTGAGGTTTCAATTTCTTGAACAATGAAATCGATCGATATCGTTAAGTTATTCTTTATTCCCGGAAACCCTTCATGAGAGGACGAGCCGATCCGTACTGCATGAAAATTGTTTCAATGCAATATTTTATGAAACGCTCCGGACACGCCCTTCAAATCGAAGGGCGTGCCCTCGCCCACGCATTCGCGTGCGACGACCGTGCGGATCGCTTGATGTGTGTCTGGTGATTCCCCGAAATGCGCATCCCCGGCTTCTGCCAAAATTGGCGCAGGCGAATTTTATTTCGCTTTCTGCCTCTCCACCGAGTGCTGGCCACGAATAACGTCTGTATTACCTTAGTACAAAAAATCGGGAACGGGCCTGTTAATTTTTACAATTTATCCGGCTCATTCAGTGGATTATTTTTTGCGTCCGGCGGAGCGCGCTCGGGCAGGACACCTCTCGCGGCCGCGATCGGCGTACCGGGCAGTCTGCGCGGCCGCGCACGCGTTCAGGGCAGCTTGATGCTCGCCAGCCCGCGCGTCGCGTAGCGCACGCAGATCAGCCGGTTCGACATCGTGCGCTCGCGGTCGCACACAGCGCCTGGGTTTCCTGCCGGAGCATTTCGACGCACGGCTCGGTATCGGTGAGGGTCGTTCGGTGGCGACGACGCTGGCATCCAGCGCTCGGCCGTACGGCATCAATTTACTTGGGGGGCGGATCGCAAGTCCTTGTCGCAGTGGGATCGGCTTGCCCCGGCAAACCGTGTCGAAATCGAGCCCCTCGTTTCTTCGGCCCACCTACGGGAGCCGGCTGTCAGACTTCGCGACCGAAACCGCCGCTTCGTGACGAGCCTCGTCATGCCCTGCTTCAACTTGCGTGAGACGCACTGACAACCCGGATTTCCGCGTACGTTCCCCCCCAAGCAACACGGAGCCATTCTCCCGGATGTGCGGCCCACCGGACGGGCTACCCGCAAGTTCCGCCGGCCGGGACCGGGCCCGCCGAACCGCACAAATCAAGGTATTGGAATGCGGATTTGCTCAATATTTGAACCGTGCCAGGTCGCATAAAAATCATATCCGCGCCTTTTCTCGGGTAATGCATTCTCTGAAACCGCAGAGCATCGATCGGACTCGTTTCCGATAAATGGGGAATTTGGGGTGAAAAGCACAAATTGCGACCTGCCTTCATGAATTTTTCTTCCTGAGAAAATAGCGCCGCGGATCGCTCGATTCCTGGCGATGGCGCGAGTGATCGAATTGGCGCCCCTGTCAAAGAATACAGGTGACGATTAACGCTCAATGGACTACTGTCAGGATCACCAACGAATGCCAGAAGGAAACAGGAAGGGAAATGCCGGTATGCGCGCTACCTGAACCGCACTGCCAGACGAGACGGTTCGCGCCGCGCGCTTCTCTCGGTTCTGTAGCGTTCGCAACGTTCCGAGCCAGGTCGTCAAGAATCAGATGGACGGTGTGTCATTCGTGATGCCGGTTCATAGATTTTTCGCCGGCGGCGTCGAAACCGAGACCCTATATCTGCCCCTTGCCTCCATACGGCAAGCGGACAAGGAAACTGAAATGGTCGTTCAATCGCCGCGCGACGCCGGACGGCTGCCACATGGAGTTCTACACGCCGAAGGGCGATCCGCTGGTGCCGACGCACGCGTCGCATCGGGCAGGCTTGTCGTGAGCCTCGGCCGGAACATGTATGCCCTCAACGACGAGTTGATCCACGGCGCAGACAGGAGGCAGGCGCCGTCGATCAGCCACTGGATGCCGCCGGCACCGCTGGCGTAATTGCAGCACGGGAGTCGAATGTTCAATCCATCTGGAGAAGATCAATCATGTCGAACACCGGTACCGAGCAAGCGCAGATCAATCTCACGTTAGCCTACGTCGTCAACAATTCAGCTACCGACTTTTTTACGGGAAAGGCAATTAAAGATCCGACCGTGGAGCAGGTCAGTCAGGCCATCAGCAATGGCCTGAACCTTTCCAAGATGACCAAGAACAACCAGTTCAGTATCGCTTGGGGCCCCGCCGTACTTCGGGACCCCGATTCGGATCAATATGCGGCCCACATCACCGTGGTGCTGCAATCGGTAGCCACAGGCGAATATTCGGTGGTGACCAGCGGCACCGATTTCGCTTCCCCGGTCGACCTTCTGGAGGACAATCTGTACAAAACCCTCGTGTCGTTCCGGAAGTACGTACCGTCGTGCTCGGACCTGGCGGGCATATCGGCCGGAACGGATATAGGACTGTCGTCCGTTATCCTGACCACTGACTCGAACGGCGCGACGCTCGTCGATTTTCTCAAGACGGTGCGACCCTCGAGCACGATCAACGTGATCGGGCACAGCCTGGGTGGGGCCCTGGCATCCGCCCTTGTCCTGTATCTGAAGAATGCGCGCGACTTGCAGGCGTCGAACCTGAAATTCACCTGCGAAACCTTTGCCGCACCGACGGCGGGCAATGATATCTTTGCCAGTTACTTTGACGAACAAATGGGAGCCAACGCGACACGGGTATGGAACACGTGCGACATCGTGCCGATGGCGTGGAATGCAAAAACTATCCAGAGCGTGAAAACGATCTATAGTTCCTCTCCGCCCTCCGACGCCATCAAGCTGCTTATCGATGCGATAAGTATCAATTCGCTACCGCTTAATTACAACCAATGGGGAAATGACGGCTCCCAGCAAAAGACACTTGACGGACAGCCTGATAATACGATTACGGATTTCTTTCTGCAGGCCGGGTATCAGCATATCCCCCAATATATGTTGCTTCTGGGGCTGAATCTGACCGATATCCCTTTGCCCCCGCCGCCTCCCACTCAGGGACAGTGAGCGCGGTTCCCGAGCTACGCGGCTATCCTCCACGCCCTGGGGAATGGCGCGTGGCCGGGTGTTATTGATTTCACCTCATCACTGACGGATGACGCGACGCATGATGTGGCTGGTGCGCAATCCATTGGAATAGACCAGAGTAAAGTTTCTCTCATCGGTCACTCAAAGTGCTGGAACGGTTGCAATGGCGGCGGCGCAAAGCATGCCGCAAGTGTTTCCGGCAGCGCCATCAACTCGGTCGCGAGATCCTCGCCCAGGATCTCGCGCAACACCGCCATGGTGTTTGTCATGTCGAGTCAGTCCTCCATCGCGAAACACCAGCCTTGATCGGGTGACCTGCCCGATTCCTTCGGGGCATTTCAGTCTTTGGGAACGGCCTCGGTTGATCCAGGCGAACAGCACTGCGGCCTGAACTCGTCGGACGTCAGGCATCACAGACTCGAATGCGGCCGGATGGCATCGTAGTGGCGTCGCCACTGCTCGATCACAACCTTCGCTTCCATAAGTGCTAAACGCGGCACCATGAATCAATTGCATTACCCCGCAAACGCCATCAACAATCAAGGCAACTATTTAATAAAGTAAATTACGGCTGACGTTGTTGCTCCGCTTCAAATCGCCGGTTCCGTTCGAGCGGTGTCCCTCCGCCTCACCCCTAGTTTCTCGACGCTCACCAAGTGTTCCCTTCCGCGCGAAGTTGCCGATACCGCCAACGCGGCCGACTAGATCATTTCACGTTTCTCACCAAATCCTGACTTGATTAACATCGGCATGATTAAAAATTAATTTATTAGAAAATATCTTGTAATTATAAAAACGACCTTCTAGCATGCCCCTGCGGTTCGCGACATGTCTCACATCAACGTTTTTACTTGATGCATTCCTCGAAAATCACGCATTTATCCATAATCTGGGGGATTACATGAAGAAACTGTCTCGTCTGCTGTCCATCACCGCGATTACCCTCGCGAGTCTCAGCGCATTTGCCCAAGCCGGCGACCAGCCGGCCGCGGTCGACAAGGCGCTGCAACTGATCCAGCAGAACCCGTCCGCTTTCAGCCTGGCTACCGGCAGCGCCGCACGCACGTTGAAGTTCGCGGCGCCGCAGGCGAGCGCGCCGACGGACGGCGACCAGTTCCAGGTACGCGACGTGATCGTCGATCCCGACGGCACCGAGCACGTGCGCTTCGACCGCTTCTACGCGGGTCTGCCCGTGATCGGCGGCGACGTCGTCGTCCATTCGAACCAGGGGCAACTGAAGCAAGCGAGCCTGACCCAGCCCGCGCCGATCGATCTCGCCGGCAAGATCGGCAAGGTCGGCGACCGCTTCGTGGTACGCAACGCGCCCGACGTGGGCGCGGCCAGGGTCAAGCGCATCGCGGCCGCGCGTTTCGCATCGGACGTGCGCCGCGTCGATGACGCGGAACTCGTCGTGTTCGCGCGCGACGTCACGCCGACGCTGGCCTACGCAGTGCGCGTATACGGCAAGGGGACCGACGCGCACGGCGATGCCGTGCTGTACTACGTCGACGCGCGCACGGGCACCGTGCTCGACGCGCAGGACCTGATCAAGACCGCCGCCGCGACCGGCACCGGCCGCTCGCTGTACTACGGCAACCTGACGCTGACCACCGACCAGACCGGCACGAACGCTTACCGGATGCTCGATCCGACCCGCGGCAGCGGCTCCGTCTACGACGGCCGCGGGCTGATCGCGGAGGACGTCGAGCAAGCGACCGACCTGCCGATCTTCACGAGCAGCACGAACGTGTGGGGCAACAGCTCGACCACCGACCGGCAGACCGTCGCCGCCGACATCGACTACGGCCTCGCGTTGACTTGGGACTACTACAAGACTGCGCACAACCGTAACGGCATCTTCAACGACGGGCGCGGCGTGAGGAGTTTCGCGCACGTGGTGTTCGACACCGGCAGCGGCACGACCGGCGCGAACGCGGCATGGATGCCGTCGCACATCATGGTGTACGGCGACGGCCAGTCGGGTACGAGCCTGCCGAAGCCCGTCGTGTCGGTCGACGTGGCCGGGCACGAGATGAGCCACGGCGTGACCGAGGCCACCGCCAACCTGAACTATTCGGGCGACGCGGGCGGCCTGAACGAGTCGACGTCCGACATCTTCGGCACGCTCGTGAAGTTCTACGCGAACAACGCGAACGATCCCGGCAACTACGTGATCGGCGCGCGCGTGGTGAGCGGCGGCCTGCGCAAGATGTACAAGCAGGATCTCGATGGCCGGTCGTTCAGCTGCTATCCGTCCGGCGGCTTCTCGTGGTCGAATCCGCGCCACGATCCGCACTTCACGTCGGGCGTCGGCAACCGCTTCTTCTACCTGCTGTCGGAAGGCCCGGCGGTGCCGTCGACCGACACCGGCCTGTCGAGGACGCAGCTGGTCTGCAACGGCGACACGACCTTCAGCGGCCTCGGTCGCGACAAGGCCGGCAAGATCTGGTACCGGACGCTGACCGTGTACCTGAACGCCAACTCGAGCTACACGAGCGCGCGGCGCGCATCGATCCAGGCGGCGAACGACCTGTATGGCGCGAACTCGGCCGAGAGCGCAACGGTCGCGCGCGCGTGGAGTGCGGTCGGGGTGAATTGATCGCGCTTGTGTGGGCGTGTTGAACACCGGAAGGTCGCGTGGCGGTACTTCGGTTCGGGGAAAAGCGAGCCGATCGAGGTCACGCGACGCTCGGGCGTGACAAAGGCAGGTGTCGATCGGCCGCCTGCGATGGCAGGCGGCTGATCGGCGGACAATTCATCCGTGCAGCGGGACTGCGGGTTCGCGAAAGCGACGCCGGCGGGATGTCGACGCGCCGGACCCGAACCCAAGCTCATCGGCTCCCCTCGCCCATCCCCTGACGTTTCAATGCGATTTCCAGCCGCGCGATCCACGCCGCGTCGTCGACGCCTGGCTCTCAGGATGTTTTCAATCCGCCCGGTTCGACGCGACACTGCGCGGCAGCCGCAGGATCTCCTGACCGCGCTGCGACAGCGCGCCGTACCATGCCGCCGTGCCGGATCTTGTTCGGCCGCTCGACATCGACGTTGCGGTTGACGAGATTCGGCGCGGAAGCCGAAAAGGTGCGTCGTCGAAGGCAACGCCCCAAAAACGGGAAGTCATATAACAAAAAGCTTTCCACGACACCCGTATGCACGGATTCGAACAGGTTCAGTCCAAATTTGCATGCTGTTTGTGAGCGGAATTAAGGCTGAATACTTTCGTGTCTGACCGTGCCCCTCGCCGTTGCCGGCGAGCCGCGACCAGGATGCCCGGCGTGTCTCTACGCGTCGTGGTCGCAGGTGCCGGTGGGTCCTGATCGTCACGCGATCAGGATGAATGCGATCACGCAAATGCGAGAGGGTGCAGCCATGGCATCGATTCCTGAACCGTCGCCGACCGGCGAAACCAACAAACGCAGCTGGCTCGAATCCCACGAGGCCGGCTATCACAAGACGCTCGGCAATCGACAGGTACAGATGATCGCGATCGGCGGTGCGATCGGCACGGGGCTTTTCCTCGGGGCCGGCGCGCGCCTTCAGGCTGCGGGGCCGGCGCTCGCTATCGTCTACCTGGTGTGCGGCGTGTTTTCGTTCCTGATCCTGCGTGCGCTCGGCGAGCTGGTGATGCACCGGCCGAGCAGCGGCAGTTTCGTGTCGTACGCGCGCGAATTCCTCGGCGAGAAAGCGTCTTTCGTGGCGGGCTGGATGTATTTCCTGAACTGGGCCATGACCGGCATCGTCGACATTACCGCGGTCGCGCTCTACATGCATTACTGGACGCCGTTCGCCGGTGTGCCGCAATGGATCTTCGCGTTGATTGCGCTCTGCATCGTCGCCACGATGAATCTGATCGGCGTGAAGTGGTTCGCCGAAATGGAGTTCTGGTTTGCGTTGATCAAGGTCGCCGCGATCGTGCTGTTTCTCGGCATCGGCTCCGTGATCCTGGGCACGGGCGGGCACGTCGCGGGCCACGACACGGGCATGCACCTGATCACCGACAACGGCGGTTTTTTCCCGCACGGACTGATGCCGGCACTCGTGCTGGTTCAGGGCGTGGTGTTCGCGTTCGCGGGCGTCGAACTGGTCGGCACGGCCGCCGGCGAATGCAAGGATGCACGCAAGGTGCTGCCGCGCGCGATCAACAGCGTGATCTGGCGCATTGCGATCTTCTACGTCGCGTCGGTCGTGCTGCTCGTCTGCCTGCTGCCGTGGAGCGCGTACAAGGCAGGGCAAAGCCCGTTCGTCACGTTCTTCGGCGCGCTCGGCGTTCCCGGTATCGGCTCGGTGATGAACCTGGTGGTATTGACGGCGGCGCTGTCGAGTCTCAACTCGGGGCTGTATTCGACCGGGCGCGTGCTGCGTTCGCTGTCGATGGGTGGCTCGGCCCCCGCGTTCCTCGGGCGGATGAGCACGCAATCCGTGCCGTACGCGGGCATTCTCGTGACGGTCGCGATCTACGTGATCGGCGTGCTGCTCAACTATCTCGTGCCGTCGAGCGTGTTCGAGATCGTGCTGAACATCGCGTCGCTCGGCATCATCAGCACGTGGGGGTTCATCATCGTCTGCCAGATGAAATTCCGGGCGGCCGTCAAACGCGGCGAAGTGGACGACGTGTCGTTCAGGATGCCCGGCGCGCCGGTGACATCGTGGCTCACGCTGCTGTTCCTGCTCGGCGTGCTGGTCCTGATGGCATTCGACTACCCGAACGGCACGTGGACGATCGCGTCGATTCCGCTGGTCGCACTGTTGCTCGTCGCCGGCTGGAAGTGGCTAAGCGGCCGCGCGCGCCGCGCGTTGCTCAAGCCGACGATTCCGTCGGTCACGCTCACGCAGAACGTCCTCGAAAAAGGCGACAACTAGGCGACGCCCGACAGCGGATGGCGACCGACCCGAGGACGAGGGCCGCCCTGCGCGGTTCCGGGAAATCACATGACACCGTTTGACGAAATGCTGGCGGGCGGGCAGGTTCGGCCGCCCTGCTCGCCAGACCAGGATTTCCGCTCGGCAGAGCGCCGCATCGACGAGCCGGCCGGCTCTCCAGGCGTTGCCCGCGACAACGACATTTATTGTCCGCACTACACTGCAATTAGCCCCTGCCGCCGTTCAACGTCACCATGTCCGCCACCGCCCTGCAATTCGCGCTGCTCGCCAAGCAGCAGGAAATCGCGTCGCTGCGCCGTGTGGCCGAACAGATCGAGCTGATCGAC
Source organism: Burkholderia pyrrocinia (assembly GCF_001028665.1). NCBI lineage: Bacteria > Pseudomonadati > Pseudomonadota > Betaproteobacteria > Burkholderiales > Burkholderiaceae > Burkholderia > Burkholderia pyrrocinia. Next base: position 575,505 of record NZ_CP011505.1, read on the forward strand.
CTGCTCGGCCGCCTGATCCACGCGCTGCAGCGCGAGCGCGGCGCGACCAGCATCTATCTGGCGTCGCTCGGCCGGCGTTTCATCGCGGAACGCGCGGCGGCACGCGACGAATCCGCACCGCTCGTCGCGCAACTGCGCGAACGCCTGGACCTGGAACTGGCGCCCGCGCACGGCTCGACGTCGCGCCTGCTGTCGCTGATCGCATGGGTGCTGCTCGACCTGGAATCGCTGGATGTGCTGCGGGAACGGATCGACCGAATCGCGCTATCCGCGCCGGATTCGGTCCAGGCGTTCAGCACCGTGATCGGCGGCCTGGTCGAGCTGATTTTCCAGCTCGCCGACAGCGCGGCGGATCCGGCGGTGTCGCGCATGCTGATCGCGCTCGTCCATGTCGTCGAAGGCAAGGAGGAAGCGGGGCAGGAACGCGCCGTCGGCGCGCACATGTTCGCGGCGGGCGCGTTTTCGGCGGACCAGCAGCAGCGCCTGCTGTATCTGGTCGCGGCGCAGGAGCGCAGTCTCGAAGTCTTTGCGAATTTCGCGAGTGCCGGGCAAAACGCATGGCGGGAAACGCGCATGACGGGGCCGCACATGGCGGCGCTCGAGAAGCTGCGACGCATATTGTGCACGGCGCACGCGGGCGACACGCTCGATGCCGGCCTGAGCGAGGCATGGTTCGACGCCGCGAGCGAGCGCATCGACGATCTCTGACACCTTCAGATTGCGCTGACGCTGCAGGTGCAGGAAACGTGCGACGCCCGGATCGACGACGCACATCGGACGCTGCGCGACTCCGAGCGCCTGATGGCGCAGTTGCGGAACAATCCGCCGCCGCATATCCAGGCGCTCGCCCATTTCTTCGCCGGCGATCCGCTGTCGGCGCGCGCGGCGGTTCACGAACTGCCGGAGCGTCTCTCCGGCGCCGATCCGTCGACGCTCGCCAGCCTCAAATCCCTGTTGGAATCGCAATCGGCGCGACTGGCCGGCGCGGAGGTCGAACTCGACGCGGCACGTCGCGCACTCTACGAACGCAAGCTCGTGCAGCGCGCGAAAAACACGCTGATGACGCGCTTCAACCTGCGGGAGGACGAGGCGTACCGGATGCTGCAGAAAGCGTCGATGGACGGCAATCGGCCGCTTGCCGATATCGCGGAAGACGCGCTGACGTCGCCCGAGCGATTCGTCGACGAGCACGCGCAGCCTGCCGCGCGACGACGTACGCAACGACGCACGCCGACGCCGCGTGGCGACGGCACGACCTGACCGGGACGCGCCGCGCACCGCGATAGCGCGTGCGGCGTGTGCAGGAAGCGCGAACTGCACCGCCCGTGTGCGACATGCCGCGATCGGCTCGCGGCCGCCGCCCCCCGGCATGTCGCGCCCCGCCGCCTTCGTCGCGCAGCGGGGCGGCGCACGTCACTCGACGTTGTCCGTCACGTCCGTCATTCGGATCATGTGCGGGCGCACCGCGTCTTCATCCGGCGCTTCGCCCGCCGGCTCCGGATGGATCAGCGCTTCGAGCCGCGCCTTCGTCGCGATGAATTCCGGCGTGTTGAACTGCGAGTAACTGCGCGGGCGCGGCACCGGCACCTCGATCAGTTCCTGCACTGCGCCCGGGTTGGCCTTCAGCACGAGAATCCGGTCCGCGAGCAGGATCGCCTCGTCGAGATCGTGCGTGATGAACAGGACCGTCACGTCGATGTTGCGCCAGATGTCGAGCAGGTGCGCCTGCATCTTCGCGCGGGTCTGTGCATCGAGCGCGCCGAACGGTTCGTCCATCAGCAGGATGCGCGGCCGGTTCGCGAGCGCGCGCGCGATCGCGACGCGCTGCTTCATCCCGCCCGACAACTGGTGCGGATACACGTCCGCGAAGCGCGTGAGCCCGACGAGGTCGAGCCACTGCAGCGCTTCGCGCTCCGCCTCGCCGCTGCTGCTGCCGTTGCGCCTCAGGCCGAACATCACGTTCTTCTTCACGGTCAGCCACGGAAACAGCGTGTAGCCCTGGAACACCATCCCGCGATCGGCGCCGGGGCCCTGCACGGGCTTGCCGTCGAGCAGCACGTCGCCGCTCGTCTGCGACTCGAGCCCGGCCAGGATGCGGATCAGCGTCGACTTGCCGCAACCGGACGGCCCGATCACGCAGACGAACTCGCGCCGGTGGGTGCGGAAGCTGATGTCGTCGAGCGCGACCACTTCGCCCTGCGGCGACCGGAAGCGTTTGCCGAGATGGCGCACGTCGAGGATCACGTCACGTTCCTTCAGGCGTGCGAAGCGTTCGCGGACGGCGTCGGACTGGAGCAGGTAGTCGGGAAGGCTATGCGGATTCTGCATGATCGTCTCTTCCGAAAGGATGCGGTAGGTCATCGTGTTCAGCCGTCACGCCTTCAGCGTGCGGTCCCATGGAAACAGCCGGCGGCCGAGCAGCGCGAGCACGATGTCGGTGCCGAGGCCGATGATCCCGATCATCAGGATTGCGGCATACACGTTGTCGAAATGCTGGTAGCGCGCCTGCTGGCTGATGTACCACGTGATGCCCGAGCTGGTGCCGACCAGTTCGGCGACGATCAGGTAGGTCCACGCCCAGCCGAGCAGGATCCGCTGGTCGCGATACAGGTCGGGCAGGATGCCCGGCACGACGACGTGCGCGATCAGCCCCGGCTTCTTCGTGCCGAGCGTCAGCGCCGCCTCGAACAGCCCGTACTCGAGCTTGCGCGTGGTGTTCGCGACGATCAGCACCTGCTGGAAGAACGTGCCGATCACGATGATCGCGATCTTCGGCGCGTCGTAGATGCCGAGGATCGCCACCATCAGCGCGCCGAACGCCGGCGCGGGCAGATAGCGGAAGAACTCGAAGAACGGCTCCTGCAGCCGCGCGAGCGCGCTGAAGGTGCCGCACACGATGCCGATCGGCACGCCGATCGCCGACGAAATCACGAAGCCCCAGAAGATGATGCGGATGCTGTGCCACAGGCTTTCGTGCAGCCACACGCCGTCGCGCGATGCCGGCGGCGTCGTGAACGCCGTGTAGAACGCGCGCAGCACCTGATGCGGCGCGGGCAGGTACACGGGGTTCGCGCGCAGGCCTTCGGGCACGGCCGCATGCGTCGCACGCGCATGCGCGAGCTCGTCGTCGAACACATCGCGGTCGACCTGCATGCCGGGCTGGAAATAATCGACGCTGCCGGGGTTCGTGATGTGCACCTGCGGATGCCAGACGAACGGCACGTAGCTGAGCACGCACCAGACGGCGAGCGGCAGCAGGAAGGATGCGACGCCGAGCGTCCACTTGCCGCGGGTCGACAGCTCGCGGCGCACCGCGAGCCAGTCGGTCGTATTGCGGGTCACTGACATGGTGAATCTCCGTATCGTGTTGCTTGCCGGTCGCGGGCGACCGGGCATTCAGCGCGGCGCGCCGTTCGCGCGGTAAGCACGCCAGCCGCCGAAGCGCGTGATGTCGACGGCGCCGTCGAGCGCGGCGGGTTCGCATAAAAAGCCCTGCACCTGCGCGCCTTCCGCGAGCGTCAGCGTGCCGATGCCGAGCGGCGCGCCGATGCCGGCGACGAAGCTGCCGTACGCAGCGACCGGCATCTCCCAGATCTCGACAGCAATCGCCGCGCCGTCTTCCGGCACGCGCACGAGGCCGGGCTTCGCGACGCCGCCCGACACGGCCGCGCTCAATGCGTAGAGGCGGTAGGCGGGCGCGGTGGTCGTCGCGGCGACGAAGCGCGCGCCGCGCTGCGTGAGTTGCCCGTTCAGCGGCTCGCCGCGCAGGTGCGCGCCGACGACGGCCACGCGCACGACACCCGCCGGCGCGGCGAGCGGGAGCGTGATCGCACCGGAACGCTTGTCGCGCGCGGCGGCATGACGTTCGTTCGCGCCTACGTTTGCATGATCGTCGGCATCGATATCGGCATTGACGTTACAAGCGCCCTCGCCCGCCACGGCGTCGCCCGCCTGCACATCGGCCCACGCGCCGGCCAGATCGAGCAGCATCGCATCGTCGTGCGCGCGGCCGACGAACGTGATGCCGAACGGCAAACCCGCGTGCGGGCCGGTTTCGCAGGCGCCGGCCGGCACCGCGATCGCGGACAGGTCGAGCAGGTTGACGAAGTTCGTGTAATAACCGAAGCGCGCGTTGACGCCGATCGGATCGGCTTCCAGTTCGTCGACGGTCGAAGTCGTCGCCGACGTCGGCATCACGATCGCATCGATGCCGTCCCATGCGCGGGCGGCGTCGACACGCAATGCGGCGAGCCGGTCGAACGCCGCGAACGCGTTGGCGGCACTGAAACGCGCCGCGCCGCCGACGATCTCGCGAATCACCGGATGCAGCGCGTCGGGCCGTTCCGCGAAGAACCCGCCGATCGCGGCCAGCCGCTCGGCGACCCACGGCCCTTCGTACAGCAGCCGCGCGGTCGCGAGGAACGCGCCGAAATCGATCTCGACGACTTGCGCGCCGGTCGCACGCAGGCGTTCGACGGCCGCTTGCCACGCGGCCCGATACGATGCGTCGCCGAAGAACTCGAGCTGATCGGCGCGCGGCATGCCGAAGCGCATGCTGGCGAGCGGCCGGGCGTGCCGCGCATGACAGCCGTCCTCGTCGAGCAGCGGCTGCCATGCGCGTCCGTACGGATCGCCGACCGTCACGCCGTGCGCAACGGCGAATACCGCGCGCGCGTCGCCCGGCGAATGCGCGAACACCGACACGCAGTCGAGCGACCGGCACGCCGGCACGACGCCGAGCGTACTCAGCACGCCCTTGGTCGGCTTGAGCCCGACGAGCCCGTGGAACGCGGCCGGCACCCGGCCCGACCCGGCCGTGTCGGTGCCGAGCGCGAACGCGGCGACGCCGAGCGCGACGGCCACGGCCGATCCCGAACTCGATCCGCCCGACGCATAACGCGGATCGAGCGCATTGCGGCACGCGCCGTGCGGCGAGCGCTGCCCGGACAGCCCGGTCGCGAACTGGTCGAGATTGGTCTTGCCGATCGGGATCGCACCGGCAGCGATCAATCGCTGGACGACCGGCGCGCTGCGCGACGGCACATACGCGTAAGCGGGACACGCCGCCGTCGTCGGAATGCCGGCCAGGTCGATGTTGTCCTTGATCGCGAACGGCACGCCATACAGCGGCAGCGTGGCGATGTCGCGTCCGGCCAGCGCATCCGCGTAACGTGTCATTTCGTCGTGCGTCAGCGGCCGGATCCACGCATGATGCGGATCGCCCGCGTCGAAGTGCGCGGCGATCGCATCGACGAGCGCATGCGGCGTCAGGCTGCCGGCCTCGTACCGCGCGCGCAGCGCGGCGATCGAGCGCAGATCGGGGAGCGGATGACGATCGAAGGGCTTCATGCGACCTCCTCGGCCGCGCCGGCCTTCATCACCATCAGCCGCTGGCCGGCGACGACCGCCGCGCCCGGCGCGCAATCGACCGTCTCGATCACGCCGTCTTCCATCGCCACCACGGACACCTCCATCTTCATCGATTCGAGAATCGCGACGACCTGCCCTTCGGTCACGCGCGCGCCGGCTTCGACCAGCACCTTCCAGACGCTGCCCGACACGTCGGCGGTAATGGCGCGTTGCGCGTCGTCGAGCGTGTCGTCGGCCAGCGCCGCGCCGATGTCGCCCTGCCCGGCCTCGCCGATGTACTCCGCATGACCGGTCGCCCGCCAGCGCTCGCGCTCGTCATCGAACGCGGCCTGCTGCGACGCCTTGAACGCGGCAATCGATTCGGCTTCGTCGCGCAGGAAGCGGTTGTACGCGCCGAGATCGAACACGGATTCCTCGATCTTCAGCTCGGCGCGGCCCGCGATGAAATCCGCGCGCAGTTCGGTCAGCTCGACCTCGCTGACCTCGTGGAAACGGATCTCGTCGAAGAACCGCAGCAGCCACGGCTGGCCGGGCTCGAACGCGCGCGTCGTCCGGTGACGGTTCCACATCTGCACCGTGCGGCCGACGAACTGATAGCCGCCGGGCCCTTCCATCCCGTACACGCACAGGTACGCGCCGCCGATGCCGACCGCGTTCTCCGGCGTCCACGTGCGCGCCGGGTTGTACTTGGTCGTCACGAGCCGGTGCCGCGGATCGATCGGCGTCGCCACAGGCGCGCCGAGATAAACGTCGCCGAGCCCCATCACCAGATAGCGTGCGTCGAACACGATGCGCTTCACGTCGTCGATGCCTTTCAGTCCATTGATCCGGCGGATGAACTCGATATTGCTCGGGCACCACGGCGCATCCGGCCGCACCGACTGCATGTAGCGCTCGATCGCGACGCGTGTCGACGGGTCGTCCCACGACAGCGGCAGATGCACGATCCGGTTCGGCACGCGCATGTCGGCGACGTCGGGCAATTCGCGCTCGGCCGCCTGCAGATGCGCGAGCAGCGCATCGAGCGGCAGCGCCCGTGCATCGAAATGCACCTGCAACGAGCGGATCCCGGGCGTGAGGTCGAGCATGCCGGGCAGCCGGTTCGCATCGAGCCAGCACATCAGCGCGTGCACGCGAAAGCGCAGGTTCAGGTCGAGCGCGAGCGGGCCGTACTCGATCAGCACGTTGCGATCGCCCGAACGCCGGTAGACGACGCCGATGCCGTTGCCGGCCGCCGGATCGCGGTACAGCACGCAGTCGTCCGGCGCAGCCGCGTTCGACAAGAAAGCCGATGCCGGCGATGCGCGCTCGGGAACCGCGGCCACGCGCGCGAACTGCACGGTGTCGCCCGGCCGCAACTGCCCGAGCTTCCACAGCTCGTCGCGCACGACCGTCACCGGGCACACGAAGCCGCCGAGGCTCGGCCCGTCGGGCCCGAGTATCACCGGCATGTCCCCGGTGAAATCGACCGCGCCGATCGCGTACGCGTTGTCGTGGATGTTCGACGGATGCAGTCCCGCTTCGCCGCCGTCCGCGCGCGCCCATTGCGGCTTCGGGCCGATCAGCCGCACGCCCGTGCGGCTCGAGTTGTAATGGACCGTCCAGCGCGTGTCGTACAGCATCGCGATGTCGTCCGCCGTGAAGAAATCCGGCGCGCCGTGCGGGCCGTCGAGCACGCCGAGCGTCCATGCATGCGTGAGCGCCGGCCGGTCGGCTTCGGCGAGCGTCGCGCCCGCATCGCCGCGCCCCGCGTCCGCATGAAGGTGCAGCACGTCGCCCTTGCGCAGCGCGCGGCCCGCGTGGCCGCCGAACTGGCCGAGCGTGAAGGTCGCCTTGCTGCCCAGGTAGTCGGGCACCTGCAGCCCGCCCTTCACCGCGAGACACGCGCGCACGCCCGCGCCCGTCACGCCGCCCAGCTTCAGCACCGCGCCGGGCGCCGCGCGCAGCACCTGCCAGAACGGTGCGGGTGCGCCGTCGAGCGTAGCCGCGAGCGGCGCGCCGCCGAGCACGAACAGCGTGTCGGTATTGAAGCGCAGCGTCGCGCCGACCATCGTGAACTCGAGGCCGGCCGCGTCGCGCGGATTGCCGAGCAGCGCATTCGCGAGATCGAACGCGCGGTCGTCCATCGGCCCGGACGGCGGCACGCCGACGGCCCAGTAGCCGACGCGGCCCGGCGTTTGCTGCACGGTCGTCTGCACGCCGCCGTCGAGCACGTCGATCGTGTGCGGCGCGAACGCGAAACGCGACAGGAACGCGGTGGTCTGCGCGCCGCGCGCGAACGTGTCGGAACCGGCGATCGCGCGCAGGTAGTCGAGATTGGTCTCGATCCCGTACAGCTCGGTCGCGGCCAGCGCGTCGCGCAACGCCGCGAGCGCATCGCGGCGCGTGTCGCCGCGCACGATCAGCTTGGCGAGCAGCGGATCGTAATACGCGCTGACCTCGGTGCCCGAGTCGATCCACGTGTCGACACGCACCGCGTCGGGAAACGCGACATGCGTCAGCACACCCGCGCTCGGCTGGAACTGCTTGTGCGGGTCTTCCGCATAGAGCCGCACCTGGATGCTCGCGCCGCGCGGCGCGACGGCGAGCGTATCGAGCGGCGGCAGGTCGCCTTCGGCCTGCAGGATCATCCATTCGACGAGATCGATGCCCGTCACGGCTTCCGTCACGCAATGCTCGACCTGCAGCCGCGTATTCACCTCGAGAAAATAGAAGCGGCGGTCGCGCGCATCGAACACGAACTCGACGGTGCCGGCCGACGCATAGGCGACCGCGCGCGCGAGCCGCACCGCGCTCGCGTGCAGCGCGGCGCGCTCGCCGTCGGCGAGATCCGGCGCGGGCGTTTCCTCGATCACCTTCTGGTTGCGCCGCTGCACCGAGCAGTCGCGCTCGCCGAGCGCGATCACGCCGCCGCGCCCGTCGCCGAAGATCTGCACCTCGATGTGCCGCGCGTGCTCGACGAACTTCTCCAGGTAGACGCCCGCATGCGCGAAGTTCGCGCTGCCGAGCCGCACGACGGATTCGAACGCCGCGGCGAGCTGCGCGGCGTCGCGGCACAGCGACATGCCGATCCCGCCGCCGCCCGCCGTGCTCTTCAGCATCACCGGATAGCCGATCGCGTCGGCTTGCGCGAGCGCCGTCGTGACATCGGCGAGCAGCCCGGTGCCCGGCAGCAGCGCGACGTCGTGCGCGTGCGCCAGTTCGCGCGCGGTGTGCTTGAGGCCGAATGCGCGCATCTGCGCGCCGCGCGGCCCGATGAAGCGCAGGCCGGCGGCCTCGCATGCGTCGGCGAAGTCGGCGTTCTCCGACAGGAAACCGTAGCCGGGATGCACGGCCTGCGCACCGGTCGCGTGCGCCGCAGCGAGGATCGCGGCGACGTTCAGGTAGCTGTCGGCCGCCGGCGCGGCGCCGACGCAAACGGCTTCGTCGGCGAGCGTCACGTGGCGCGCATCGCGATCGGCTTCCGAGTAGATCGCGACCGACGCGATGCCGAGCCGCTTCAGCGTGCGAATCACGCGGCACGCGATTTCGCCGCGGTTCGCGACGAGGACTTTTGCGAATCTCATGTTGCCTCCCGCCGGGCCGCCCCGAGGCAGGCAACCGCCCCCTCGGGGGGCAGCGAAAAATAGAGAGCGTGCGGGTCGTTCATCGCGCCTCCCAGATCGTGAGCCGCACCGGCGTCGGGTTGTAACCGTTGCACGGATTGTTGAGCTGCGGGCAGTTCGAGATCAGCACCGTGACGTCCATCTCCGCGCGCATCTCGACATACTTGCCGGGCGCGGAAATGCCGTCCTCGAACGTCAGCCCGCCGAGCGGCGTAACCGGCACGTTCATGAAGAAATTGACGTTGCCGACGAGGTCGCGCTTGGTCAGCCGCGCGCCGGTGCCGCATGAGCAGTGCGCGATCGCATTGAGGAAACTGTCGCGGCAGTTGTGCATGTGGCGCTTGTCGAGCGCGTAGCGCACCGTGTTGCTCTCGGCCGCGCACGCGCCGCCGAGCGTGTCGTGGCGGCCGCAGGTATCGGCGACGATCGTCACCATCGGATTGCCGAGGCTGGACAGCAGCACGCTGCCCGCGCTCAGGTACAGGTTGCGCTGCTCGCGGATCGTGTCCTGCGCGCTGTAGCGCTCGTCGGGTGCGTCGGTGCGATAGAACAGCGTGTCGACGGCCTGGTTGCCTTCGAGGTCGAGGATGCGCAGCACCTGCCCGCGCTTCACGTCGTGCAGCCACGGCTCGCCGGCGTTCAGCGTGGTGTCGTAGATCGCGTGCCGCGGGTCGAGGCGGCTTTCGATGATCGGCATGTCGGGTCTCCTCACGCGAACAGTCGGTCGGTATTGATGAAGCCGCGCGTGTTCTCCGCGCATGCGGTGCGGCACAGGTCGGCTTCCGGCGCGGCTGCATCGGCCGGGTACGCGCGGTATGCGATCAGCTTCACGGGCTTCGGCGCATAGGCCGGCTGAGGATCGAGCGGATGCGGCGCGGTCGAGAACGCGGCGAGCGTGTTCATCTCGAAGCGCAGGTCGAACGCACTGCCGGCCGGCGAATGGCCCGGGACGAAGTCGAACGAACCGTCGTCGCGCGGCGCGAGCTTGCTGAAGAAATTGACGTTCGCGACGAGGTCGCGCGCGGACAGCCCGTATTTCGCGAGTTCGAGCACGAGACTGTCGCGGCCGTTGCGGATCATCGCGTTGCGCTCGGCCTGATACGACGACTCGCCGTACTTGCGCGCGAACAACCGCGCGTCGCCGATGCCGCCGAGCGGATCGTGCCAGCCGAGCGTATCGGCCGTGATCGATGCGATCACGCGGCCCATGTCCGTATACAGCGCGTGGCCGCGCGTCAGGTGCGCGGTGTGCTGCGCCTTCAGCGTGTCGGCCATGTTGTAGCGTTCGAGCGGATCTTCGTGGCGATGAAACACGGCGGACAGGTTCGCGCAGCCGTCGACGTCGACGATGCGCAGCGCGAGACCGCGGCGCAGGATGCCGGACCAATGGGTTCCGGCGGGAATGACCGTTTCCCACACGACGTGCGGCAACGGGGCAAGCGAGGCTTGGGGGCTCGGCGACATGGCGGCTCCTCGGATCGGGTTGGACAAAAGGCGTGAGAGGGCGACCGAACGACATCGCGACCTCCCGGGCTTTTGTCCCTCCGTGGAGCCTCGCCGGATCCTCGCAACAAGGCAGGCGGCAAGACCGGATTGCTCTCGGACCAGGCATCGCACGGCGTGTGACGCCGCGCGACCGGAACCCTAGCGATCCTGAAGATGATGCAAATTGCTTCGCACCTCTCGGACGGGAATTAAGCGAGTTGCGTGCCAGCGCCTTCCGCGGCCGCGCCGAACCCCGTCCGGCGAGGCCGCGGCGACCGGGCTGCGCACGATGCGCGACCCTCGGCTGCCCTCGGGTTGGGCAGCCCGCGCACCAGGCGAACGCGGCCGGCACCAGCGCGGGGCAGCGATGCGTGCGCGTACCGCGTGCGATCGCAATGGCACGGCCATTGCTGAATACGCCCACCGTCACTCTGTCGAACGACCGCTCATGAACAAACTCGACCTGCTTCGGCGCGCGCTGGCCGCGCTCTTCTCCGCCCGTTTCATCGAACTTCAGCGCGCCGCGCGCCGTCGCTGAACGGCGCGTTTCCGGCGCACGTCGGCGGCCGGATCGCACCGCTGGCATGCTTCTCGCTCGTTCCGATCCCGAGAGGTGCGGCGGTGTCGCATCTTAGGGATGCTAGGGTTCCGGTTCGTCGAACGTCTGGTCCGAGAGCAGCCCGGTGCCGGTGCGTATGGTCGTCCGACCATGCGCGCATGGCGCTACACGGCGGGACAAAAGCCCGGGAGATTGGCGATGGCGACGGCCGTCGCGCCTCTCCGTGGCCGGTCGTTCGTCCCGCATCCGCAGGAACCGGTCACGCGGCCGGATCGCGCCTTGGCGCGACCCGTGCCGACGATCCCGATCCCGGTCTCCTGGAGAAAACGATGACCCGCCTCGCCTCGCCGTTCCGCCGCCTGCTGTCCTCCCGGCACCTCCGTTCCGTCCGCCATGCGTTTGCCGCCGTCGCCGTCACGACGTCGCTGTTCGCCGCGCCCGCCGCGCATGCGGCTCCACCGCTGAAAATCGGCTACAGCGACTGGCCCGGCTGGGTCGCGTTCCAGGTCGCGCTCGACAAGGGCTGGTTCAAGGAAGCCGGCGTCGACGTCGATTTCGAATGGTTCGATTATTCGGCGTCGCTCGACGCGTTCTCCGCGGGCAAGCTCGACGCGGTCGCGGTGACCAACGGCGATGCGCTCGTCACGGGCGCGTCCGGCGCGAAGAACGTGATGATCCTGCTCACCGATTATTCCGCCGGCAACGACATGATCATCGCGAAGCCGCCGCTGCGGACCGTCGAAGGCCTGAAGGGCAGGAAGGTCGGTGTCGAGCTCGGGCTCGTCGATCACCTGCTGCTCGAAACCGCGCTGCAGAAGCACGGGCTGAAGGATAGCGACGTCACGCTCGTCAACGCGAAGACCAACGAACTGCCGCAGGTGCTCGGCGCATCGTCCGACATCGCGGCGGTCGCGGCGTGGCAACCGAACGCCGGCGAGGCGCTGAAACGTGCACCGGGTGCGCGCGCGATCTTCACGTCGGCGGATGCGCCGGGGCTGATCTACGACGCGATCACGGTCACGCCGACCAGCCTCGCCGCGCGCCGGGCCGACTGGGCGAAGGTCGTCAAGGTCTGGTATCGCTGCGTCGCGTACATCAACGATCCGAAGACGCAGGCCGACGCGGTGAAGATCATGTCCGCCCGCGTGGGCCTCACGCCGGCGCAATATCTGCCGCTGCTGAAGGGCACGCACCTGCTCGATGCGACGGCCGCGAAGCAGGCGTTCCGCAAGGGCGACGGGCTCGATTCGATCTACGGATCGACCCGCAACGCGAATGCGTTCAACGTGCGTAATGCGGTCTACAAGCAGACGCAGGACATCGACGCGTATATCGATCCGCGGTTGGTGACGTCGCCCTGAGGGTGGCCGGCCGTCGAGCGCAGCCGGCACGCGCAACGCATCGAGTGGCGCCGCGTCGGTGTCGGCGCCCGGCGCCCGGCGCGTGCGCCGCTGTAGCGGGGCCTCGACGAGGCTCGCTTTCATGCGTGCGAGCGCCGCGTCTTGCAGTCGCACGGCAGGTACGCGGCGAATTCGATGAGCATTGACTGTTGCAGGCCGGCGAGGATCCCGGGCCGTAATCCTCGGCCTGACGCAATCTGTGCGCACATGCAGACTCTGCCCGCGTGACACCCCGTGTAATCAGGTGTAATCGATTCCGGAAAAAAGCGCTCCTATATTGGTGACACTCATTCGCAAGCCTCAAGTTTTCAGGTTTTTCGAATAGAGGAGATCAAACGCCAGTCATCTTTCATTTGGCGTCGAAATTGATGCAGGGAAATTCGACAATCCCGCACATTCCGTTCGAATGAATCAGGAGAAAATCATGCCGGACATCTTCATCTGGAAACCCGATGAAAACCAGACTTATAACTTCCCGGAGCCGTATGAATCGATCGCTCCCTCCTTTGACAAGGAAGCTGGCAAATCCTTCTCGATGATCCCCCCCGCCGGAACGTTGACGCTGCTTTCCAGGCAGTCGTCGGTGTGGGGCGGAACTTTCGACGACGGGATCCCGCCTGTCGAAATCGATCTCCGTAGCGGTGCGCTCGTGATGCGCGGGTTGTCCGGCGATTCGAAGGGTGTCGATTTCACGATGGGGCCGTATCCGCACAAACTCATCGGTCATCCGTTCGTCAACTTGAGGATTCTCGATGCTTCGTTCGAGGTCAGTCGTTTCGATACGGTGAATGCCGGCGGTCTTGTCCCGCCGTTGCTCGGCATGTCGATCGACCTCCTCCTCGATCTGGAGATGGCTGGCGCCAGCCGTTATCAGGTCGACTGCCGACTGTACGCCAGCACCAAGAGGTTGCATCTCAAGGATCGTTCCGCGTTGAAGGTCCGGGCCGAAGAGATCGTGCTGACGTTCAGCGAATATTACGTTTCGCCGACGCTCCTGCCCCACCTCCCGGGCGGCAATTATTCGCTGGACATGGAATCGACGGGCGGCACGATGGAAATCGCCGAATCGCGGCTCGCCTTCGGAAAGAGTGCAAATAGCTCGATGAAGAGCAAGAAAATCACGTTGCGCAAAAGGGTGGGAGTCGCGGCCCAGGAGGATGCAAATGTGAAGTTCGTCACCGACTCGGTTGATTTTTATGACGGTGCATCGGCGGCAACATTTTCCATCGCTCATGATGCCAATGTGGAATTCGAAACGTATTCCGGCGGAAAACCTTTCGATTTCCTGAGCGATAAAAAATACCCCGAGGCGCTGTTCAATTTTCAATCCACCCCGCATTCGAAGAGCAAGGGCAAATTCACGCTCTACGGCGCCGGAAGCGCGTTCGAGAAATCGGCCATGCTGAGCAAGCGGGTTGTCGCCGTCGACGGTGTACCGCAATCGACCGACAAGCTCCTCAACTTCGATTACGTCCCCGTCGGCAACACGCAGAACATGGTGGTGTCGCTCAAGTGAGCAGAAGCAATCCGTCTTCGGCTGGCGAGTAACGGGTTCCGGCAACGGCCCGGCTTGCCAGCCGTGACGCAAGCGATTCTGCGGACGCCAGGCGCGATACAGCGTCTGGCGTCGTGGCGCGCCGCGGACCGAACCGGAATCCGTCGACGGCAGATCGAGCGGATGGCCGCTCCGCCAGTCGGCTCGGAGCCGACACACCTCCGCGTCCGCGCAACGGCTTTCCCCCCTACGCCGACGAGCGATTCAGACTCGCATCAGCGGCCGTAGAAAACGACCGGCTCGGGTTCCACGCCCCGCTTCATCGCGCCGGTCACCGCGACGGTGATGCGACGGACCGATGCGTTCACGTCGAAGTTGCCGAATTCGTTTCCGGGCTGTTTGAAGGGGCCCAAGCGCCGACATCAGGTGCGATTGATCGACACCCCTCCATCAACCAGCAGCGCCCCGCCGGTCATGAATGACGAGGCGCTGGAAGGCAGGTAGAGAACCGACTGCGCAAGTTCGTCCGGCGTAGCAATACGTCCGCGCATAAGTCTCATCCCTGACGTCGCCCGCGACGCAGACCGCCGTTCCTTTATGTGCGGCGATTTCCCTCACAAGGCTTTCCAACTCGGCCTTGCGACGGGCGGCAACAACTACCGCTGCGCCCTCGCGAGCGAACAGCAACGCGGTCGCGCGTCCGATTCCGGAACTGGCGCCGGTGATGATGGCAACCTTGTTTGCAAGCACGTTCATTGTCTTTCTCATGTTCGGATTGATCAGTTGTCAGTCTGGTCGCATCCGGCCGTGCAAGCATGCCGTTTCTTGCTATCAAATTCGGGCGGGGTTTTCGATGGTCAACGGCCCGCCAGGACAATAAAAATCGTCTCGAGCGATTCTGAACCGGCCTCGCATAGCGGAATCCGTCAGGCGATTCTCGAATCGCCTGAAACCGATCGGTGACGATCCGCCGCTTCAACACATGAGGCACAATACGCGGCTTCGAAATTCCACCGCGGTCAAACACATGCGCTTCGTCGTCGTCGGAACCAGCGGATCGGGGAAATCCACCTTCTCCAGTGCACTGGCGGCCGCTGCTGGTTGCTCATACATCGAACTCGATCAACTCTACTGGGGCCCCGACTGGAAAGCCGTGCCGCCGGAACAGTTCGAAAACGCCGTGCTGGCCGCGACGGCCGGCGACCGATGGGTCGCCGACGGGAACTACAGCGCGGTGCGCGACGTGCTCTGGTCGCGAGCCACGCACGTCGTCTGGCTGAACTTCGGGCGATGGACGGTGTTCTCCCGGGTACTCTGGCGCACGGTAAGCCGCGGGCTCATGCGCACCGAGCTTTTTCACGGCAACCGGGAGTCGCTGCGGATGGCGTTTTTCTCGAAAGACTCGGTGCTGCTGTGGTCAATTACCACGTTCGACAAGAACCGCGTCAAGTTCGCCAACCTGCGCGACGATCCGAAATACGCGCATCTGCAATGGACGGAGATTACCGAGCCATCGCGCACCCGCGCGTTCATCGACATGCATGCCCGTGCTGGTCGTTGAGCATGCGATATATCAGGACTTCTGACTGAAAGTCCGGGACGCCGGGCAAACCATACGCCGCGTGCACTTGCCGGAACCCATCGCGCGGCGTATGGTTAATTTCTCTATCGCCCTTTTCCGGGAGATATCAAAATGGCTGCCATGCAATCCGCGGCCACGCCCCTCTCCGACGAGGAAGCCCGGCGCCAGTTGCGCCGCGCCGT
Source organism: Burkholderia pyrrocinia (assembly GCF_001028665.1). Lineage (NCBI taxonomy): Bacteria > Pseudomonadati > Pseudomonadota > Betaproteobacteria > Burkholderiales > Burkholderiaceae > Burkholderia > Burkholderia pyrrocinia. The sequence continues at coordinate 591,183 of NZ_CP011505.1, forward strand.
CATAGCCAGCACGATTGGCACCACGATCGAATGGTATGACTTTTTCCTCTACAGCACGGTCACCGGCCTGGTCTTCGCAAAGCTGTATTTCCCTCAGTCCCACCCTCTCGTCGGCACGCTGCAGGCGTTCCTGATCTATGCCGTCGGCTTTGTCGCGCGGCCGGTCGGCGCGGCGATCTTCGGCCATTACGGCGACCGCATCGGACGCAAGGCCACGCTGATCGTGACCCTGTTGCTGATGGGGCTCGCCACGTTCGCCGTGGCCTTCGTTCCGACCTACGCAACGATCGGCATCTGGGGCGCCGTGTTCCTCACGGTGCTGCGCTTCATCCAGGGCGTCGGCGTCGGCGGCGAATGGGGCGGCTCGGTCCTGATGTCGATGGAGTGGGCGCGCACCAATGCGCATCGCGGCTTCGTCGCGTCGTGGCCGCAATTCGGCGTGCCGGCGGGATTGTTCCTCGCCAACCTCGCCGTGCTCGCCATGAGCTGGTTTTCCGGCAGCAGTTTCCTCGCGTGGGGCTGGCGCGTGCCGTTTGTCCTCAGCATCCTGCTGGTCGCGATCGGGCTCTATATCCGCCTGAACATTCTCGAGACGCCGATCTTCGCGAAGCTGCTGGCCGAGCGCCGGATCGAGAAGACGCCGATGCTCGAAGTGCTGCGCAAGCAGCCGCGGGATATCGTGCTGTCGGCGTTTGCGCGGATGGCCGAACAGGCGCCGTTCTATATCTTCACGGCATTCGTGTTCACTTACGGGATCACGGCGCTGGGCGTCACGCGTGAACTGCTGCTGACGGCGGTGCTGGTTGCATCCGTGGTCGAGTTCTTCACCATTCCGCTGTTCGGGCACGTGTCGGATCTGATCGGGCGGCGGCGGATGTACATGATCGGTGCGGCTGTCGTCGGTGTGTTCGGATTCCTCTACTTTGCGATGGTCGATAGCCGGAATCCGGCATGGATCTTCGCGGCCATCGTGCTGTCGCTGGTCCCGCATTCGATGATGTACGGGCCGCAGGCTGCATTGATTGCCGAGTCGTTTACCGGGCGGTTGCGGTACAGCGGCGCGTCGATGGGGTATCAGCTCGCTTCGGTCATTGCAGGCGGCCCGGCGCCGCTGATCGCGACGGCGCTGTTTGCCTACTACCATTCGGGGTATGCGATCGCGGTGTACGTGCTGATGTGTGCGGTGCTGAGCCTGGTCGCCGCATCGAAGCTCGGGGACTACACGAACAAGGATATTTCGCGGGAATACGACGATGCGCGGGGTCTGGAGGATCATGGGCACGCGCCGCCGGTGACCTGACAGGGTGGCCGGCGATCGAGCCATCGAGGAGGCCACTTATTTCTTGTTATCCGCGCGAACGGCGCCCAGCGCTTCGAGCAACGGCCGGAGCGCATCGAGTTCCGCGCCGAAGCCGGCCCAGTCCCCCGCCTTCAGCCGCTCGATCGCGCGGTCGTAATGGGCCAGCGCCTCGCGGGCGCGCGCATCCGCCGCGCCGCCGGCCGGCGCCGCCGCCGGCCCCGGCCCAGTCTCCTTGAAGAGCGCCGCGAGCGCCTCGCTCAGGTTTTCCTCCATCACGACGCGGTCGCCATAGGCCGCGATCACCCGTTTCAGTTCGGGCAACTGGCCCGACGCCGCGCGCAGATAAAGCGGCGACACGTAGAGAATCGAGTGCTCGATCGGCACGACCACGAGATGGCCGCGGATCACGCGCGAGCCCATCTGGTTCCACAGCGAGATCTGCTGCGAGATTTCCGTGCTCTGCTGGATGCGCGCCTCGATCTGGTACGGCCCGTAGATCAGCTTGTCCTTGGGGAACGCGTAGACGATCAGCTTGCCGTACCCGGGCGGGTCGCAACGCGCGGCCAGCCACGCAATCATGTTCTCGCGCTGGCTCGGCACCATCGGCAGCATCAGCACGAAGCCGGCCTGCGCGTCGCCGGGCAGCCTCATGATCGTGTAGTACGGCGCCATCCGCGTGTTCGCGGTGTCGCCGCCGTCGATATCGCCCAGCGCGCGAGGAAACTGCCAGAGGTCCTCGCGGTTATAGAACACTTCCGGTGCATCCATGTGATAAGCGCGGTAGAGGTTCGCCTGGATCAGGAACAGGTCCTCGGGGTAGCGGATATGCCGTTGCAGATCCTGCGGCATCGCGTCGAGCGGCTTGAACATGCCGGGGAAGATGCGCGCGTACGTCCGCACCAGCGGATCGGAAGGATCGCTGACGTAGAAGTCGACCGTGCCGTTGTACGCGTCGACCACCACCTTGACCGCGTTGCGAATGTAGTTGGCGCCGTCGCCGACACCGGGCGGCGCATACGGAAACCAGCGGCTGGTCGTATAGGCGTCCTGCATCCAGAACAGGCGGCCGTTGCTGGCCACGACATACGGGTCGTGGTCGAGCGCGAGAAACGGTGCAATCGTGCGGATCCGGTCCCGGATGTTGCGGTGAAACAGGATCCTGCTGTCGTTCGTGATGTAGTGCGTCAGCAGGATGTTGGGATCGTCGAACTGCCACGCGAAGAGGCTGCGCCGCGCCGCGCCGCCGATCGCGACACCGTCGCGCCCGCTATAGGACGTGTAGACGTTGCTGTCTCCCTTCGGGTAGTCGAATTCGGGCACGCTGCCCTTCACGATCACATAACCCTGCCCGCCTTCACCGAAGTAGATGCGCGGTTCGTCGATTACCGGTCCGCCATCCGCGACCGGCGGAATGTCGCGCAGATAGAGCGACGGCAAGCCTTCCGTGGATTTCTCCGTGACCGGCGACATCACGACGCCGTTTCCGTGAGTGAACAGCAGATGCAGGTTCACCCAGGTTCGGGCGTTCTCCGGCAGCATCGTCTGCTCCAGTTCGCGCGCCGACAGCATGACCTGCCGGTAGCCGGAGTCGAGCCGGTAGCGATCGATATCGACGGAGAAGAACTTGTAGTAAGTCCTGATCTCCTGCAACTGTGCATAGGTATCCATCAGCGGCTGCACATCCCACAGGCGGATGTTGTCGACGGTCGCGCGATTGGCCTGCAGCGCCGCGAGATTCAGGCCCCGCTCGGCCGCAAACGGTTTGACCTCGATCTGCGCGAGACCGTAAGCCTGCCTCGTCAACGCGATGTTGTGCCGGATATAGGGCGTCTCGAGCTGCAGCTCGCTCGGCTTGACGTAGAAGCGCTGGAACAGCGCGGGATAGACGATGCCGAGCGCAAACGACGTGCCGAACACCAGCAGCAGCGCAGCGGCCGGCAGCCGATAACCGGGCCGGCGCATGTTGACCAGCATCGCAACGGCCGACGCGGTGGCGAGGCCGACGAGCAGCCACAGCACCGGCAGCATCACGTGGATATCCGTATAGCCGGCGCCGACCACGACGCCGTTGTTGTCGTAGAGCAGCAGAAAGCGCTCGAGCCACCACGACCACGCCTTCAGCACGAAGAAGAGCGCCAGTAGCGCGGAACCGTGAACGGCGGCAGCCGACGAGAGCCCCTTCGGCCGCCGCAGCGTGATGTCGCCGCGCAGCCAGTAGACGATGCCTGCGGCGATCGCGCAGCACACGACCACTTGCAGCAGCAGGTTCTTCAGCACGATCCAGGCGGGTAGCGCGAACAGATAGAAACCGATGTCCTTTCCGAAGATCGGATCGTGCGCGCCGAACGGCACCTGATGCAGATAGCGCAGTGCAACGTCCCAGCTCGACATCGCACCGGCGGCGATCGCAAGCCCGAGGAAGGCGGCACCGGCGGCAATGACCACGCGCCATGGAATGCGCGACGCGACGTCTCTTGCCAGCGCCAGAAGGACTTCCTCCTCGCGCGTCGACGCAGTGTCCTCGACCGGCCAGACATCGACGGGCCCTGCATGGCGATGCGCGAGTAACCCCGACGCGCCGATCGCGCCCGCCGCCACGGCGAACACCGTGACGAACAGCAGCACCCGCGTGGACAGGATCGTCCAGAAAACGGCGGCATAACCGATCGACGAGAACCACAGCCAGTCGACCAGGACCCCGGTGATGCGCCCGATGACGATCAGGCAGGCGATGACGACCGCAGCCGCGATCCCATAGCGTTTCAGGCGAGAGACGGACGTTGCTTGCGAGCGCATCGAGGCTCCTTTGCCGGGCCGTCATGCGTGGCCGGCTGCGACCCGATCGGGGTGTGCCGCCGATCCGTCGGTCAGGATCGCGGCCGGCCGCATGTCTGAATGCTACGCCCGTTGCCGGTACGTCGCCATCCGGCGGCAGGCGCGACGTCGCCGGGGACGAGCGATCGCAGCGCAGTGCAGCAAATTCGTTCGATCCCGCTCGCGGGACGCGATGCGAAGCCGGGTGGGCACACGGTCAACGGGGCGTTTGCACGCCATCCTGGTCACGCTCACAATGAGTGCTCGGGCGGCTTGCCGCGCCGGAACGGACGGAGGGCGAAATGGACGATCCCCATGATCTTCAGCGCTTTGTCGACGCGCAGAATTCGGTGTATGCGCAGGTATGCGACGAGCTGAAGAACGGACACAAGCGAAGCCACTGGATGTGGTTCGTGTTTCCGCAGATCGAAGGGCTTGGCGACAGCGCGATGGCGCAACGGTACGCGATCTCGACATTGGCCGAAGCCGTCGCGTATCTTCAGCATCCGCTGCTCGGCGAAAGGCTGCGGGAATGCACACGGCTGGTCAATCAGGTCGAAGGCAGTTCGATCCAGACGATTTTCGGGTATCCGGATTACCTGAAATTCCGCTCGTCGGTCACATTGTTCGCGCATGCGACTGCCGACAACACGGTGTTCATTGAGGCGCTCGAGAAATACTTCGGCGGCGAGGGCGATCACAACACGCTCGCGCGAATCTAGGCGGTGCCGGCCCGAATGAACCTCGACGTAGCGACGTGGTCGTTGATCTTCCGCCCATGTATATCCATCGAGGAGATTCGATATTTCCCGATGCGTTGATTTCAGGCAACCCGTCGAACATCGATGGCCCGAGGTCAACACACTGACCTCGGGCCACGAGTCTTCCGCAGGTACCGGGCTTCACGAACCTTGCCCGGCACCCCGGCCGTTCGACGCTGTGCGACCTGTATCAGAACTGATAACCCGCGCCGACCACCGCGCCGAAGTCCGAGCGGGTGTTGCCGGTCACCGACGCCTTGACGACCCAGCGGTTGCTCTCCGTCACGTACGAGTACCCTGCCGCGAAGCCCTGCTGGCCGTGATAGTTCGAGGTCGCCGCCGACACCATCGAGCGGCCCGCGCCCGTCGGTTGCGGCAGGCCGGCCACCGCCATCGCCGACGCGACGCCGCCGTACATGTCCTTCTTCAGGTCGTTGAACGAGTTGTACACCTGCCCGATGCGCTGGTCGGTGTAGTTCTTCGCCTGCGTCGAAGCGGACGTGAGGTTGTCGTTCAGCTGCTGCACGTTCACCGCGTCGGTCGGCGCCGTCCCGGCCGCGACGTTCGTGATCTGGCGCTCGCTGCCCTTCGCGCCGACCGAGAACGAATTGTCGCGATCGGCGACCGAGCCCTGACCGACCGCCACCGCGTTCTTGCCGGTTGCCGTCGCCGTCGACCCGATCGCCCCCGCATCGGCGCGCGCGATCCACGTCGTGTTCGCATCGGTTGCCGCCGCGCGAATCTTGTCGTTGGCCGCCACGTTCTTCAACGCGTTGTTGAACTGGCCGACGTTGACCGCATCGTTGTCGTGCACGCCCGCCGCGACGCCGGTCAGCACGCGGTCGCCCGCCGTGCCCGAGAAGTTCACGCTGGTTCCGCCCGTGTCCTTCCCGACCGTGACCGCGCCGTTCGGATCCTGCTGCTGCACGAGGCCGGCCTTGCCGTTCGCGATATTGGTCACGTTCCCCTGCAGGTTCGAGATGTCGGTCGTGTTCTTCGACACCTGCTGGTTGGTCGCGTAGAGCTGCGAGCCGTTCACCGCGTCCGTGCTGGTTGCGCTGAGCGTGCCGGCCTTCACGTTGGTGATGCGCGTGCCGCCGGCGCCGCCGAGCGTGATCGTGCTCTTCGAGCTGTCGTCGTACTGCACCGCGAGCGCGCCGAGCTGGTTGAGGTTCGACTGCACGTTCTTCAGCTGCTTCACGTTCACCGCGTCGGTGTCGCTGGTGCCCGCGGCAACGTTCTTGAGCACGACCGCCGAGTTCGCGTCCCCGCCGACGAGCGACACCGAATTCAACCGGTTGCCGTTCGTGTCGACGTCGTACTTGACGACGTTCTTCACGGCTTCGCCGGTCTGGTTCGACACCTGCGTGATCTGCTGCTGAAGATCGGACTTCACGCCCGACAACTGGCCGCCGTTCACTGCGTCCGTGCTGCCGGCGGCGACGTTGCCGTCGGCCACGTTCGTCAGCTTCGTCGGGGCGCCGCCGCGCGCCGCGCTGTACGCACCGAGTTTCGGGTCGAACTGCAGCGCGTCCTGCTGCAGCCCGGCGATCGCGGCGGTGTTGCCGGCGATGTTCGTTTCGGCATTGCCGAGGCGCGTTTCGTGATTCTCGAGCGTCGTCGTGTTGCTGCCGACCCGGCCGTCGAGGTTCGTCAGCGCGTCGCCGACATTGTTGAACGAGCCGCCGCCCACCTTATAGGCCGGCGCGCTGATCGAGCCGTCCGGATTCGCCGTTGCGCCGCCGCCCAGCGCGGCCGCGGTGCCGTCGGTCGCGCGGCGCAGTTGCGCGCCGTTCACCGCATCCGTGCTGCCGGACGCCACATTGCCTTCCGCGACATTGGTCACGCGCACCGGGCTCCCGCCGTTGCCCGCGCCGAGCGAAACCTGCCGCTTGCTCGCATCGTCGTACTTCACGGCCAGCGCATCGAGCTGGCTCGTGCCGTTCTGAACTGCCGCGGTCAACTGGTCGACGTTGACTGCATCCGTACCGTTCTTGCCGGCCGCGACGTTGCTGATCCGTTGCGGGCCGTTGCCGCCGTGGCTTGCATCGTAGGCGCCGAGGCTCGGGTTCCACTGGAGCGCATCCTGCTGGAGCGCGGCGATGTTGCCCGTATTCGTCGTCACCTGGTTGCCGAGCGTCGTAATCGACTGGTTGAGCGTGTCGGTCGCCTTGCCGAGCTGGCCCACGTTCACCGCGTCGCCCGCGGCGATGCCGTCCGCGACGTTGTGCAGGCCGACCGGCGCCTGCGCGCCCTTGCCGCCGAGCGTGACGCCGCCATGCGCGTCGTCGTCGTACTGCACCGCGTTCTTCGTCGCGCTGCCGATCTGGCTGGTGATCGACGTGCTCAGGTTGCCGAGCGTCGTGCTGAGGTTGTTCGTCACGCTCGTGCTGAGCGATGCGAGGCCGCCGTTCAGTTGGCCGACGTTGACGGCATCGTGCACGTCCTTGCCGTCCGCGACGTTGTGCAGCGTGGTGCCGTTGGCGCCGGCGAAGGTCACCGAGTCGAACCCGCTCGCGCCGTCGTACTTCACGTTGCGCGTATCGGCCGCCTGCAGGTTGCCGATGTTCGAGGCCGCCGTGCTCAGCGACGTGTTGATGCCGGAGACGCTGTTCTGCAGGTTCGTGATGTTCGAAGCCGCCGTCGAGATCGACGTTTGCAGCGGCGCGACACTGCCCTTCAACTGGCCGACATTCACCGCGTCGGTATCCGCGACACCGGCCGCGACGCCGCCGATCGTGGTGCCGTTGTTGCCGTCGAGCGTGATCGCCGCATGCGAATCGTCGGTGTATTTCACGACGTTCTTCGTCGCCGAGACGATGCTCGTGCTGAGGCTGTTGCCCACGTTGGTCACACGCTGGTCGACGTTCGTGATCGAAGTCGACAGCGAATTGCCGACCGACGTTACCCGCGCGTCGACGTTGCCGATGCCGGTGCTGAGCGCGCTGTTCACGTTCTTCAACTGCTGGACGTTGACGGCGTCCGTATCGGCCGCGCCGGCCGCTACGTTCTTGAGCTGGCGTTCGTTGCCGACCGCGCCGAACGACACCGCACCGCCGACCGGTGCGGCCGTGCCGCCGAATACCGGCGTGCCGCCGTTGTTCGCGCCGACGCTGCCCGAGCCGATCGCCACCTGGTTGTTGTCGTTCGTCTGCGCACCCGCACCGATCGCCACGGATTGCGTGCCGCCGGCGCGCGTCTGCGTCGCCGCGTCGTACGCGGCGCCGTTCGACACACCATCGCTCGACGTCGGGTTGGCGCCGCCGATCGCGATCGAGCGATCGCCGCTGGCCAGCGCCGAGTGGCCGAGCGCGATCGAGCTCGTGCCGTGCGCATCGGCGACGTTGCCGAGCGCCATCGAGAAATCGCCGATTGCGGCCGACTGACGGCCGACCGCGAGCGACGTATTGCCTTGCGCGACCGCCACCGTGCCGATCGCCGTGGCCGAATTCGCCAGCGCCTGCGAGCCGACGCCGATCGCAATCGCGCCGCCGCTGCTGCTGCCGCCCTTGCTGCTTGCGTTGGACTGGTCGCCGATCGCGATACCGCTGGTGCCGGCCTTGGCATTCGTTCCCTGCGTGACGTTCGAGGTGCTCACCGCCACGAAACTCCCGCTCTTCGTTGCCACGCAGAGCGGATTCGTGCCGTCGATGCACTGGCCGTTCAACGCGTTGTCCGGGTTGCCACGGTCGACGAAATTGTCCGCGTGCGCGACTCCCGCGATCAACACGCCTGCACCCGTGAACATGGCGGCGACAAGCGCCGAAATCTGGTTCCTCTTCATGCTGTTCTGCTCCGTTTTGTATCGTAATGTTTGAATACGGACTACTTACTTTTATTGACAGATTCGACTTCGATTGCGATTACGACTTCAGTGCGGAACCCGTTCACGATGCCCGGCCCGGCCGTGTCGAACGCGACACGCACCGACCGCCCAAATCGACAAGGCGTTCGAGAGCCCGGGCACGCCGTCTCTTGACGGCCCGTTCCGTTAATTCGTTACATGCATTAGGAATACGTATTGTTATTTGTGGACGAGTTGCCCCCGACCGAATCCGGAGATTCAACCCGTCGTTATAACTACCCAGAATCTGACGTCGTGCCGACTGCGACCAACCCCGTTTCTTTTATTTCATCTCCGGCAACCGGATTTCCGTTTCCATGCGCAGGACGTTCGTTCAGGCATGCATCAACCGATGCTTCGGATTCGAATCGCGCAACGTCCGTCGCGGTTCGCGGTGCCTTCCGTTGTCCTGCGCTATCCGTCGCTCAAAGTTCGGACGAATTATGAGACACGATCGATTATTATTAAAGGCGGCATTGTTTATAGATTGCAAAATTCAATATATTCAACGAGTTACAAAAAACATGATCGCCTCGCAAACGATTGCGGATAATATCGATTAATAGGAATCTTTTTAGGAGAGTATAAATACTTTGCCGAAGCGGATTTGAATTAAATGGAAGCCAACAAGTCGCGACCGGAGAGTCGGCGTGACTGCGCGATTGCGTGCCGGACACACGTCGAATCCATGTTTTTTGACGAACATCAACGCGGCAACACGGCAGACACAAACCGCGGCACATTCCGCGGCTGCATAAAACGACATGGCGCGAATATCGACAACCCATCTGGCGGGATTCGAAATATGCTCCTACAATTCCGCTCGCATCGATACCGGCAGCCGCGACCATTCACGACGCGACCACGGCAATCGTCCGCGTCTTTACCGGCTCAGCGATCAAAACAACGAACGCCGTGTGATGCGCCAACCGGTTGCCTGCCGCGCAGTCCGGCCCAATCCGAATACCGATGCGAGCGTGCGATGCGTTTGCGCGTCGTCATAGAGCGGCTTCCGACGATTCCCCGAACCGGGCAGGCCACCCGCGGGATCTCAGCCAGTCGCCTTTCCAGAACAGGTGCACGATGTCCCCATCGATCTCCGCATTGAGCGACGCCCATCTCCTGATCGTCGACGATCAGCCCGACCAGCTCCGTTTGCTGATCGACATCCTGCGCGGCACGGGCTGCCGGATCAGCATCGCATCCGACGGGGCGCAGGCGTGCGAGCGCGCGCAGGCGCAGATGCCCGACCTGATCCTGATGGATGTCCGCATGCCGCGCATGGACGGTTTCACCGCGTGCCGGCTGCTGGCTGCCGACCCGCAGACGAGCGCGATTCCGGTCATCTTCCTGACCGTTGCAAGCGAATTGCACGAACGCCTCGAAGGGCTCGAAATCGGCGGCGTCGACTACGTGGTGAAGCCGTTCGAGCCGGCCGAAGTGCTCGCGCGGATTCGCGTGCAGCTGGCACGGACCCTGCGCGAGCGGCCTGTCGATACGGAGAATCCGTTCGCGGCCGGCAAGGACGACGACATCATCGTGCGCGCGGCCATTCGCCACCTGTCGCGGACGCTGAACGATCCGCCGACGGTCGAGCAACTGGCGCGTGCGGTCGGCACGCATGAAAAGCGGCTGTCGCGCGCGTTTCGCGACAATCTCGGCCAGACGGTGTTCGAGTACCTGCGGCAAGAGCGGCTGCGGATCGCGCAGGACCTGCTGGATTCGACGTCGCTCAGCATCGCCAGCATCGCGAAGGAAATCGGCTTTTCCACGCCGGCGAATTTCGCGACCGCGTTCCGCGAACGTTTCGGCATCACGCCGACCGAGTGGCGGCGCCAGCGCCACGCGGGCCGGCGCGCTGCGAACCGCGAACCGCAACGCGGCGCATAGCCCCGCGTTCGGCGTGCACGCGACGACCCGCTACCAGTTGTATTTCGCGCTGGCCAGCACGGTCCGCTCGTTGCCGAACACGCACACGGCGTACGACGAGCAGCCGCTGACGTAGCGGCGGTCGAACAGGTTCGCGACGTTCAACGCGAACCGCCAGTGCCGCATCTCGTAGTGCATCGCCAGGTCGTACAGCGTCGTGCTCGGCACCGTCAGCGAATTGTCGGGCGCGCCGGCCAACGCGCTCTGGTAGCGCACGCCGGCGCCGATCCCGAGGCCCGACAGCGCGCCCGTATGCCAGGTCCAGTCGGCCCACATCGACGCCATCTGCCGCGGCAGCGGCACGGCCACCGGCCAGTGGTTCAGCGACGCGTCGTTCGCCTGCACGTTCTTGACGTCCTGATACACATACGACGCGACGATCGACAGCTCGCGGGTCACCTTGCCGACCGCGCTCAGCTCGATGCCGCGCGAGCGCACCTTGCCGGTCTGCACGGACGTCGTGCCGGTGGGATCGAGACTCACCGGCGTCGGCGTCACGACGTTGGTCTGGTCGATCTGGTAGACAGCCGCGTTCAGCATCAGATTCTTGCCGGGCGGTTGCCAGCGCAGCCCGGCTTCCGTCTGCGTGCCGCGCGTCGGCTTCGGCAGGCCGCCGCCAACCATCCGCACGCCGATCACCGGATCGAACGACGTCGAATAGCTCACGTACGGCGACAACCCCGCATCGCCCTGATAGGTGAACCCGACCCGCCCGGAGAACGCACTGACGTCCTGCTGCGTCTGCTTGCCGGCCGCCCGGTCGTCGAACCGCGCATTTACCCAGTCCTCGCGGCCGCCGAGCGTCAGCGTCCAGCGCTGCCAGCGGATCTGGTCCTGCGCGTACGCACCGAATCCGTTCATCGCCGTGTACTGATCGACGTGGCCGAGCGACGTCGGGCCGGAGAAAATCGCGGCCGTGACGGGCCGATAGACGGGGTGGTACAGGTTGAGCGACGGCGCCAGCGCGAGCCACACGCTGTTGGTGGTCGTCTGCCGGTCGAACTGCGCGCCGAGCAGCAGCGTATGTTCGAGCGGCCCCGTGCCGAAGCGCGCCTGCGCGTGGTTGTCGATGTCGAGCCGGCTGTAGTTGAGCTGGAACAGCCCCGCGAAACGCATCATGTTGGTCGTGCTGCGGGGCACCAGGCCGTTGCCGAACACCGTCGCGTCGTCGAGCGACAGGTGCGACCAGCGCACGTCCTGGTGCAGCGTCCATATCGCATTCACGCGGTGCTCCAGCGCGAAACCGAGCGACCATTGCTTCTTCCGGTAGTCGTTGAACGCCGGGTCGCCCATGTAGATGTCCTGCGACAGGCGACCGTTCGGGTTCGGCAGCACCGTGCCCGACGCCGGCAGGAAGTTCGACGAGATGTCGCCGTGGTCCTGCAGGAACGACGCGGAGAACGTCAGCGACGTGTCGGCGTTCGGCCGCCACCGGAACGACGGCGCGAGCGCAACGCGACGGTCGCCGTTCGGGCCGGTCACCGCATTGCCGTCGCGCGCCACGCCGACGAAGCGATACGCATACCGGCCGTCCGGATCGAGCCGGTCGCCGACGTCGAGCATGAATTGCTTGCGCGCGTCGTTGCCGATCTGCATGCCCGCTTCGCGCACGCGCTCGCCGTCGGCGAGTTTCGTGTGTGCGTCGACGATCGCGCCGGGCTCGCCCGCGCCGTACAGCACCGACGTCGGCCCGCGAAGCACCGCGATCGAGTCGATCGTGTACGGGTCGACACGCCAGTTCGCGATGACGGCCGTATTCGGCGCGGGCACGCCGTCGACGTACAGCGTCGGCGTGAAGCCGCGCAGCGCCGCATACCAGTCGGTCCGGCTGTCGGCGCCGAACGTCGAGAAACCCGGCACGTAGCGCAGCGCCTGGTTCAGGTCGGCCGCGCCGGTCATCTCGATCTGTTGCGCGGTGACGATGTTGATCGTCTGCGGGATCTCGGCCACCGGCGTGTCGGTCTTCGTGCCGGCGGTGGTACGCAGCCCGACGAGCCCCGCGGACGATCCGCCGGCCTTTCCCGTCACGTCGATTGGCGGCAGCACGGCCGTCGCCGTGCCGGCCAGCGGCGCCGCCGCCGAGTTCGACGCCTGCGCGCGCGCGCCGCCCGCTGCGGCCACGCACAACGCTCCCCCGGCAGCGATCGCCCATGCGCGTCGCGCTGCCCCTGTCTCCGTCCACATCGTTTCAATACTCCGTCGTGCTGTCTCGGCCCGTTCGGCCCCGTCGACGAGCGATGTGCCGTCGGCGGCCGTCCTGTGCTGTCTTGATTGTCGTGCTGGTGATGTCGGTCGCGCGCGAGTCGGCATGCACTGGCCAACGGCGCCGTTCGCGAGCGCAGCGATCATACCGGTCGAACGTGGCGCGGTCTTTAAAAAAAATGCGCGGGCGGGCGAATCCCGGGTTCGACGCGTTGGAGGGCAGGTCAGGAAACGCCGACGCGTGACGGATCGTCCGCCGTTCGGCAACGGGCCGACGCAACGGATACCGGCTTCGGTCGTGCAGGCTTCGCTGAAGCCTTGAAGGGAGAAGGTTCGGGCCCGGGCGGCCCCGCTGCATCGCGTTCTGGCGGTCGTGCCGGGAGCGACTCGTCGGCGGGCCGCACGGCGCGTTCGCGCCAGCGCATCACGACGGGTTCAATTCCGCCCCCGCCGCATCCTCAGCGTCGCCGACGGCGACTCCCCGAACGCCCGCTTGTACTCGATCGCGAAGCGCCCGAGGTGCGCGAAGCCCCATTTCAGCGCGACGTCGGTGACCGACGCGAGCCCCGGCGTGTCGTCGGCCAGCAGCTCCTCGCGCACATGTTGCAGCCGCAACTGCCGCACGAAGCCCATCGGCGTGATTCCGTGGCGATTGCGGAAGCCGGCGAACAGCGTGCTCGGGCTGACACCGGCGAGCTCGGCGAGCCGTTCGATCGTCAGCGGCTCGTCGAGATGCGCACGGATGTATTCCTCGACACGCCGCACGTAGAACGGCGCGAGCGCCATCGGCAGGTGCCGCGTGCCGTTGCGCGCGCTGTTCGGCTGGCCGTGCAGCAGCAGGTTGAGCAACGTCGATTCGAGCTGCTCGAACGCGAGCGGGTGACGCAGCGGATGCGTATCCGTCGCGATCGCGCCGGCGAGGATCGGCAGCATCTGGGCCAGACAGGTCCCCTGCGACGACGACAGGCTGAACGCCGGTTCGAATTCGACCGGCGCGCGCCGGTCGTCGCCGAAATGCCGCTGCGCGTGACGCTCCATCACCTCGCGCTCGATGCGCAGGATGACTTGCGGGCATGCATCGCCCCATCGCATCTTGAGCGACAGCGTCGGCGAGATCAGCGACGCGGTGCCCGGCGACGACACGAAGCGCGTCGCGCCGCACTCGATCTCGGCGTCGCCGCGCAGCGGGATCTGCAACAGGAAGAAGTGCTCGAGCGGCCCCGGCTCGATGCTGACGCCGCCGCCGTAATCGAGCAGGTTCAGCGACAGGTTGCCCCAGCGCGCATGATGCATGCAGCTGTGCAGCGCGCGCGACTGGCCGGTCGGCGTGAGCCGGTGCGGCTTGAACACGTCGGCGACGCGTGCGCGCACCTCGTCGACATCGTCCGACTGCAGCATCAGGTTGCCGTGATTGAAACAGGCGGCGTCGGCAAGCCAGCCGGTTTCGGAAATTTGAGTCATCGAAGTTCTCCCGTCATGCTCGATCGCACTCGCGCCGTGCATGCGTTCCCGGTATTGGGGAATCCCGTTGCACGATCCGGATAGCGCCCGGAGTATCCGGACAGTCCGGCCATCGGAACACGCAAGTCCCGCGCAAGCGATGCAAGAATCGGACCGTTCGCGCATCGTAGAAAACTGTGCGGGGCTGCCGTATCCGCACATACCCGCAGTCGGCCGCGCGCCCGCCCACGCGCGGCGGCCGGATCGTCAGGTTTCCGGAATTCGCGGATACCGGCCGAAGAAAGCGGATAGAAGCGCACGTTTCGTCCGCCAATACTGGGCCCGTCACTGAAACGAACAGCATGGAGGGACAGATGAAAGGACGTCACATCGAGATTCCGTCGGCAGACGGCGGAACGTTTCGCGGCTACCTGAGCACGCCGGCCGGCGGCAGCGGGCCGGGCATCGTGCTGTGTCACGAGATCTTCGGCGCGAACGCGACCATGCGGGAAACGGCCGACTACTACGCGGAGGAAGGCTACACGGTGCTGGTGCCCGACCTGTTCTGGCGCCAGTCTCCGGGGATCGAACTCGGCTACGCCGCGGCCGATGCCGAGCGCGCGATGGCGCTGTATCGCGAATTCGACGAGGACAAGGGCGTCGAGGATATCGGCGCCGCGCTGCGCGTGCTCACGCAACGGCCGGAATGCACGCGCGAAGCCGGCGTGCTCGGCTACTGCCTCGGCGGCAAGCTCGCGTATCTCGCCGCGTGCCGGCTGTCGGGCGTGGCCGCCGCGGTCAGCTATTACGGCGTCGGCATCGAGCATGCGCTGGACGAGGCCGCGCACCTGCGCGGGCGGCTCGTGCTGCAGATCGCCGGGCAGGACCGCTTCTGCCCGCCCGACGCGCAGCAGCGTATCGCCGAAGCGCTGTCCGGGCGCGACGGCGTCGAAGTGTATGTCTATCCGGGCGTCGATCACGCGTTCGCGCGCATCGGCGGCGATCATTTCGACAAGGCCGCCGCGATCATGGCGCATCAGCGATCGATCGCCGCGTTCCGCGCCGCGCTCGGCCCGCACTACGACCTCTCCGCGCTGTGGGAGACCCATCTCCAGCACGAATTCGACACGCGCAACGTCGACGCGACGATGGCCACGATGGTCGCCGAACCGTACGTCAACCATATTCCGACGCTGACGGGCGGCGTCGGCCACGACGAGCTCAAGCGCTTCTACACGCATCACTTCGTGCATGCGAATCCGCCCGACACCACGATCACGCCGATCTCGCGCACGGTCGGCGCGAGCCAGATCGTCGACGAGCTGCTGTTCTGCTTCACGCACACCACCGAGATCGACTGGATGCTGCCGGGCGTCGCGCCGACCGGCAAGCGCGTCGAGATCCCGCTCATCGCGATCGTGCAGTTTCGCGGCGACAAGCTCTATCACGAACACATCTACTGGGATCAGGCGAGCGTGCTCGTGCAGGTCGGCCTGCTCGATCCGGCCGGCCTGCCGGTCGCGGGCGTCGAAACGGCCCGCAAGCTGCTCGACGAGACCGTGCCGTCGAACGGCCTGATGCGCCGCTGGCAGGACAGCGAGCCGTCGACGGGCGCGCGTTGACGCGGCCCTTCCCTCACCTGACGATAGATACCGGGAGATACCCCATGACTGCCCTTGCTGGCAAAGTCGCGATCGTCACCGGCGGCGCCACGCTGATCGGCGCCGCGGTCGCGCAGGACCTGGCCCGCGCCGGCGCGTGCGTCGCGATCCTCGATCTCGATACGGAGAACGGCGCGCGCGTCGCCGATTCGCTCGGCGAACGCGCGATGTTCGTCGCGATCGACATCACCGACGACCGCGCGATCGAGCGTGCGGTATCGGCCATCGCCGAGCGGTTCGGCGCGATCGACGTGCTCGTCAACCTTGCATGCAGCTACGTCGACAACGGCATCCACGCGACCCGCAACGACTGGCTCGCCGCGATGGACGTGAACGTCGTGTCGGCGGCGATGCTGGCGAAGGCCGTTCACCCGCACATGGCGCGGCGCGGCGGCGGAGCGATCGTGAACTTCAGTTCGATCTCGGCCCAGTGCGCGCAAACCGGCCGCTGGCTGTATCCGACGTCCAAGGCGGCGATCCGCCAGCTCACGCGCAGCATGGCGATGGATCTCGCGCCCGATCGCATTCGCGTCAACTCGGTGTCGCCGGGATGGACGTGGTCGCGCGTGATGGACGAGATGACGCGCGGCGACCGCGCGAAAACCGATCGCGTCGCCGCGCCGTTTCATCTGCTCGGCCGGGTCGGCGATCCGTCGGAGGTCGCGCAGGTCGTGACGTTCCTGTGCAGCGACGCGGCGAGCTTCGTGACCGGCGCCGACTACGCGGTGGACGGCGGCTATTCCGCGATGGGCCCCGAACAGGCGGTGCCGGCCATTCCGCGCCTGGCGGAATGACCGCCCGCCGCCGCTTCCCGCAACCATTCCGGCCGGATTCCGGCCACCCGAGGACACTCTCATGAGACGCATCGCTATCGTCGGCGCCGGCCAGTCCGGCCTGCAACTCGCCTTCGCCCTGCTCGACCAGGGCTACCACGTCACGCTCGCGACCAACCGCGACGCGGAGCAGATCCGCGCCGGCAAGGTCATGTCGAGCCAGTGCATGTTCCATACCTCGCTGCAGATCGAGCGCGATCTCGGCCTGAACACCTGGGAGGAAGCGTGCCCGTCCGTCGAAGGCATCGGCATCGCGGTGCCGCACCCGGACGGCAACGGCCGCAAGGCGATCGACTGGTCGTCGCGGCTGACCCGCTATGCGCAGTCCGTCGACCAGCGCGTGAAGATGGCCGACTGGCTCGACGGCGTTCGGCGCCGCGGCGCGGACGTACGCATCTGCGACGTCGGCGTGCCCGAACTCGAGGAACTGGCGCGCAGCCACGATCTCGTGCTGCTCGCGGCCGGCAAGGGCGAAATCGTCAACCTGCTCGGCCGCGACGACGCGCGCAGCGCGTTCGACCGCCCGCAACGCGCGCTGGCCCTCACCTACGTGAAAGGGATGACGCCGAGCCAGCCGTATTCGCGCGTGCGCTTCAACCTGCTGCCCGGCATCGGCGAGTACTTCGTGTTCCCCGCGCTGACCACGACGGGCCCATGCGAAATCATGGTGTTCGAAGGCATTCCGGGCGGCCCGCTCGACTGCTGGGCCGACGTGAAGACGCCCGAGCAGCACCTCGACAGGAGCCTGTCGTTCCTGCAGCAGTATCTGCCGTGGGAATTCGAGCGCTGCCGCGACGTCGAGCTCACCGACCCGAACGGCACGCTGTCCGGGCGCTTTGCGCCGACGGTGCGCAAGCCGTTCTTCCGGCTGCCGTCGGGCCGCACGATCTTCGGGATGGCCGATGCGGTGGTGGTCAACGATCCGATCACCGGACAGGGCTCGAACAACGCCGCGAAATGCGCGAAGGCGTATTTCGACGCAATCGTCGCACGCGATGCCGCGCCGTTTGGCGAGGACTGGATGCAGCAGACGTTCGAAGGCTATTGGGCCTACGCGCAGCATGTCGTGCGCTGGACCAACTCGCTGCTCACGCCGCCGCCGCCGCACATTCTCGAACTGCTCGGCGCGGCCGGTCAGCTGCCGTCGCTCGCCGCCGCGCTCGTCGACGGCTTCGACGATCCGCGCCGGTTCTCGCCGTGGTGGTTCGAGCCGTCGGCGTGCGCGGCGCTGATCCGCGAACACAGTACCCGTTCGGAGTAACCGACATGGAAACGACCGTTACCTGCAGCCCGACCATCGACCCGAAGCAGTTGCGTGCCGCGTTCGGGCAGTTCCCGACCGGCGTCACCGTGATCACCACGTGCGCGGCGGACGGACGCAAGGTGGGCCTCACCGCCAACTCGTTCTCGTCGCTGTCGCTGGATCCGCCGCTCGTGCTGTGGAGCCTGCGCAAGGTGGCGCCGAGCCGGCCGGATTTCGTCGCGGCCACCCATTTCGCGATCAATATCCTCGCGCACGACCAGATCGACCTGTCGCGCCGCTTCGCGACGCCCAGCGTCGACAAGTTCGACGGCGTGCTTCACGTGGATTCGGACAGCGGCGGCGTGCCCTGCCTCGACGGCGCGAGCGCGCGTTTCGTGTGCCGCAACGTCGGTCATTACGAAGGCGGCGATCACCTGCTCTTCATCGGCGAGATCGAGCAGTTCGACGCGTTCGGCAAGGCGCCGCTCGTGTTTCATGCCGGCCAGTATCGTGCGATCGCCGATCACCCCGATCTTTCACGCGCCATTTGATTAGTTATACAAATAAATATCCAGGAGGTGGTGAACATGAAATTCGGCTCTCGCCTGCTCGTCGTCGCAGGCCTCGCGATCGCCGGCATGGCCGGTCACGCGCCGGCCCACGCGGCCGACCTGCCGCCGGTCAACCTCGGCATGACCAGTTTCCTCGACGGGATGCCGCCGGCCGGCTCCGGCTGGTACGGCACGCAGTACCTGCAGTACTACACGGCCGGCCGCATCAACGACAATGCCGGCAACAAGGTCGGCCTGCCGAAGCAGGACATCGACCTGTTCGCGGGCTTGAGCCAGCTCGTCTATCAGTCGCCGCTGACGTTCGCCGGCATGCATCCGGGCCTCGACGTGATCCTGCCGTGGATCGCGTCCGCGCGCACCGACGACGGCATCGGCAACGTCGCGCTGAATGCGCGTGCCGGTTTCGGCGATCTGCTGATCGGCCCGTTCATCCAGTTCGACCCGGTGATGGGCGCGCAGGGCCCGCGCTTCGCGCAGCGCGTGGAATTCCAGTTCATCGCGCCGACCGGCGCGTACGATCCGGCGCGCGCGATCAACCCGGGCAGTCATTTCTGGTCGTTCGACCCATACTGGGCGGCGACGCTGTGGCTGACGCCGAAATGGACCGTGTCGTGGCGCCTGCACTATCTGTGGAACGCGACCAACCATCAGCCGGCCACGTCGCTCGGCCCCGACGTGACGTCGACGCAGGCTGGCCAGGCGATCCATGCGAACTTCGCGACCGAGTATGAAGTGCGCCCGGGCCTGCGGCTGGGGCTCAACGGCTACTGGCTGCGCCAGACCACCGACATGAAGGAAAACGGGCAGGACGTGCCCGGCACGCGCGAGGCCGTGCTGGCGATCGGCCCGGGCGCAATGTATAGCTTCTCGCCGCACGATCACCTGCTGTTCAACACGTACTTCGAGGTCCATGCGCGCAACCGGCCGCAGGGGACGCGGATGGTGCTGCGTTATGTGCATCACTTCCAGTGATGCCCGCGACCGGATGAACGGGCCGAATCGCTATCATCAGACGAAAGCAATGCGGGCTGCCGGCATGGACGCGCCTGTCCTATAGTTTTTGGACAAGGCAAGGAAAGAAATCCGTCACGAACACGGAGGGACGCGCGATGGTTACTTCACCACTCTCCCGGTTCGTGTCGAGCGCGGCGAAACGGCTGGTGCACGGCATGGTTGCCTTCGCACCGGCCGCGATCATCGGCATCGCGCTGTCCTCGTGCGGCGGCGACAGTTCGCCGACGTCCGGCGGGCCCGCGTTCGCCAACGCGGCGCGCCCGCAGATCAACGCATTGCTCGCGGACACGATGACGTCCGGCGCGGTCGTCTATGTGCAATCGCCGCAGGGCAACTGGCTCGAATCGTTTGGAACGGCCGTGCGAGGCACGAACACGCCGATACCGACGAACGCGCACTTTCGCGTCGGCAGCGTGACGAAGACGTGGACCGGCACCGTGATCCTGCAACTCGTACAGGAAGGCAGGCTGAGCCTGGACGACACCGTCGGCAAGTACGTCGCCAACGTGCCCAACGGCAATACGATCACGATCGGGCAGTTGCTGACGATGCGCAGCGGCCTCTATAACTACTCGACCAATCTCGCGTTCAACCAGACGCTCGATTCGCAGCCGGACAAGGTGTGGAGCACGGCGGAACTGCTGAATATCGCCGAAGGCCAGCCGGTCTATTTCGCGCCGGGCGCCGATTTTCGCTACTCGAACACGAACACGGTGCTGCTCGGGCTCATCATCGAGCAACTCACCGGCATGCCCGCGGCCGATGCAATGAACGCGCGTCTTTTCGTGCCGCTCGGCCTGGCCCATACGTTCCTGCCGCCGCAGCAGAATACGGCGTTGCCGGCGCCCGCGCCGCAGGGCTATCAATGGGGCACCAATGCGGAGACGACCAACAGCGACGCGCTGTCGCCCGAACGCCAGGCGGCCGCGAAAAACGGCACGCTGCAACCGACGAACGTGACGAACGTCAATACGTCGTGGGCGTGGACGGCCGGCTCCGGCATTTCAACCGTGACGGAACTGGCCGCCTACGTGCAGTGGATGGTCGGCGGCGGCTACCTGAACGCCGACCTGCAGGCGCAACGGCTCGCCAGCTGCACGCCGCTCGATCCGTCCGACCCGAGGTCGGCCAGCTACTGCATGGGCCTGGCCAAATTCGGCACGTTCTACGGGCACACGGGCGAGATACCGGGCTTCAATACCTTCATGGGCTACGACCCGGCAACGAAAACGACGATCGTCGC
Organism: Burkholderia pyrrocinia; assembly: GCF_001028665.1. Taxonomy (NCBI): domain Bacteria; kingdom Pseudomonadati; phylum Pseudomonadota; class Betaproteobacteria; order Burkholderiales; family Burkholderiaceae; genus Burkholderia; species Burkholderia pyrrocinia. Next base: position 612,039 of record NZ_CP011505.1, read on the forward strand.
GTGGGCGACCACGGCTGCCGCGCCCGACGGGCGCGCGCCGGCCAACGTGATCGCGCAGATCGTCATGGGCGAGCTCAGCAAGGCAGCGGAAGTGCCGAGCGAGGGACGGCCATGACGCGGTAAGGCGGACCCGGCCTGCTTCGCCGCCGGCTTGCCGCTGCTTGCTTGTTCATGTTTCCCCCGGCCTTGATCATGCGTGACTGGCCTGTTTTCAGTATTGTCGGGCAGTCAGTCGCTTGAACTGGATTAATTCAGCGGCAGGCGTTCATCGTATTTCCGTCGCTGTTGGCCGCGCCGGCGCAATGCCGGCAACGGCCTTCAGGGATAGCAGTAGGGGGCAGCCGATAAAGGCGGTGGACTACGGCTTGTTCCATGGCCAACCATGGGTCCAGGATGCATTGACGCCGCTATGGTCAACCTGTCTCGCGGCGCCGCCTGGGGAGGGAGCCTCCATGAAGCCTGTTGCCGTGCCGGCCGACGCGTATGTCAGGGCCGGCACGCAAGAACCTTGTCGACGCATGCGAATCGGCGCGCGTCCGCCGCTCACGGCGCGATGCTGACGAACGTCGGCAACAGCACGCGATAGACGTGAATCATCGCCGGCCCGAGCAGCACCATCATCAGCGCCGGAAAGATGCAGAAGATCAGCGGGAACAGCAGCTTCAGCGCGATCTTCGCGGCACGCTCCTCCGCGCGCATCCGCCGCCGCGTGCGCAGCATGTCCGACAGCACGCGCAGCGATTCGCTGATGCTCGTGCCGAAGCGGTCGGCCTGGATCAGCATCGCGCAGAACGACTCGATGTCCTCGACGCCGGTGCGCAGCGCGAGATTGCGCAGCGCCGTCTCCTTCGTGAAGCCGGAACGCATCTCGAGCAGCAGCAGGTCGAGTTCGCTCGCGACCACCACGCTGCTGAACCGCAGCTCCTCGCTCACCTTCATCAGCGCCGCATCGAGCCCGAGCCCCGCTTCGACGCACACCGTCAGCAGGTCGAGCGCGTCCGGAAAATCCTCGAAGATCTTCTGCTGGCGCACCTTGACCCGCTGCGACAGCACGATGTTCGGGATGTAGTAGCCGATCCCGGCGAGCACCACGAGGATGACCGACAACAGCGCGCGCTCGTCGCCGAGCTCGGTCGTGATCAGCGCCAGCAGCGCCACGCACGGCAACGCGAGCGCGAGCATCGTCTTCGCGGTGAAATACAGCGCGGCCGCGCTCGGGCTGCGCCATCCGGCATTCATGAGCCGGATCCGCAGCGGCGAATTCTCCCAGCCGTCCTTCGGCACCGACAGCTTCGAGATCGGGGTGGACAGATCGACCAGCTTCGCGACCCAGCGCGACGCCACGTCGTCGCCGTCGCCCGGGCCCGCAACTGCACCCGTGCCCCCACCGGCCCCGCCGGCCTGCTGGAGCCGGCGCTGGATACTGCGCGGCGCGAACAGCAGCATCGCGACGAGCACGCCGCCGGCCACGAAGATGAACAAGCCGCCCAGCATCACGGCCTGGACCACGCTCAGGTTTTGCATGACAGCCTCGCAACGGTTCGTTATACGATTTGCGCGTCAAACGCGAATCCGGACAATGCGGCGGATCCAGAACAGGCCGAACAGCATCGACACCAGCATCGTGCCGACCATCCTGATCCCCGCCGGATCCTCCCAGAGCACGGACAGGAACTCGCGATTCACCAGCGCCATCACCGCGGCGGTGCCGAACGGCAGCAGCCCGAGAATCCACGCCGACAGCCGCCCTTCCGCCGACAGCACGCGCACCTTGTCGAACAGCTTGAAGCGCTCGCGGATCAGCCCTGCGATGCTGTCGAGCAGCTCGGCCAGGTTGCCGCCGGTCTCGCGCTGGATCAGCACCGCGATCACGAAGTAGCGCAGGTCCTGCACCGGCACGCGCGTCGCGAGGTTCATCAGCGCGTCGTGCAGCGACACGCCGTAGTTGACTTCGTCGAACGTGATCCGGAACTCGCCGCCCATCGGATCGGGAAACTCTTCGCCGACCATCCCGAGCGTGCCCGTGAACGAATGACCGGAACGCAGCGCGCGCGCGATCATGTCGCAGATGTCCGGCAATTGCCGCTCGAGCCTGAGCATCCGGCGCGCACGGCGGCGCATCACGTACATTGTCGGCACGCACGCGGCAAACAGCGCGACCGGCAACGCGGCGAGCTGCGGCAACGTGGCGAAGCTCATCACGAGCCACGCGAATGCCCCGAATACCGCGCTGAGCACGATCAGCTTCGGGAGCGTCCAGTCGAGGCCCGATTGCTGGAGCACGAGATCGAGCGAGTGCACGCGCGGCATGCGCAGCAGCAGCCGGTCGAACGGCTTCGATTCGTCGAGCATCCGTTTCTTCAGGATCGACAGCCGCTCCTGCTGCACGTTGCCGCCGGCCGACATCGCGCGAATGCGCGATTCGATCCGGCGCGCGGCGGTGCCGTGCCGCGCGTTCCACCATTGATAGACGCCTTCGATCGCGAGCACGACCGCGACGAAGGTGAGAATCACAAAACCGTAAAAGATCGTGTTCATGTAGCCTCCCCGGCAGCAAACGGCGCCATGTCGTCAGTTGGACTCGTAGCGCTGGGACGGGTCGTACAGCGAATCCGGCAGGTTGATGCCGAATGCCTGCAGCCGCTCGACGAACTTCGGCCGTACGCCGGTCGCGCAGAAATGGCCGCGCACCGTGCCGTCGCGCTCCACGCCCGTGCGCTTGAACGTGAAGATCTCCTGCATGTTGATGATGTCGCCTTCCATCCCGGTCAGTTCCTGGATGCTGACGATCTTGCGCTTGCCGTCCGTCAGCCGCGCCGCCTGCACGACCACCGAGATCGCCGACGCGATCTGCTGGCGCATCGTCTTCGGCGGCAGCGACAGGCCGGCGACGCTGATCATGTTCTCGAGCCGCGTCAGCGCATCGCGCGGCGTGTTCGCGTGGATCGTCGCGAGCGAACCTTCGTGGCCGGTGTTCATCGCGTTGAGCATGTCGAGCGCTTCGGCGCCGCGCACTTCGCCGAGGATGATCCGGTCCGGCCGCATCCGCAGCGCGTTGCGCACGAGCGTGCGCTGCGTGATCTCGCCCTTGCCCTCGATGTTCGGCGGGCGCGTTTCGAGGCGCAGCACGTGCGGCTGCTGGAGCTGCAGCTCGGCGGCGTCCTCGATCGTCACGATCCGCTCGTTGCGCGGAATGAAGCAGGACAGGATGTTGAGCAGCGTCGTCTTGCCGCTGCCCGTGCCGCCCGACACGAGCACGTTCACCTTGGCGCGCGACAGCGCGTCGAGCAGCTCGGCCATCGGCGGCGTCAGGCTCTGGAAGCGCACCAGGTCGTCCATCTTCAGCGGGTTGACCGCGAAGCGCCGGATCGACATCAGCGGCCCGTCGATCGCCGACGGCGGGATGATCGCGTTCACGCGCGAGCCGTCCGGCAGCCGCGCGTCGACCATCGGGCTCGATTCGTCGATGCGGCGCCCGACGCGCGACACGATCTTCTCGATCACCTTCATCAGGTGCGCATCGTCGTAGAACGTCACGTCGGTCAGCTCGAGCTGGCCGCAGCGCTCGACATAGACCTGCCGGTACGTATTCACCAGGATGTCGGAGATGCTCGGGTCACGCAGCAGCGCTTCGAGCGGGCCGAAGCCGAACATCTCGTCGTACACGTCGATCGCGAGCTGCCGCCGCTCGATGTCGTTCGCGGGCATCCGCTCGTCGTCGAGGATGCGCGAAATCAGCGAGGAGATTTCATGGCGGACCTGCTCCTGCGGCAGCCGCGACAGGCGCTCCAGCTCGACGCGTTCGAGCACGGCCTGGTGAATCTGGCGGCGCAGCTTCTGGTATACGTCGCGTACCGACGAATGCGCCGGGCCGGCCGGTTCGCTGCCCGCCGCAAGCGGCTGGGCCCGGTGCAACGACATCTGTTCGCGCAATGACATGATGGTTCCCCGAGAGATTTACATGGACTTGAGCTTCGGCGTGGCCTTGCGGCCGAACAGCCGGGACATCAACGGTTCGCTGCGCGTCGCGCCGTGTCCCGCGCGCACTTCGCCTTCGACGAGTTGTTTCGCGCAACCCTGCAACGCACGCGCGACCGCGGTGCTGCGCGCCAGCCGCGACACCGGATGCCCCTGGTTGATCGCTTCGAGCACGGTGTCGGCGTCGTCGGGAATCGTGCATGCGGCATGCAGGCCGAGCACCTCCTCGAGCGCGGTGCGGGTCCGGTCGCTCGCGCGCGTGGCGCGGTTCACGATCAGACGGAGCTGGTCGGTCGAGTAGCCGAGCGACACGAGGATCTCCAGCAGCCGGCGGCCGGCGCGCACGTGCGGCATCGCGGGCTGCAGCACGATCTGGATCTGGTCGCTGCGATCCAGCGCGACCATCGACAGCGGATTGATGCCGACGCCGACGTCGAAGATCACGAAGTCGTAGCGCGGCGCGGCGACGCCGAGGATCCATTCGAGCGCGTCCTCGCGCATCTCGGCGGCCTTGACCGGGTCGCCGGCGCCCGCGAGCACGTGGAAGTTCTCGGTCACGTGCGCGACGCTCGCGTCGAGAAACGCGCTGTCGAGCCGCTCGATCTGCGCGCAAAGCTGCGGCAGCGTCGACGGCGGGGTTTCGTCGCTGACGAGGAACGCGGCGTCGGCGAACTGCTGGTTCAGGTCGATCAGCAGCACGCGGCGCTTGAAGCCTTCGGCGATCTCGAACGCGACGTTGCTCGCCACGAAGCTCGTACCGGCGCCGCCCTTGCACGACATGAACGACACGATCCGCGTATCGTCGGTGTCGCTGCGCGTGCTTTGCGCGGCGGCGCGCTCGAGCGCGTTGCCGAGCGCCTGCGGATCGAGCGGCCACTGCAGCACGTCGCGCGCGCCCGCGCGCATCGCGTCCAGCAGCACGTGCGGCGACGCATCCGCCGTCACGAGGATGCAGGTCAGGCCCGCGTGAGCGCGGCAGATCCGCTCGATCGCCGACAGCTCCGACGGGTCGATCGACGTGCCGTCGACCAGCAGGATGTCGAACGCGTCGAGCCCGTCGGTGCGATGCTCGATCTGCGACGGGCGGCCGGTCGCGCGGGTCGCGCGATAGCGTCCGCAGTCGGCCACGAGGCGCGCGATCTGCGTGAGCCGCGCGGTATCGTCGGAAGCTACGAGGATGTTGATCATGTCGTGTGCCTCGTCTGTTCGATTAGTTGCAGGCAGCGCCGCCGGTCGCGGAGGTGAGGCTTTCGCGCGGCAGCGTCGTCGTGAACGACGGCATCTTGACCGTGACGTTCACGAACGGAATCATCGTCTTGACCGTGACGTTCGTGACGCTCACCGTCACGAACGAGCAGGTGTTCACGGTGCAGCTCGCCGGCGTATAGCTGACCGACACGTTCGCGTCCGACAGCAGCGGCAGCAAGGACTTCACGCGCTTCACGACACCGGCCGCGTTCACGTCGCAGACCACCGCCGTGCGCGCGCCGAGCCGCACGGCCTCGCTCGCGGTGTTCCAGTAGAACAGCACGCGACCGAATTCGAAGATGCCGATCAGCAGCATGATCAGCACCGACGCGATGAGCGCGAACTCGACGATCGTCGCGCCGCGTTGGCTGCGCCGGCGCGACAACGGAAAGTGGCGCGCGTTCATGACACTTGCCTCATCACGGTGATGATGTTGCCGAACGTGATCGACGGCAGCCCCGGATACGCGGGGATCGGCTGGTACTTGTAGCCCTTGACCTTCACTTCGACGACGTTGATGCTGCCCGTCGCCGTGCCGCTCGCCGCGTTGTTGTTCGCGTCGTAGGTCGGCAGGCTCGCGAACTGCGCCGGGTCGGACGCATCGCTGCAACCGGTCGTATGCTGAGCGTCGCAGATGGTCACCATCGACGTGGTGAGCCCCGGTACCAGCTCGGTGCCGGCCGAGCCGCAGGTCGTGCTGCCGTACACGACGAGGCACTGCGCCGCCGACACCGGATACGCGCTGTCGGTCGGCAGCCAGATCGACAGGTAGCGCGCCGCGTCGCGCGTCGCCTTGGTCAGCGTCTCGTACTGGTAGATCGCGCGGCCGAACTCGGCCACGCCGGTTGCGAGCAGGATCATCGGCATCAGCACGAGCGCGAACTCGACGGCGGCGGCGCCACGGGTGCGCGAACGGCGAAACAGGGGCCTTTTCATGATCGCCTCTCCCTATTGAACGAGCATCGGCACCTGGACCCCGGACGCACTGCCGTCGCCGGGCAAGCCGTGCGTCGCGCACGGATTGTTGCCGGAGACGGACGAGCCGAGGTATTCGAGGTGGGCTATGACAGGGCCGCTGCCGGGGCTGAACGGCAACGGATCGAGCATCAGCACGCAATCCCATTGCGTGACGTGCACCTTGCCGCTGGCGCCCTTCAGCGTCGAGCAGTCGCCTTCCGGCGCGAGCGCGACACGGCGGTCGCCGCCATAGGTCTGGTAGTTGCTCGCCGTCGCGGTGCCGTTGGTAGAGACACCGCTGCCCGACGGCGGCGCACCGTCGCCCTGGTAGGTCTTGAAGGTCGTGCGGTCGGTCACGAACTGCGTGTACGCATCGCCCTTGATGCCCGCCGTTCCGGGCGGCCCGTAGTTCGGGCCGACATACGCGTAGCCGGTGAAGTCGGGCTGGCCGCTCGAGCCGTTCGCGCCGTTCGTATAGATGCCGAAGCGCGTATTCCAGGCGCGGAACGCCGCCGTCTTCAGGCCGGTGGTGCCGAGGTCGGGCGGGCTCGTGATATTGCAGGTGTTGCCCGACAGCTCGCTCGCGAGGGTCGGTTCGTTCGTCGAGCCGTCGAGCGCCGCCCAGCCGAAGTTGCCGGGCCCGTAGGACGAACCGGACGGCGACGTAAGCCAATCGCCGACGTTGTAGGAAGGCGCGCCCGTCGCGCGGCACACGAACACCGGGATCGCGCACGCTGTCTGCCCGCCGCCGACCGTCGCGATCGCTTTCGCCGACACTTCGGCCGCGTTTGCGAGCTTGGTGCCCGGCAGCACGTTCAGCACCTCGATGAACCAGTGCGCGATGTTGCTCAACGTCGCGGTGCACTGCACGTACTTGATGTTCGCCGGCGTTGTGACCGAGTTCTTCGTCAGGAACGGATTGGACAGCGAGTCGCTGAACGTAACGTTCGAATTCGTCGCCATCTGCACCGACTTGTTCTGGAAGAACACGAAGTTCAGGTGGCCGGCGGCGATGCCGTCCGCCTCGGCGACCGACAGGCTGATGGCCGAAGTCAGGTCGCGCGCAGCCGACAGCGCGCACGCATCGGCGCTGTTCTGCAGTTCGCTGCGCGTGACGTACAGCTTGCCGAGGTCCAGCGCGAGGCCGACGAACCCGATCATCACCGCCAGTGCGAGACCGACGATGATCGCGACGGCGCCGCGCTGGCGATGGAGGCCGCGACGCGTGACTTTCGGATAGCGAGCTGCGCTGGACATGGCGTTCTCCCTGAGCGTGCTGTCGTTACTGGCTGGCCTTGCCGATGCCGATGACGAACGCATTGGCAGGCGGCTGGAGCTGCTTGAACGACTTGTCGTAGTTGTCGAGCGCGGCCGCGGCGGCACTACCGTCGACGCCGGGCGCCGACGCCGATGCCGTGTGTTCGGCGGCATGCGGGTCGATGATCTGGGCCTGCATCACGGTGCGGACCGAGTCGCCGAAGCGGCTGTCCCACACCGGGCTCGACGACATGCAGCCGGCAAGCGCGAACGCGAGCGGTGCGGCGAGCGCCGCGCGGCGCACGAATACGAGGTAGGCGGATTTCATGAGCGTCCCCTTGGATGGCTTCAACGATCGGTGGATTGGGGTTCCGAGCGCGCGACCTGCGCGCGGGCAACCGCGGGCACCCGGTGCTTCGGTTGCGCCGCCGGCGTGGCAGGCGTGGTCGACTCGTCGGGGCCGGCCGCCGCCAGGCGCGCGGCCGCGGCTTCGATACGCGCGATGCGGGCCGCGTTTGCCGCGTCGGGCTGCGGCGCGATTGCCGCTTCCGGTGCGGGCGTCTTCTGCGGCTCGGCCGGCACCGGCGGCTGTGCGTCCGTGCCTTGCGGCGCGCGCGGCGCGGGCAGCGCGGCGGATGCGGCCGGCGCGTCCGGTTGCGGTGCCGGAGCCGGCCCCTGCGCCGGTGCCTGGGCCGGTGCCTGCGGTGCAGCTGCCGCGCCACTGTCGGGTTGTGCGCCCGGCTTGCGGACCCCGCGGCGGCCTTCCATGTTGCCCGTTGCGTACACGTCGACTTCGTTCGGCTTCGAGAAGCTGTCGGTCGGCAGCGGCACGTCCGCGGTCTGCATCTGCAGCGGCTTCACGAGGTGCGGCGTGATCAGGAAGATCAGCTCGGTGCGGTCCTGCTGGAACGACGTGCTGCGGAACAGCGCGCCGAGCACCGGCACTTCGCCGACGCCCGGGATCGCCTTCAGCGCGCCGGTCGCGTTGTCCTTGATCAGCCCGCCGATCGCGAACGATTCGCCGTCGCTCATCTGGACCGTCGTCGACGCACGCCGCGTCGTGATCAGCGGCAGGATCGACGTGCCGCCGATGTTGGACGCGCTCAGCGTGACGCCCGTCTGCGACAGCTCCGACACTTCCGGTGCGACCTTCAGGCTGATCCGGCCGTTCGCCAGCACCGTCGGCGTGAACTTCAGCGCGACGCCGAACTCCTCTTCCTGCAGCGTGATCGACGAGATGCCGTTGCCGCTGCTTTGCGGGATCGGGATGAAGATCTTCCCGCCGGCGAGGAACGTCGCTTCCTGGCCGCTGATCGTCACGAGATTCGGCTCCGCGAGGATCTTGACGAGGTTGTCGGTGTTCTGCGCGTCGGCCGCGATGCTGAACGGCCGGTTATTCGCCTTGCTGAAGGCGACCGCGCTCGACACGCCCGCCAGCAGGCTGCTGACCAGCGCACCGCTCCACGAGCCGAAGCCGCCCTGGATGTTGAGCGCGCTGCCCATCTGGTTGATCAGCGTCTTCGACACCTCGGCGACCTTCACCTCCAGCATCACCTGCTGCGGCGACGTGACGCTCAGCATGTTCAGCACGCCGCCGCCCGGCTTGCCGCCCCCGGCGGGGTCGCCCGCACTGTCGCCGTACGCGTGCGCGATCTGCACGGCCTGCTGCGCGGCCTGCGAGCTCGACACGCTGCCCGCCAGCACGATCGTGCCGGCGGCGGTCGACACATGGATGTCGCGCTCGCCCGGCATCAGCTGCTGCAGCGATGCCTGCAGGCCGCCGGCGTCCGCGCCGACCGCAACGTCGATCACGCGGCAGGCGCCGCTCTTGCCCTGCACGATCATGTTGGTCGTGCCGACCGACAGCCCGAGGATGTACAGCGTCTGCGGCGACACCATCGTCGCCTGCGCGACGGCCGGATTGCCGATCGTCCGATTGCGGACCGGCTCCGGCATCGGCACCAGCAGCGACTTGCCGAGCGGCACGCTGACGCTGGTCGACTCGCGCACGGCGCCGATGCAGTTCGGCCCGCGCAGCGGCCCAGCCGTTGCGGCGGCCGCAGCGACCGGCGCCGGCGCCATGCTGATGGTCATCTGCACGGGCCCCTTGCCGACCGCAGCCGGCGCGCTGGCGCCGCCCTTCGTCAGCACGCCCGCCTCGATGCCTTCCTGGGCCAGTGCGCCGTAGACGGTCAGCCATCCTGAACAGAGGATCGCGGCCATCATCGTGCCCCGTGCGACGCGCGTCCGCAGTGGGCCGCTACCTGTACATTGCGGTTTGATCTTCATTTTCTTTGATCCCCCGAGAGACCGGCGCCGTGCCGGTTGTCGACTTCCAACGCCGCCGTGCCCTGCTGGCGGCCGATCTGTTTATCTGGCTGTGTTGATCTGCTTCAGAAACATTCGACGCTGCCCTTCACGCCCGACAGCACGCCGACGCAGTCGCGCCGCGCTTGCGGCGCAGCGTGCGACGCGACGTGCACCGTCCGCACGCGTGTGGCAACGGGAAGCGGCGGCAGGTCGGGTACGGGCGGCTTGCCGAGCAGCGTCAGCTTGGTCGCGCCGTCCGTGTTCATCGTCTTCTGGTCGACCTGGTTGCGCAGCACCAGCGACAGCGTGCCGACGCTGCGCGCGAGGTCGAGCCGTTCGGCCTGGTCGGGCGTGACTTCCAGCGTGACCGCGTTGACGACCTTCGGTGCGGTGTCGTCGCGGCTGACCTGCTGCGCGACGGCGAGCACGAGAATGTGCTCGAGCACGATCTTCGAGATGCTCTGCCCGTCGGTCTTGCCCTGCTGCTCCTGCGTGTTGACGATCACGTCGACGTAGGTGCCCGGCAGCGCGAAGCCCGCGACGCCGACCACGTCGTTCACGCGCACCGTGATCGCGCGGCTGCCGTCGGCGATCACCGCGGACAGCCCGCCCTTCGTGCCGAGCGGTGCGAGCTTCGACTCGATCACCGGCTCGCCGCGTGCCAGGCTGGTCCGGACGACGCGTCCTTCGAGCGCCTTCGTATCGGTGAATGCGCCGGTCGGCACGCTGCCCGACGGCCAGCTCACCATGTGGATCTGGTTCTGCCCGAGCGGTTCGCCCAGGTTCAGGTCGATGGCCGCCACCGCAACCGGCGTCACCGAACTCGTGGATGTCTGCACCAGCCAGTGGGACGCGAACACGACCGCGGCAAGACCCGCGACCATCGCGACGACCAGCATCATGAGCGCTCGACTGTTTTTCATGGCAATGCTCCTCGACGAATCGTGAAAGAAACGGCTCAACCGGTAATGAACGTACGTCCACCCCGCTCAATGGGCGGCGGATGGCTGCCGTCCCGTTCGGGCGCTGCGCCGAAATAGCTCGCCCAAGCGTCATACAACGCGTCGTGCGTCACCTCGAGCGGATCGCCGCGGTAACGCGCGCCGGCGGCCACGAGGCGCAGCAGGTCCGCCGGAAAGCACGCGAGAAACGCCTTGCCGGTCGGCAGATGCAGCCGGTGCAGCAGGAACTCGAACGCATCGTGCGCCGATACGAGACCGAGCGATGCGCAGGCCGCGTCGTACACGGCGCGGTAGTCGTCGACCGACATCGCACCGACGTGAAGCTTCGAGCCGAGGCGGCGCAGGAACGCTTCGTCGCAGAACTGCTCCGGCGCGAGGTTGCTCGAGAACACCGGCCACACGTCGAACGGCAGCACGAAGCGGTTGCCGGATTCGAGCGTCAGGAAATCGACGCCGCGATCGAGCGGGCGCAGCCAGCGGTTGAGCAGGTCGCGCGGCTCGACGCGCTGGCGGCCGAGATCGTCGATGATGTACATGCCCATGTTCGCCTTCATGTGCGGCGGCGCCTGGTAGAAACCGGCGGCCTCGTCACGGCGCAGGTCGAGCTCGTCGAGCGTCAGTTCGCCGCCCGACATCACGACCGGCCGCTTGCACAGGCGCCAGCGGCGATCGACCGACTGGCCGCCGGATTGCGGCCCCGCGTCGACATGCACGAGCGGGTCGTAGATCTGGATCACTTCACCTGCCGCGCAGATCGCATGCGGCACCGGCACGCGGCCGTGCATCAGCGCGCCGAGCCGCTCGGCGAGGAAGGTCTTGCCGCTGCCGGCCGGGCCGTAGATCAGCAGCGGACGGCCCGCGTTCAGCGCCGCGGCCGCCGCGTCGAGCACCGACGTGTCGATCACGATGCCTTCGAACGCGGCCCACACGTCGCTCTGGACGATGTGCAGCTTGCGCACCGAATGCGTGCTCAAGCATTCCAGATACGCGTCGAGCGTCACCGGCGCGGGCCCGCTGTAGCCGCTGCGCGCGCGTTCCTCGAGCGCGAGCACGCGGCCCGCGTCGGTCAGGCGGAACGTCACGTCGAGATCGGTCGCGCCGCGATGCGTGAGCTCGACGAGATGCTCGCGCACCAGGAACGCGAAGACGTCGTCGAGCACCGCGAGCGGCAGGCAGTGCCGCTCGACCAGGTCGCCGTACGACGGGCGGCCGAGCACCAGCGTCGACTTCAGCACGAGCCCGGCGACGAACGCCATGCTCAGCCCGGTTTCGCTGAGCGAGCGCGGCGCCGCCGGCAACTGCGTGCCCTTCTTCGTATTGGCTTCCCGCGACGGCAACGGATCCGGCAGTTTGGACACCTGCGCGTCGCGTCTCGGTTCGGTGTGGTTCGTGTTCATGTTCGGTTCGTCCTCCTTGCGGGCTCGTCGCGCTATGCGCACGTCGCGAACAGCATGCCCAGCGTGCCGGCTGCGATTGCCACGCCGTACGGCAGCGTGCCGACCGACGCGATGTCCGCGGGGCCGTCGGCTGCCCCTGCGCGCGCCCCTTGCGAACGGCGTGCGAGCAGCGCGCGGACGTTCGCCCACATCTGGCGCATCCGCCCGCGCAACAGCGCGAACGCGATGGCGCCGATCCCGCCGGCCACGAAGGTGGCCAGCACGATGTAAAACGTCATTTCCGCGCCGACCCATGCGCCGATCGCGAGCATCAGCTTCACGTCGCCGGCCGCCATCCCGCGCAACAGGTAGAACGGCAGCAGCAGGCCGAAGCCGGTCGCTGCGCCCGCGAGCCATCCGAGCGCACCTGCCAGGACGCCGTGCAGCATGCACTGGGCGACCAGCGCGCCGGCCAGGCCGACCGCGACGAGGCGGTTCGGAATGCGGCGGGCCGCGATGTCCGTGCTGGCCGCGGCGACCGCGAGCAGCGTCACGCACAACGGAACCGGGTAAGGCGGCGCAACAGGTAACATGGCGAACCTCGCGGATCGAATCGATGGATCAGGAAACCATGGCCAGCGCGGTGGTCACGGCAGCCGACACGGCCGCCGCGATCGCCTCGTACGCATCGGCCAGCGAGCCTTTCAGCGTGACGACGCTGCCCAGCACCGCAACGGCGAACATCGCCGCGAGCAACGCGTACTCGATCGCCGTCACGCCCTGCTCGTCGCCGATCCAGCGGCGACATACGACACGCACCTTGGCTAGCATGATGGTCTCCGGTTCCGGGTTGATCAGATGACCGGGGACGGCTCGAGCACTGCACCGGCCGAGCCGTCCACGGCATGGCCCTTCAAAGACCGGCAACCGCCGAATCCAGATCGGCCGCGATCGTGCTGAACACGGTCTTGAGGTCCTTGCCGACCGTCGTCAGCGCGGCGATGATGCCGATCGCGATCAGTGCGGCGATCAGGCCGTATTCGATGGCCGTCACGCCATCTTCATCACGGACGAAACGGCTGACTTGTTGAATGAACTTGGACATGATGATCTCCTTGCGTAGTTACTTTCAAAGTCCTCGCGTGCCGGCTGGATCGATCGATCTGGCTTCGATACGTCGAGGAAAGGTGTTGATGCCGTGTGGTGCCGACCAACGATTCGGAGGAGCCGTTCGTCGTACCGTCCATCAGATTGCTGCTACCGCCGAGTCCAAAGATGCGGCGATCGTGCTGAACACCGTCTTCAGATCCGTACCGATCGTCGACAACGCGGCGATGATGCCGATTGCGATCAGCGCAGCGATCAGGCCGTATTCGATGGCCGTCACACCGCTCTGGTCCCGCGCGAACCAGGCGATCTTTTCGATGATTCTTTTCATGCGCATTCTCCTTTCGGACTGCTATTGAATTCCCTTCGTCGATCATGACGTCGGGGACGGGCACCACCGGCACTACAAGAAAATCGAAACGCGACGCTCAGCTGCGAGGGCAGGGATGCACACACCTGTCCGTGCGAACGGATTTCAGAAAGAGGGAACGCAAGAGATGCGCGTACGGTTCGACCAGCCGGACAAACCGGGCAGGTAGATCGACCTGAACGGCGTGACTGCCGTTCGGCGCATGGAATCCAGTTGAACGGGAGACAAACTCCCGGCGATGCGGTAATTCGCTTTTAACGCGACCAGCCGGCCGCGATGTGCTGTGGTCTTTCATTTTTTTCCCCATGTGCTGCCATGCCGCTCTTCTTGTTGCCCTGACGCTACCGGGTCTCATCGGTCGATCGACGAAGGTTCTCGCGGTTCATCGACCTGGAGCTGCGTGTTCCCCGACGCGCTCCGGCCTTCCTTTCCGCAGGTGATTCCGAAGCCGGTTCAGTCTGTCTGTTCCTGGAACCGCCCGGTCGTCACGTCGTCGACTGCCGTGCCATCGCTAACGCAAAGAGCAGGCCATCTCAAGCGAAATCGAGGCGTATCAAGGGTTCCGGCGATCCCCGGGGGCGCGTGTCAGGGGCGTGACGGCCGAAATGTTTCAAATTTGATATATGTTTTTCCCGCGAGCGAGGTACGCCGGAACGCTCGCCGACGCGCTGCACCAAGGACCCCAAAAAATTTTCTCGGGACTTTCCCGAACGCGGGCAGCCGGTTGCGTTTCACGGGATCGGCGGGACACCACACCGTTCAAAAGTGCGGAATGTTTCAAGCCAGAAACATAAAACCCGGCCGAGTGGTTTTCTCATACCTGAAAACGCGGCTTTCTCGCCTGTCACCGATTGATCGGAATCCAGACTTTCGGAGCGCGGTTTGCATCACGCGATTTTTTCTTCAACAATGAGTTCACCGGACAACGCCATTCAGAGCGAATCGATCCGGATGCAAGACAACATGAAACGGCTGCGACTGACCAAGCAGCCTTCACCACAGACGGGGAATCATGTACACAGCCAATCGTGGGACGCGCGATCGCGCCAAATGCTGTGCTCAATGGCTGACAGCCGACCGGATCGTTCCGTACAGCTGCATCATGCTGATGCTCTTCGCCGCGCTGCTGGCCGTGTGGGGCATCGTGACGGACGGCTTCACGTCGAGTGCCATCGCCCGTCCGGGCGTCGACTTCTCGGTCTTCTGGACCGCATCGCATCTGGTGTTGCAAGGCCATGCCGCAGCGGCCTACGACCCTTCGTCATTCCTGCAGGCCGAGTTCGCGCACTTCGGTGCGTTTCTGCAGCACCGGCCGCTTCCCTGGCTCTATCCGCCGACGATGTTGCTGTTCATCGCGCCGGTTGCCCTCGTGCCTTTCCTGCCCGCATATTTCCTCTTTTTCGCGGGCAGTCTTTTATGCTACGCGTTCGCCGTCTCGCGCTTGTCGGGATTGCGCGCGCATCTTCCCCACCCGCACGCCGCGGCGCTCGTCGTGGTCGCGTATTCGGCAGTGTGCATGTCCACGCTGTTCGGCCAGAACAGCGTCCTGACCGCCGGCCTCGCCGCGCTCGCGCTGCATCTGCTCGGCAAACGTCCGGTGGTTGCCGGCGTGCTCATCGGGCTGCTCGCGATCAAGCCGCAACTCGCCATCGTGTTCCCGTTCGTGCTGATCGCGGCGCGGGCATGGCGCACGTTCGCGGCCGCGGCGATCAGCGCGACGCTGTTCGCCGCGGCCGGGATTGCACTGGCCGGCCCCGGCGCGCTGCACGGCCTGAGCGCCACGATGTCGACCGTACGCGACCAGCATTTCATGCTCCCGTCGTACTGGCTCGCGTCGCCGACGCCGTTCGCCGCGTTGCGGCTCGCGGGTGCGCCGGTGGCGGCCGCGCTGGCCGCGCAAGCGGCGGTCGCGCTGCTCGCGATCGCCGCGGCCGTCGACGTATGGCGCCGCACGCGCGACATGCGCCTGCGCGGCGCGGTGCTGGCGGTCGCGACGCTGCTGACGACGCCGTATCTGTGGAACTACGAACTGACGTGGCTCGGCATCGCGATCTTCTGCCTGATCGCGCACGGCCTCGACGAAGGCTGGCTGCCCGGCGACCAGGGCATCCTCCTGCTCGCGTGGCTGCTGCCGATCTTCGAGATGTTCAACCGGTTGATGAAGCTGCCGCAGATCGGGCCGGTCGTACTGCTCGCGGTACTGTTCGTCGTCGTGCGTCGCACGGCACTCGCGTCACGGAGCACGCGATGAAAGCGCCTTCGTTCGCCCGCCACGCGCATTCCGCGATCGATCTGCACCCGGAACTCCCGATCGCGGGCCCGCACCGCTATCCGCACTGGCTCAATCGCGAGCGCGTGCGCCTCTATGCCGGTGCCGTGCTGCTGGCCGAGCTGCTGTTCATCGGCATCTACCTGGTCCGCCTGTTCCTGTCGCACAAAACCGCACTGGAGCCGCTGTCGCAGGATTTCTCGCCGATCTGGAGCGCCGCGTGGCTCGCCGCGCACGGGCAAGGCGCCGATGCGTGGCATTTCCCCGCGCTGTTCGCGGTCCAGAAGCTGGCGGTCCCGACGATGACGCTCGCGGACGGCACGCTGCCGTGGCTCTATCCGCCAACGACGCTGCTGCTGGTACTGCCGCTCGGCTGGCTGCCCTACACGCTGGCGCTCGTGCTGTGGCTCGGCGTCACGTATGCGCTGTTCGCCGCAACGATCCGCGCGACCGTGCAGCGCGATGCCGCCTGGCTGTGCGCGCTCGCGTTCCCCGGCGCGTTCGTCACCGTGATCGTCGGCCAGACCAGCCTCTTTACCGCGATGCTCGCCGGCGCCGGCCTGCTCGCGCTGAACCGCCGCCCCGTCTGCGCCGGGATCTGCTTCGGCTTGCTGACGATGAAGCCGCAGCTCGCGGTGCTGTTCCCGTTCGCGCTGCTGTGCGCGGGCCAGTGGCGCGCGCTGGCCGCGTGGGCCGCGACGATCGCCGGCAGCGCCGCGCTCGCGACGCTCGCATTCGGTATCGGCCCGTGGGTCACGTTCGCACATGTGATCGGCAACGTGTACGCGATCGTCGGCACCGGTCACGCGAAGCTCGCCCGCATGCCGACCGTGTTTGCGCTTGCGACGATGGCCGGCTGGCCCGCGATCGTCGCACGAAGCCTTCAATTGCTGTCGGCCGCGGTCGCCGCGATCGCCGTCGTCTACGCGTGGCGCGGCGCATGTTCGTACGCGCTGCGCGCCGCGACGCTCGCATGCGCATGCCTGCTGGTCAGCCCTTATCTGTACGACTACGACCTGACCTGGTACGGCATCGTGATCGCGTGGTACGCGCGCTATGCATGGACGCACGGCTGGCGGCATTTCGATCGCGAATGGCTGATGCTGCTGTGGCCGATGCCGCTCGCGGGCCTCTTTGTCGTGCCGCATCTGTCGTTCCAGTTCATGCCGCTCGTGACGCTCGCGTCGCTCGCGCTGCTCGTCGGCCGGATCGCGCAGGAACGGCACGACGTGCCGTCGATGCCCGACGCACGCGACGACTCGACCGAGACCGGTTTCACGCATCCGGTCCGACCGCACCACCGCCCGGCGTACGGAATGCGCCGCACCGGCCGCCCGATCATCGGCGCCGACCGGTGACGCGACATCACAAGGGGAATCATCATGCGGGAATCACTCTACAAGCCGCTCGTCTCGCTGGTCGTGCCGTTCTATAACGAAGGCGAAGCCGTCGAGCGTTTCTTCGACGTCGTGCTTCCGTTGCTGACGGCGATCGACGCGATCCGCTTCGAGATCGTCTGCGTGAATGACGGCAGCCGCGACGACACGCTCGAACGCCTGATCCGGATCAGCACCGGCGAGCGGCGCGTGCGCGTCATCGATCTCACCCGCAACTTCGGCAAGGAAGCCGCGCTGACGGCCGGCCTCGACGAAGCCACCGGCGACGCGGTGATCCCGCTCGACGCCGACCTGCAGGACCCGCCGAGCCTGATCCCGGTGATGATCGAACACTGGCGCGACGGCGCGGAAGTCGTGGCGGCGAAGCGCAGCAACCGCGCGTGCGATTCGTTCGCGAAGCGCACCGCAGCCGCGATCTACTACCGCGTGCACAACCTGCTGTCGGACGTGAAGCTGCCCGAGAACGTCGGCGATTTCCGGCTGATGGACCGCAAGGTCGTGAACGCGCTGCGCAGCCTGCCCGAGCGGCACCGCTTCATGAAGGGGCTGTTTGCGTGGGTCGGCTACAAGACCGTGATCGTCGAATACCAGCGCGACCCGCGCAGCGCCGGGCACTCGAAGTTCTCCGGCTGGAAGCTGTGGAATTTCGCGCTGGAAGGGATCACCAGCTTCAGCACGGTGCCGCTGCGCAGCTGGACCTACATCGGCGTCGGCATCGCCGCGCTCGCGTTCCTGTACGGCTCGTTCATCATCTTCCGCACGCTGCTGTTCGGCAATCCGGTGCTCGGTTACGCGTCGCTGATCTCGGTCACGCTGTTCATCGGCGGCATCGAACTGATCGGGATCGGTGTCGTCGGCGAATACATCGGGCGGATCTACGACGAGTCGAAGCAACGGCCCGTCTACCTGATCCGCCGCCGCTACCAGGCGCACGGCAAGGTGATCGAACTCCCGGTCGCGCGCGATGCGCGCCGCCAGATTGCACGCCGGCGCGTGCAGCCGACCCGGGCGCGGATCGACGCTCGCTGACGCGCGCAAGCAACCATGATCGACCTGCTTCATGCGGAGCGCACGCGGCTCGTGCGCTTCGGCTTGTCCGGGCTCTGTTCGACCGCGATCCATACGCTGGTCGCGTCGGCGCTGTTCGCGCTGTTCGATGCGACGCTGGTCGCCGCGAACGCGGTCGCGTTTCTCTGCGCCACCGCGTTCTCGTATCTCGCGAATACGCTGTGGAGTTTCTCGTCGACGGTACGCACGCGCAACGCGCTGCGCTTTCTCGTCGTCACGCTGGCCGGCTTCGTCGAAACGCTGCTGCTCGCGCGTGCCGCCGAGGCGCTCGACGTGTCGCGCACGATGAGCATCGTCGCGATCGCGCTGCTGATCCCGCCGACGACATTCGTGCTGCATCGGCTCTGGACCTACCGGTAAGCGCTGGATCGCCCGCCGCCCGGCGGCCCGATACCTGCCGCGAATCGCCCCCCTTCCCGCTCCCGAATCGTCGCGCCGCCGCGGCGGCGATCGCGCCGTCCATCGGCCCTTTCGCATTTCGAAAATAATCGGCCAACCAATTAACAGATTCAATGTCGCTCTATTTATGCAATGCATCCATTGGATTGAATCCGATTTCAAAATTAACCTCCGAAAATTATTTTCTCGACCCTGTTTACCTTTACAGCTCTCATCATTAACCGAACGGGATAATCTGCATTCGCCGTCGCGCCTGGTCGCGCCATATCGCGCACGAAGCCTTGCAGGACAAGGAGATGGCGGCTGCACGAAGCAAATCGCGCAACGATAAGTCCCATTACTTGAAACGGGAGCTTCTATGTCACGCATTACCGATGTGCTCGTCTCGATCGACACCGAAACCATTCTGAAAAATTATCCGAATCCCAGCAGGAATCCGAATAGTCCGACGCTGATCGACTGGAAGCACGTGTACATGGTCACGAACCAGGACAACGTGGTGTCCGGGCAGGCGGGCGGCGAACTCGACCTGAAGGCGCAGGTCGGCGACCTGATCCGCTGGCGCGAAACGAGCCTGTCGCTGGGCTTCGAGAAACAGGTGGTCTTCTACGGCTTCATCGCCAACCAGGGCAAGGACCTGATTTCGACACCCACGCCGCGCAAGGCCACCGCATCGGTTCCGATTCCGAACCCGAGCTCGCCGTCGACGCCGACCTGCCAGAAGATCGACAACTATTACTGGTCGTCGGAAACGCTGTCGGAAGGGCGCGTCACCTACCACTTCTACTTCCAGATCATCGACCGCAACTGCCAGTCGCTGGGCTGCTACCAGTGGGATCCGTTCATCTCGATCCACAACTGATCGCGGCAGGCGGGCGGCCGCGCCGCGGTCGCCCGCGTCATTCCCTTGTTGCGGAGGAAGCGACCATGTCTGGTCTTCGTTGCGATGTGCTCGCAATCGTCGATGCCGTCACGCTGCTGTCGGCCTACCCCGATGCGAGCGGGAACGCCGACGCGCCGACCGTGATCGACGGCCGGCACATCTACGTGGTGAGCCCCGGCGAGACCGGGCAGCTCGGCCACAACGACAGCCGGCTCTTTGCCGGCCTGTCGCCGGGCGACCAGCTCCACCTGCGCGAAACCGCGCTGGCGCTGCGTGCCGAGGTGAGCGTGCTGTTCGTCCGGTTCGCCTTGAAGGACGCCGGCATCGTCGCGCCGATCGAACCGGAAGTGCGCGACGCCACCACGCCGGTGCCGAATGCCGACGACCTGCTTCATCCGCCGTGCCAGCCGATGAAAGACCACTACTGGCGCAGCGACGTGCTCGCCGCGGGCACCACCACGTGTACGGCCGACTTCGCCGTGCTCGACCGCGACGGCGCCGTGTTGGCCTATTTCCGCTGGGAAACGTCGGTCGAGATCGCCGGCAGCCGGCCGGATACGAAACAGCCCGGCTTCAAGCCGTCGTCGGACCGCAACGGCAACTTCAGCCTGCCGCCGAATACCGACTTCAAGGCGACCTTCTACGCGAATGCCGCCGACCGGCAGGACCTGAAGCTGTTCATCGACGACGCGCCGGAACCGGCCGCGTCGTTCGTCGGCAATGGCAACGACGGCGTCAGGCAGTTCACGCTGAACTCGAAAGGCGGCAAGATCCGCATCGACGCATCGGCCAACGGCAGGAAATCCGCGACCGATGCGCGCCTCGCGCCGCTGTCCGCGGGCGACCAGGTGTGGCTCGGCTGGCTCGGCGCCGAGGACGGCGCCGACAGCGACTACAACGACGGGATCGTCATTCTTCAGTGGCCGATCACCTGAGCGTCCGGGCGTCATCACCGCGTGCCGCGCTCAGGTGCGCGGCAGCCCCGGCGGATTGGTCTGCGACCGGTCGACCGCTTCGGCGTCGAGGCTCCAGCGGCCGAGCACTTTCCGGTAGCTGCCGTTCGCGATCAGCGCATTGACCGCGAGCGTCAGCGGATCGGCGAGGCCGCTGCCCTTGCGCGTCGTGATCGCGATGTCCGCGGTGCGCGGCCAGCCGCCGCTCACGGTGCCGATGAGCTTCGCATCGCCGCGCAGCGACGCCTGGTACGCAAGCATCGAATTCACGCTGAAGATCGTGTCGACGCGGCCCGACTGCAGCGCGACCCAGCGCTCCGCCGCATCGGCGTAGTACTGGATCTCGACTGGTGCGAGGCCGCGCGCGACGTTCTGCCGGTTCCATTCGAGCAGGATCTTTTCCTGGTTCGTGCCCGAATCGGTCACGACGCGCAGCCCCGCGACGTCCTTCGGCTCGCGGATCGCGGTTATCCGGCTGCTGGTTTTCACGTAGAAGCCGAGCTGATCCTTCCGGTAGGTCGAGAAGTCGAATTTTTCCTTGCGCTGCTCGGTGACCGTCACGTTCGAGATCACCGCGTCGACCTTGCCGGACTGCAGCGCGAGCGGCCAGTCGGCCCACGCGAGCGGCACGATCTTCAGCTTGCGCCCGGCGCTGTCCGCGATGAGCTGCGCGAGATCGGGATCGAAGCCGACCACCGTCCGCGCGTCGGTCGCATACGTGCTGAGCGGCGGCAGGTTCGGCGCGATGCCGATCGTCAGCGTGTTCGCTTCGGCAAACCTGAAGCCGCCCGGCAACGCCTGCTCGACCGCCGGGTTCACGGTGCCGCGCTGCCGGCCGGGCTGCTCGGGGCTCAGGTCGAACGTCGCGGCCTGTGCGGCGACGCTGCCGCCGATCAGCACGGCGGCCAGCATCCGAACGACGCGTGCAACGGGAAATGCTGTTCTTGTCATGTTTGACGGGTTCCTTCTTGTTCGATGATGCATTGGGCGAACGCGAGTCGCGGCAGCGCGATGATCGACGCTGGAATACGCAGCCACCGCCCCGCGTTCCCGGCCCTCTTACGCGGGCGTCGCTTCGAGTTCGGCCGCAGCGGTGCGCTGAGGCGCCGGCTGCGCGACCGGCGACGGGCGCGTCGCTTGCGACGATTCGCCCGCATACAGCGCCTTCGGATCGAACACACGCGCCTGCAGCGGCGTAAACGCGCGGAAATTCCACAGGCTGCGCGCGACGAACACGCGCTGCACCCAGCGGAACGCGCGGTCGTTCTCGTCGTATTGCGGATCGAAGCGGTCGCGCGAATGCAGCGTGAAATGGTTGTTGATCAGCACCAGCTTGCCCGGCGACACCTGCACGCCGAACGACACCTCGCGCACCGCGCGATACAGGTTGGCCAGCGCTTCCTGCGCACGCGTATTGACCGCCAGCACCATGTCCGGATAGAACGCGACCGTCACGCGCGGCGCATCGAGCGGCCCCGACAGCACGGCGCTCAGGTCGGTGTTGTCGCGCGGCGTCGGCGCCGCGCCGCGCCACCGGTACGGCACGCGGATGATGTAGTGCTCGCCGTAGAGCTGCGCGATATCGTCCGGCGACAGCAGTTGCAGCGCGCGGCGCGCATCCGCGAGCCGCGTGTACGGGCCGCCGCCGGCTTCGCTGCGCACGCCGAGCAGCAGCAACGCGAACGGCGACGTGTCGCCTTCGGGCATGTGCGCCTGCGCGGCATTCTCGATATGGAAATCCAGCTCGACCTCGGAGCCGAGGCCCGTGTATTCGCGCGCGGTCGTCTTGTGCGGCGTCAGGTTGTTCACGAGCTCGCGGCCTTCGTGCGCGATCGAATACGGCTCGCCGGCCAGCGTGCTCAGCGCGACCAGTACGTTCTCGCTCAGCACGCCGGACTTGAACGAGCGGCCGGTCTCCTCGAACCTCGGGCTGCCGTTCACATCGCCGTCGATCGGCAGGTTGTCGATCTCGATCGACCCGTGCGCGTCCGCGGTCGGCGCCTTCGCGCGGTCGAAGGCGTCGACGATCCGGTCGGGAAACGCGTTGTAGGCCAGCTTGCGGACTGCGCTGATGTAGCCGGCGCCGCCGGCGGGATCGTAAGCGAGCGCGCCGAGCGTCTTCCGGATGTGACCGGACTCCACTGCCGTCAAGACGATACGTTCATCTGCAAGGTAGGTCATAGGTCTCTCGTAAAAAGATCTTGGGTCGAAGTGCGGTGGGCACCACCGCCGCGCTTTGCCGTCCTCGGTGCGAAGCGCTCGACAAGACTAGGAGACCGTCATTGCATTGCGAAATGATATTAAATCGATTGCTAACAAAAATTAGCGATATAAGTTCAGCAATTCCGACCGCACCATGTTGCGTCTCTCGCGCCGGTCCTTAACACGAATGCTTGTTAAAAAATCACTGGTTATTATTTGTATTCGCTAGCGGGTCGATGCTAGTTTTCTGTCGGATTCGACGATGCGGCTCGCTTCGATGGGCAGCCGCCCCCTCATCCGCCAACCGGGAACTCGCCATATGAACCGATACCGCCTGCTGCGCTGCTTCTTCGGATACGCCGGATGCGACGCTTCGCCGCCGGCACGCCGCCTCGCGACCCACGCGGCGCGGGGGCAGCAATGAGCGAACGCGTTCCGGCGCTCGACAGCGCACTGGCCGCCGCCGCGCCGCCGCATCGCTCGTCGCTGCGTACGATCTTCCCGACCGTCGCGGCCGCGAGCCTCGGCTTCGCGATCGTCCAGCTCGACGTGACCGTCGTCAACGTCGCGATTCCGAGCCTCGGCCATTCGTTCGGATCGAGCGTCCACGGGCTGCAGTGGATCGTCGATGCGTACACGCTGTCGTTCGCCGCGCTGCTGCTGACGTCCGGCACGCTGGCCGACCGCTTCGGCAGCCGCCGGCTGTTCGCGTACGGCCTCGCGCTGTTCCTGTTCGCGTCGCTCGGCTGCGCGCTCGCGCCGTCGCTCGCGGCGCTGATCGCCGCGCGTGTCGCGCAAGGCGTCGGCGCTGCGATGATCCTGCCCACGTCGCTCGCGCTCATCACGCATGCTTGCGCGAACGACACCGCCGCGCGCGTGAAGGCCGTCGCGTGGTGGAGCGCGACCGGCGGTGCGATCAGCGCGGCCGGGCCAACGCTCGGCGGGCTGCTGATCGATTCGCTCGGCTGGCGCGCGATCTTCTTCATCAACCTGCCGATCTGCGCGGCCGGGCTGTGGCTTACGCTGCGCCACGTGCAGGATTCGGCCGCCGCGCGCACGCGGCTGTTCGATCCGGCCGGCCAGATCGTCGCGGTGCTCGTGCTCGCACTGCTGACGGGCGGGATCATCCGGGCCGGCGCACATGGGCCGGGGGACCCATATGCGGCCGGCGCGCTGGTTGCATCGGTCGTGCTCGGCGCGCTGTTCATCGCGATCGAGCGGCGCGTGGCCGCGCCGATGCTGCAGCTCGCGTTCTTCAGGATCGCGCGCGTGCCGGGCGTGCTCGCGATCGGTGCGGTCACGAATGCCGCGTTCTACGGGCTGATCTTCTCGCTGAGCCTCTATTTCCAGAACGCGCGCGGCTTCACGGCAACCGAATCGGGGCTCGCACTCGCGCCGCTCACGATCATCATGCTCGCCAACATCGCGAGTGCGCGGCTCGCCGTCCGGTACGGATTCCGCGCGACCGTCATCGTCGGCCTCGGCGTATCGCTCGCGGGCTACGTGTGGCTGTGGCAAACGCTTGCAGCGCACACGCCGTATGCACTGCTGGCGCCCGGGCTCGCGGCGATGGCGATCGGCGGCGGCATCGCGATTCCCGCGCTGACGTCGACGATGCTCGGCAGCGTCGAAGCCGGCCGCTCGGCCACCGCGTCCGCGATCCTCAATACCGCGCGCCAAGTCGGCGCCGCCGTCGGCGTCGCGGCGCTCGGTGCGCTGGTCGCGGGCCAGGGCGCGGCGATCGTGGCCGGTGCGTCGCGTGCGTTTGCCGTCGCGGCCGCGCTCGTCGCCGTGTGCATCGTGCTGGCCGCGCGCTGGCCCGGCGACGCGCCGGACGCCGGCACGTGATCCTGAGCACGTGCCGCCCGCCTCTTTTCAACCGATCCCACAGCCGAGCGAGGAATCCATGCAGCATCGCTTCATCGATACCGTCCTGATCGTCGACGGCGCGTCGACGGCCGCCTATCTGGCGCCCGCGTTTCGCGCATACGGCATCCGTTGCGCGCACGTGATCAGCGACCCCGATTTGCCGGAAATCTACCGGAACCAGTTCGTCGCGTCCGACTACATCCGCCAGGTCCAGCATCGCGGCGACCTCGACGCGACGCTCGCGCAATTGAGCGACCTGCGGATCGGCGCGGTGCTGCACGGCCTGGACGCGGCGCTCGAACTCGCCGACACGCTGGCCGAGCGGCTCGACGTGCCATATCGCAACAACCTCGCGACGTCGGCCGCGCGACGCGACAAGTTCGCGATGAACGAGCGCATCCGCCAGGCCGGCCTGCGCGCACCCGCGCATTTTCACAGTACGTCGGTCGACGAAACGCTCGCATGGGCACGTGCGTACGGCACGCTGCCGCTCGTGGTGAAGCCGGCGCGCAGCGCGGGCGTAGCCGGCGTGAAGATCTGCCGGACGCTCGAGCAGGTCGAGCACGCCGCGCGCGACGTGCTGGCCACCCGTTCGCTGTACAACCAGCCGAACGACGACATCGTGATCCAGAGCTATTCCGAGGGGCAGGAATACATCGTCGATTCGGTGTCGTTCGAGGGCCGCCATCGCGTGGTCAGCCTGTGGGAGGTGCATCGCGACCGTACGCACGCGCCGCGGCTCGACAAGATGCTGGTGCTGAACCATGCCGACCCGCGCTACGCGCCGCTGCTCGATTACGCGGCCGACGTGCTCGATGCGCTCGACGTCCGCTTCGGGCCGACCCATCTCGAACTGTTCGATACGGCCGACGGCCCGACGATCGTCGAACTGAACGCGCGGCTGCACGGCAGCCTCGACCCGCGGCTGACGAGTGCGGTCAGCGGCGAGAATCACGTGTCGGCCGCCGTCGAAGCCGTGCTGCATCCGGAGCGGCTGTTCGGCGAAGCCGCCGCGCCGACGGATTTTCGCGGCTACTGCGGACACGTGCTGCTGCTGTCGTCGCGCAACGGCGTGCTCGCGCAGGACTTCACGTGGCAGGCGATCCAGGCGCTGCCGTCGTTCGTCGGGCTGAAGCAGTGGATCAAGGTCGGCGACACGCTGCGCGTGACCACCGACCTGCAGACGGCGCTCGGCACGGTCGGCCTCTACAGCCCGACGTTCGAGCGGCTGCTCGAGGATTGCCGGCGCATCCGCGAAATCGAGGCCGATTTCTTCGCGGACGAACGCGCCGTCGCGCTGGCGTAGCGTTGCTGGCACCGCGCGCCCGAGCCCTCGAGTTCCCGCTTCTCCGGCGCTAGCGCGCGAGCAACGCCCCCGCCTGCCGGCCCAGCACCGCGCGCAATGCGTCGAGTTCGGACAGCGCGGGCGCTTCCTCGGGCGTGACGAGGTAGGTCGTCACGCTGTCGAGATCGTCGAACGCGTGCGCGCGCAGTTCCTTGCGGGCCACGTGTTCGGTGGTGATCCGCTTCGGCAGGATCGCGACGCCCATTCCGGCCGCCACGCAGCCGAGGATTGCGCCGAACGTGCCGAACGACGACACCGATTCGATCGCGAACCCGCGCGCCTTCAGCCAGTGCTCGGCGACCGCGCGATACGGGCAGCCGTCGTGAAACGCCAGCAGCCGCACCGTGCTGTCGGCCAGCAATTGGCGGCGCGTGACCGTGGCCGCGCTCACCAGCACCATGTCCTCGGCGAACGCGGGCTCGTAGCGCAGCCCCGGCCGGACGACCGCGCGCGCGGTGAGCGCGGCGTCGATCCGGCCGCGCAGCAGCGCGTCGGCCAGCTCCGGTTCGCTGCCGATCTGCACCGCGAGGCCGAGTGCCGGATCGTGCGCCTTCAGCGCGGCGGCGAGCGCCGGCAGCCGCGTGGCCGCCGTGCTTTCCATCGAACCGAGCCGGAAGCTGCGTGCGACCGGCGTCTCGCGCACCACCTGCGTCGCTTCGTCGACGAGGCGCAGGATGCGGTCGCAATACGGGATCAGCCGGCGCCCGGCTTCGTTCAGCACCAGCCGCTTGCCGTGCCGGTCGAACAGCGGCGCGTCGAGCGACTCTTCGAGCTGGCGAAGCCGCGCGGTCACGTTCGACTGCGTGCAGCCGAGCCGTTCGGCCGCGCGCAACGCGCTGCCTTCCTGCACGACGGCCCGGAAGGTTTCGAGCAGAGGTATGTTCATATCACCTTCTCTTGTTACTGATCCAGTTTATATCATTTTACTTCGCGAATCATCGGGATTAGCCTAGCGGACATTCCATGCTGGCCGGCCCCTTTCCGAGGAATCCGCATGTCATCCGCTGTCTGTTCCGGCTTCACCTCCGTGCGCCGTCGGCGCGAGGCTTGCCCGTGCGTGCACTGATCGCCGCACTGGTGCGGCGCGGCCCGACCGTGCTCGCGTGCGGCGTCGGCCTCGGTCTGCTGATTCCGCCGCTCGCGAACCTCGCACGGCCGCTGATGCCCGTTACCGTGTTCCTGTTCGTGCTCGGCACGCTGCTGCGCGTCGAACCGAGCGCCGTGCGCGCGGTCGCGCGGCGGCCGGCCGTGTCGCTGCTGCTGCCCGCCGCGACGATGATTGCCTGCCCGGTCGCGCTCGGCATCGCGGCGCGGCTCGCCGGCATGCCGGACGAGTGGGTCGTCGCGCTGGTGATCGCGTACTGCGCGCCGCCGTCGAGCGGTACGTCGACGATCGCGCGGATGCTGTCTCTCGACGCGAGCGTCGCGCTCGTCGCGACCCTCGCGTCGATGGCGTTCGTTCCGCTCACCGCGCCGCTGCTGACGGCCTGGTTCAGCCATGATGCGGCCGTGTCGATCTCGCCGTTGAGTCTCGCGTTGCGGCTCGCGCTGCTGATCGGCAGCGCCGAAGGCGTCGCGCTGCTCGTGCGGCGGCTCGCCGGCTCGCGGCTCGATCGCTATGCGACGACTATCGACGCGATCGTCGTCGTCGCACTGCTGGTGTTCGCGCTCGGCACGATGGCCGGCATGCAGCAGTCGATCATCGATGCGCCGCAGCGCGCGTTGAGCGCGATCGCACTCGCGTTCGCCGTCAACGCGGGCTTCCAGATCATCGCGTACGGGCTCACGCCCGGCGACGTCCGCACGCGGCTCAATGTCGCGCTGATCGTCGCCAATCGCAATGTCGGGCTGATGTGGGCCGCGCTCGGGCTCGCGGCCACGCCGACCATGGCGCTCGTGTTCACGTGCGCGCAACTGCCGATCTACACGCTGCCGCGCGTCGTCCAGCACCTGCTGCCGCGCCTCGAAGCGCAGCGCCTGCGCAGGCGTGCACGCTAGCCGGCACCGCCCCGCTCTCCCGTCCTCGATCAAGGATCCAGCATGAAGCGACTCATCGTGATCGGCGCACGCGCCACCGGCAGCAGCCTCGCACTCGTGCGTGCCGCCCTCGCGCGCCAGGTGGCCGTGACCGTCGTCACCGCGCCCGGCCATCGTCTCGACGGCGTGTTTCCCGACGGCGTCGAGACTATCAACCTCGAACCCGACGCCGGCCAGCTCGCCGGCTGGCTGCGCACGCGTTTTCAGGGTGAACTCGACACGCTGCGCGTGACGACCGCCCACGACACCTATGCGCGCACCGCCGCGTGGGTCGCCGACGCGCTCGGCCTGCCCGGCCCCGATGCACGGCACGTCGCGCACGCGGTATCGAAGTCGAACCAGAAGGCCTTGCTCGCCGCGCACGGCATCCCCGCCGCGCAATTCGTCACGGGCACGCTGGGCGCGCCGGCAGCGCTCGCCGCCGCGGCCGCCCCGTTGCGTTTTCCGGTCGTCGTCAAGCCGTCGGAGGGATCGGCGAGCGATGGCGTCCGGCGCTGCGAGGACATCGCCGAAGTGCGCGCGCAACTCGACGCGCTCGCCGCCGCGCAAACCGATGCGCGGACGCTCGCGACGGAGCGCGTCGTCATCGAGGAATTCCTGAGCGGCAGCGAATACTGCGTCGAGTATTTCGACGGCCGCTACGTCGGCGCGCTGCGCAAGCTGAAGCGGCATGGCGCCGGCTTTCTCGAACGCGGCTATACCTCCGAACTCGATCTCGATGCCGACACGCTGCGCGCGCTGATCGACGTCGGCACGCGCGCGACCGCAGCCGCCGGGCTCACGTGGGGGCCCGTGCATCTTGATTGCATCGTGCACGACGGCGTGCCGCACGTGATCGAACTGAATCCGCGCATCGCAGGCAGCTTCATCTGCGACATCGTGCGCGACGGATACGGCTTCAACGTGGTCGATGCATTGCTCGACAAACTCGACGGACGGACGGTGACGATTCCCGAACTGTTCGAGCCGCACGCGTATGCGCGCGCCGAATTCCTGCTCGACAGCGATCCGCGCGCGTGGCGTTTCGCGCAGGCTGGCGAGATCAACGACGGCGCAGTCACGATCAGTTACGGGCCGCAAGTGTTGCCGGATCGCGAACGGCGCGCGTTTCTTTATGTGCGTGTCGCGTCGCCGGCCGCGCACGAGGTGGCGAAAAGGCCGGGCTCATCGACCGATAGCGGCGACGTCCGGCAGCCGACGCCGGCCGGATAGCGCGTCGGCCAGCGCGGCTGGACGGGAGCGGTACGCCCTCCCGTCCAGCCGGTACTCGGCGTCTATGGGCAGCTCGCGGCCCCGTCCGCCGGAAAATGGGTCGTCAGTTGCTCCGAACGAACATACGCGCATGCTCCAGATCCAGCATCACAGGTCGGATCGCGGCACGAAGCCGTTCCGTTCATGGAAGCAGTTCGGTTCGCTGCCGCGCAATGCGTCGACGCGCAGGCACCTGCGTTGCGCATTCGCCTGCGCAAAAATCTCACGCGGCACGGCGGCGCCAATGCCCTTTGAGCACGCGCTTCCCGCACACGCACGGCGCTCCCGATCGCCGCCTCACGCCCGCTGCGCCAGCGCCGCCGCGTTCGCGTTGTCGCGTGCCCGCCGGACCGGCAGCCGCACGCAGAACGTCGTGCCGCGCCCGGGTTCGCTCGTCACGTCGATTGCGCCGCGATGGCGCTCGACGATGCCGTGCGATACCGACAAGCCAAGCCCCGTTCCCTGCCCGACCGGCTTGGTCGTGAAGAACGGATCGAAGATCCGCCGGACGACGTCGGGCGACATGCCCGTTCCGGTGTCGCTGATCGCGATCGACACCTGTTCGCCCTCGCTCGACGTGCGGATCGTGATGACGCCGCGCTCGGGAATCGCCTGCACCGCGTTGACCAGCAGGTTCATGAATACCTGGTTCAGTTGCGACGGCAGGCATTCGACCTGCGGCAGGTCGCCATAATCGCGCACGATGTCGGCCTTGTACTTGAGTTCGTTATGAACGACGTTGAGCGTGCTCTCGAGGCCCGCGTGGAGATCGACCACGCTCCACTCGTCGCTGACCGGGCGCGAGAAATCGCGCAGGTCCTGCACGATGCGCCGCACCCGCACCGCGCCATCGATCGATTCGTCGATCAGCGTCACGATCTCGTCGCGGACGTAGTCCAGATCCGCCGCGCGGCCCATCGCCGTCAGCGCATCGCGGGCGGCGGGGTCGAGCTGCGGCAGCACGGCCTCATGCGCCGCGACCACGTCGAGCAGGCTTCGCACCCAGGTCTTCAACGTATTGAGGTTCGCGCTGACGAAGCCGATCGGATTGTTGATCTCGTGCGCGACGCCCGCCGCGAGCTGGCCGATCGACGCGAGTTTTTCCGACTGCAGCAACTGCACGTGGGTTTCCTCGAGCGCATGCAGCAGGCGCCGCTGTTCCTCCCGCTCCTGTTCGAGCCGTGCCTGTGCCGCCTTGCGTTCGTCGATCTCGGTCGCCATGTTCTCGCGCGTGCGCTGCAGCATCTCCGTCGACTGCTCGTAGCGATGCAACGCACGCTCGAGTTCGGCGGTTCGCATTTTCACGAGCCGTTCGAGCGTGTCGGTCATCCCGCGCAGAAAGGTTGTGCGCGCATCGAAGCGGCTGAGCAGCAGCGTGACGATCAGCGTCGCCATCGTAAACAGCGCGACGGTCGTCGCGAGCCACGGCGCGTCGATCCCGTTCGCGGCGCCGCATCGAACGTCCGGCGCAAAATGGGCGGCCGCCATCCCCGTATAGTGCATGCCGGTAATGGCGATGCCCATGATGACGGCCGCGCCGACGCGTTGCGCGGTCGCATGACGTGCCTGCTGCGCGCGCAGCGCCTGCGCAATCCATAGCGCGGCGGTCGATGCGATCACCGCGATGCCGATCGATGCGGCGAACAGCGCGGGATCGTAGCGAATGCCGGGTTGCATGTGCATCGCAGCCATCCCCGCGTAGTGCATGCCGGCAATCCCGCCGCCCATCAGCGCACCGCCCGCGAACAGTCGCCGCCAGCCCAGCCGCGCTCGCGTGACGACGTTCAGCGCGAAATACGACACGAGCACGGCGATCGCCAGCGATGCGCCCGTGTCCGGCAGTGCATAGCCGAGCGGGATCGGCAGCGAGAACGCGAGCATGCCGACGAAATGCATCGACCAGATCCCGGTTCCCATCGCGGCCGCGCCGCCGCCCAGCCACGCACGCTTGAGCTTCGGGTTGTCGAGCAGCGAAATGAACGCGGCCAGATCGAGCGTCGTATAGGAAGCCAGCGTCGCGATGGCGAGCGACAGCAGGACGAGCGGGAGATTGTAGGTGCCGTGCATGATCGAGCGCCCGAATCGGTATGAATGCGTTGCCGCGACGTGCGCTCGAGCGCGCACCGCGGCCGTCAGGCCGCGTATCCGACGTCAGGCGGGCGGCGTGCCTGCAGCGGGCGTCTGCTTCGACGCGGCCGCGCCGGCCAGGACGAGGATGTCGAACGGCGTCCCTTCCCGCGTCTCGAAGCGGCGCACGAGCTCGATCTGGTGTGCCGACATCACGCTGCCTTTCGTCATCAGCAGCACGCCGCGATGCGTGCGCAGATCGTCGGCGAGCTGCATCCCTTCACGCAACTGCGTGGACTTGATCTCCGCGACGGACGCCGCGATGCCGAGACTCGCCGGGTCCCGCATCAGCTCGACGAAGCGCTCGACGAGCTGCGGGTCATACCGCACGCCGGCCTGCGACCGCAGCGCATCGAGCGCCTGCTCGAGCGAATGCGGCGCACCGATTTCGCCGTTGCGCAGCCCTTCGAAATCGCGTGCGATCGCAACGATCCGCGAACCGGGCGGGATCGCGTCGCCGGCCAGCCCGTCCGGCGTGCCGCGTCCGTTGAAGCGCTCGTACTGGTGAAGCACGATCGACGCGACCTTGTGCAGTTGCGCGACCGGCGTCAGCACCATCTGCGCGCGCAGCGGATGCTGCTGGAACAGGCGGTGTTCGTCCGTCGTCATCCGCGTGAGCGGCTTGTGCAGCAATTCGTCGGGCAGCGACAACTTGCCGATGCCGTGCAGCAGCCCCGCGAAATAGACGTCCTGCGCGTGCAGCTCGCTCATCTCCGACGCCAGCGCGAGCCGGCGCGCAATCTCGCCGACCCGCATCGCGTGTCCGCCGGCGGTCCCGCAACGCAGTTCGATCATGCTCGCGCAGACCTGGACCATCGCCGTGAAACTGCTTTTCAGGTCGCGTTGCGCGGCTTCGAGGAACATCACGGTCTGGCCGAGTTCCTCGGTGCGCGCGCGCACCTGCGTTTCGAGTTCCGTATTGAAACGGCGCAGCGCATCGTTCTGCGCCTCGGTCAGCGCGGCCAGCCGGATCGCTTCGCGGCGCAAATGCCGCTGCTCCAGCGCCTGTTCGATGGTCAGCAGCAGGTCGTGATCGTCCCACGGCTTGTTCAGGTAGCGATACACGCCGCCTTCGTTGACGGCCTGCACGACCGACGCGATCTCCGCATAACCGGTCAGCAGGATGCGCATCGTGTCCGGGTACAGCGCCCGCGCGCGAGCCAGGAATTCCGCGCCGCTCATGTGCGGCATCCGCATGTCGGACACGATCAGGTCGACTTCGGTCGACGCCAGGATCTCGAGTGCGGCCTCGCCGCTGTCGGCGGTCAGGATCTCGTAGCGTGCGGGACGGAACACGCGCTTGAGCGCCGACAGCACGTTCGGTTCGTCGTCGACCAGCAGGATCGACGGTGCGGGACATGCGTCGCCGGATGCGGCTGCCGCGTCGGGCGTTTCAGGCGATATGGCATTCACGCCGTTTGTTGCAGATGTCGTCATAATCGGCCTCGGATCAATTATTTACATCTTCTCTCTTTGCAACATCGGCTCGTGCGGCGATTTTTATATTGGGAGAAACGCTGATACGTGCTTGTCACGGGGTCTTGATTCGTTCCGTCCGCATGGCAAGGAATCGCAAGTACTTGCCGTGCTCGCCCTCGAAAAGCTCCGGCACGCCGCCCACACCTGACGGATCCGGACGCATCGGCCACCGATAGCTGAAGACGATACGACAGGTCAGTGCGAATTGCCAAACAGCTCAACCACCAAACCGCGCAGCCAGCGATTGCCGGCTTCGTGGTGATATCTGGCGTGCCAGTGCTGCCGCACGGCAAAGCCCTCGACGGGAATCGGGCATGGATGGACTGACAGGTCGTTGGCCTTGGCCAGTGTCTCGCCGATATGTCGCGGCAGCGTCGCAATCAGGTCGGTGGTCTGGATGATCGCGGCCAACCCGAGAAAGCCCGGCAACTCCAGCACCACCTGCCGCTCGACGTGCTCACGCACGAGCGCCTGCTCCAGCAATTGCGCCCCGGTCCCCGCCGTGATCGCGACATGCCCCGCCGCGCGGTATTGCTTCGCCCCGAGCTTTGCGCGCAACCGCGGATGATGCCGGTTGGTCAGGCATACCCAATCCTGCAAATACAACTGCTGCTGGTAAATGCCGCCGCCTAGCCACGGCACATGGCCGATTGCGAGATCGGCTTCGCCGGATTCCAGCGCTCGTTCGGTATTGCCGTCGATTCCCGCCACCTCCAGACGGATTCCGGGCGCTTGCGCGCGTACGTGCGCAAGCAAGCGCGGAAGCAGCGTGATGTGACTCGCGTCGGTCATGCAGATGCGGAAACGCCGCTGCGCGGTAACGGGATCGAATGCGATTTCCCACGCCGCGAAACGCCGCAACGATTCGAGAATCTCCCGGCATGGCCCGATCATGGCGTCGGCGTGCGGCGTCGGCGCCATGCCGCCCGGCGTACGGACGAACAACGGATCCTGCAGGAATTCGCGCAGACGTCCGAGCCAGATGCTGACCGTCGGCTGGCTTTGCCCGAGTTGTTCCGCCGCGCGCGTGACGCTGCGGGTGTCGTACAGGAGATCGAAGAGCTGCAGCAGCTTCAGTTCGGGGAGATCGGTCGGCGTCATGGCGTTATTGCGAAACACAATGATGTCATTGTAGTCATTGCATTGCCGGCATGAACAGCAACTCGTATCGTGGATTCCATGTCAAGGAGATGCCATTGAAGATCGCGATTCTGGGTGCCGGCGCACTGGGCTGTGCCATTGGCGCGGCGCTCACCGAAGCCGGCCACGAGACCTGGTTGCTCAACCGCTCGATGGCGCACGTCGAGGCGATGTGTCGCGACGGTCTGCGGGTGGACGACGACGCCGGATCGCGGCGCGTCATGGTCCGTGCCACTACGCGGGCCGCCGAGGCCGGCACTGCGGATCTGGTCGTCGTGTTGGTCAAGTCATTCCATACCGAATCGGCGATGCGCGGCGCGCAAGCGCTGATCGGGCCCGATACGCTGGTGCTGTCGTTGCAGAACGGCCTCGGGCACGAAGATGTGCTCGCCGACATCGTCGGCCGCGAGCGGGTGTTGGCGGGCAAGACCTACGTCGGCGGCGTCATGCGCGGCCCGGGGCATATCCAGTCCGGCGTGGCCGGCAAGACCACTTACGTCGGCGAACTCGATGGCCGGCTCACGCCCCGCGTGCTGGCGATTGCCGATGCCTTCAATGCCGCCGGGCTGGACACCATCGTGAGCGACAACATCGTCGGCACGATGTGGGACAAGTTGCTCGTCAACGTCGCCACCGGCGCACTGACCGGCGTCACCGGCCTGACCTATGGGCAACTCTACGACGAGCCGCTGCTGAAGGCGACCGCCCTCGCGGCGGTCGCCGAGGCGATGGCAGTCGCCCGGGCCGCCGGCGTGAAGCTCTCCATCACCGATTCCGAACAGGCGTGGACGCTGGCCGCGGCGGGACTGTCTCCGGGCTTCAAGACTTCGATGCTGCAAAGCCTGGAGAAAGGTTCGGTCACCGAAATCGACTTCATCAACGGTTCGGTCGTGCGCCGGGGACAGCGGCATGGCGTGCCGACTCCGGTCAACGCGACGCTGGTGGCCTGCATCAAGGGCATCGAGCGCGCCATGGCCGACCGACAACACTTCAACACCAGCATGAGACCGGAGTAAGCGCTGAAGCGCCAACCCCGGTAGACAAAGGAGACAACCCAATGAATGTTCCAAAGGCCTATCTGGAGCACGTTGCCATCCGGGTGAAGGACATCCGCTGGCACATCCGCTTTTTCGAGGAAGTGCTCGGCATGAGCATGCGCGAGGTGGACGGTACCCGCGAGGAACCCCGGCAGTACTGGACACTCGGCGGCCTGCAATTCATCCATGACCCACATCATGAAGGTCCGGAGGGCCGGCTCGCGCATCTCGGCGTGATGTGCGAAGACCTCGAGGCCGCACTGGCCGCGGCGCAAAAGCATGGCGTAAGCGAAATGCCGCAGGGGCGCAATTGGGTGCGCCTGCCGGACGGCCTCGCCGTCGAACTGATCCAGGCCAGGCCGGCAGCGTGCGTCGCGCAGGCGCTGGCGATCAACCCGCGCGCGGAGGCGTGACCATGACGATCGCCGAGAAATACTGGGACGACGCCCGTGAGGGCGACGAATGCGTAAGCCCGGGCTACACCGTCACCCGAGCGCGCATTCTGGCCTACGCCGACCTCACCGGCGACCGCACGCCCGTGCACGTCGACGAGGAGTACGCCAATGCGAGCCACTTCGGCTGCCTCGTCGCGCACGGCCTGTTCGGGCTGTCGATCGCCGATGGGCTCAAGACGCAGAGCGACTACCGCTTCCTGCCGGGGATGTCGCTCGGCTGGACGTGGGACTTTCTCCTGCCCATCAAGGTCGACGACGTGCTGCACGTCAAGTTCCGCGTGGGCTCGATGCGGGCAAGCAAGAGCCGCCCCGACTGGGGCATCGTCGTGCTGCCGTCCGAGCTGATCAATCAGGACGGGCAGGTCGTCCAGCGCGGCGAGCATCGCCTGATGGTGCCGCGCCGGCCGGGAGCGTTCTGATGCAAGCCCGCCCTCTCGAAGGTATTCGCGTCGTCGACTACAGCCATTTTCTGGCCGGCCCCTACGTGGGACGCTGCCTCGCGGCGCTCGGCGCCGAAGTCATCAAGGTCGAGCGCCCGGGCAGCGGCGATGCAGGGCGCCAGCACGCCACCGTGCTCGACGACCGGCAAAGCGGCTACTTCCTGCAGCTCAACATGGGCAAGCGCGGCGTCAGCGTCAACATGAAGGACCCGCGCGGCAAGGATTTCATGCAGCGTCTGTGCGACTCGGCGGACGTGTTCGTCGAGAACTACCGGCCGGGCGCGCTCGACAAGCTGGGGCTCGGATATGCCGAGTTGTCGGCACGCAATCCGCGCCTCGTCTATTGCTCGATCTCCGCTTACGGCCATACCGGACCGGATGCTCATCGCGCCGGCTTCGGCCTGATCGCCGAGGCCAGGAGCGGCATCATGCAGATGGTCGGCACGCCGGGCGAACCGCCGCCGCTGCTGCGCATCTCGCTGGGCGACATGTACACCGGCATTCATGCGGTGGCGGCCATCAACGCCGCGCTGCTCGGGCGCGCGAGTAGCGGCCGGGGCCAGCATATCGACATGGCGTTGTACGACACGCTGGTGTCGATGCACGAGTACGCGGTGCAGTGCTACACGTTGCAGGGCGTGCTACCCGAACAGACGGGTCACGACATGCCGAACTCGACGCTCTACGGCGTGTTCCGTGCCGCCGACGGCGATCTCGTGATCGCGGCGCAGGTGGACGATGCCTGGAAACGCTTCGCAGCCTTGGTCGAGGCTCATGGCGGGCCGGCCGGTTTCGGTACCGACGAGCGATTCCACGACAGTGTGGGGCGCAATGCCCATCGGTCGAACATCCTGTCCGTGGTGCAACCATGGGTCGCCGCTCGTTCCGTGACGTCAATATTGGCGCTGCTGGACGCGATCGACGTTCCGTGCGCGAAAGTGCAGCGCATCGACGAGGTGCTTGCCGATCCGCAGATCCGGGCGCGCGGCATGGTGGTCGAGCAGCAGCATCCGCGCTACGGCACGCTGCGCTTGCCCAACCTGCCGTTCCGCTTCTCGGATTGCGATACGACGATCCGCGACGTCGCGCCTGACCTCGGTCAGCACAACGCGGAAGTGGCGCAGTCGCTGGGCTTTGGCCCTGCCGA
Source organism: Burkholderia pyrrocinia (assembly GCF_001028665.1). NCBI lineage: Bacteria > Pseudomonadati > Pseudomonadota > Betaproteobacteria > Burkholderiales > Burkholderiaceae > Burkholderia > Burkholderia pyrrocinia. Next base: position 649,102 of record NZ_CP011505.1, read on the forward strand.
GATCGACGCCATGCAGACCGACGGCGTTCTTTTTTCGAAGTGAGGCCTTGATGACGGACCAGTACGCGGTGATCGGCAACCCGATCGGACACACCAAATCTCCGCTGATTCATGGACTCTTTGCGCAAGAGACGCAGCAAGACATGACCTACGCGGCCATCGAAGGCCCGCTGGAACCCGAGGAAGCCTTTGCAGAAACCGTGCGGGCGTTCGTCGTGGCGGGCGGCAAGGGGATGAACGTCACCGCACCCTTCAAGCTGAAGGCCTTCGCGATGGCCGACGAACTCGGCGAAAGAGCGAAGCTTGCCGGAGCCGTCAATGCCATGAAGTTCGACAACGGCCGCATCGTCGCCGAGAACTTCGACGGAATCGGACTCGTGCGCGATATCGAGGTGAACCTCGGCCTGCCGCTCGACGGCAAACGCGTGTTGGTGCTCGGCGCAGGCGGAGCAGTACGCGGCGCATTGCTGCCGTTCCTGGCGGCGCGCCCCGCCGAGTTGGTCATCACGAATCGGGATCTGGCCAAAGCTCGAGCCCTCGCGTCTCAGGTCGACGCGTGCGGCCCGCTGCTCGCCTGCGGCTATGGCGATCTCGAGGCAATGGGACGTTTCGATCTGGTGGTCAACGCAACGTCGGCCAGTCTCACCGGCGACCTGCCGCCCGTTCCGCCAAGTGTCTTCAGCACGGAGGGCGCAGCCTATGAACTCGCTTACGGCAAGCGGCTGACACCTTTCCTGCGGCTCGCGCGCAATGCCGGCGTGCGGACTGTCGCGGACGGCGTGGGCATGCTGGTCGAGCAAGCAGCAGAAGCCTTCGACTGGTGGCGCGGCGTGCGCCCCGGGACGCGGGCCGTGATCGACCGGCTCACGGTGCCGTTGGACTGAAGGTGCGATGGCGATACGCATGAAGAAAATCCCGCTGCTGCACGGTGTCAAGCACAACGTATTCGGCAAGCGCCTCGAGCAAAGCGATCGCGATCGCGCTACCCGCTGCCCCGGCACCGATCAGCAATGCGCGGCCATCTTTCACGCATGCACCGTGGTCGATCTGCGCCTTCACGAGCACGAAAGCTGCCGGGATTCATGAAAATACCCGGCACTGAATCAAAGCGGGGGGCTGGCGTTCGGGCGCGTCGCGACCAGCGTCATGAAGTCCCTTCGAGGATGACAAAGGTCCCGGTCGCTGCCCCGGCGCGGAGCGCCTTGGCCGCCTGATATTCGGGGCTTTCATAGAAACGCCTGGCCTCGGCCAGCGAATCGAACTCGAGGACCACATGCCGCTCGTGGGCCTCGCCTTCGAGGTTTTCATACGCTCCCCAACCAGCGATGACCTTGGGGCTGTAATGCTTCATTGCATCGCCTGCGGCTGTTGCGTAGGCGGCGTAAGCAGTTGCGTCCGAGACGCTGACGTGTGCGATCAGATAACCCTTTGGCATGTCTATGCCTCGTTCAGTGGCCGCATTCAACTCGATGCGGGGGCATTCGAATAACCGCCGATGTCGATGGTATGGTTGTGCAGTAGCCGGTTCTAATTCGACGCATCGGGCCTGAACGGCAAGGGGCGCCTGCTCGCGTCCTGACGATCGATCATCCAGCCGGGATAGCAGCGAGGCAAGGCACTCACGGCTTCAAGACGCGCAAGTTCGTCCTCGGTGAGAGCGACATCGACCGCGCCGAGATTGTCTTCGAGCTGTTCGATCCGTTTGGCGCCGATAATGACGCTCGTGACAAACGGCTTGGCGAGCAACCACGCAAGCGCGATCCGGGCGACCGAGACACCGCGCGCGTCAGCGATGGCACGCATCTCCGCAACGCACGGCCAGGCCTGACCGAGATCGACCGGCGGAAAATCGAAATGGCTGCGCCGCGAACCTTCTTCGGCAGGTGCCCCGGGACCAAACTTCCCGGAAAGCAATCCGCCGGCGAGGGGCGACCAGACGAGCAGCCCCATCCGCTCCTCGACAACGAGTGGCACCAGTTCGCGCTCCACGTCCCGCCCGGCGATCGAATAATAGGCCTGGAGCGTCTCGAAGCGCGTGGCGTGTAGCGCCGCACTCAGTCCGAGCGCCTTACCGATCCTGCCTGCGCGCCAATTCGAGACGCCGACATAACGAACCAGCCCCTGCCGCGTGAGATCGTCGAGGGCCCGCAGCGTTTCTTCGATCGGCGTGACAGAATCGTTCGCGTGTATCTGGTAAAGATCGATATGGTCGACCTGGAGCCGTTCCAGGCTCCGCTGCACGGAATCCATGATGTGACCGCGCGACGCCCCCTGCTCGTTGGGTTTCGGGCCCATCACGCCGGCCGTCTTCGTCGCCAGCACGATCTCGCTGCGCGGTACTCCGATGTCTCTCAGCGCCTGTCCGACGACACGTTCAGACTGACCGAAGGAATAGATATCGGCGGTGTCGATGAAATTGATTCCGTCGGCAAGCGCGCGGGCGATCAACCGGTTCGCGTCGTCCTGACCGAGTGCGCCGATCGCCTTCCACATGCCGGCGTCGGCATTGCCGCCCAGCGTCATCGTGCCGAGACACAGCTCGGAGACGTACAGGCCGGTGCGGCCGAGTTGCTTGTATTTCATGGCCATTCCCTTCAAGGTTGGCTGGATAAAATGCGGCGGCGTCCGGGCTGTCACGTCCCGCGCGCGAGGATTTCAGTTGCCTTGGGATTTTCCGGACCGGAACTGTCCGGCGATCATCGCGACGCGAGCGCCATAGCGGCGTGCCGTCTCGAGGTCCCCCGGCGACATCTCGGCAGGCGACGCATCGGCAGGCGTCTGCGCCATCGGCGCGATATAGGAGCCCATGCGATTCAGGTCGTCACGCATCGAGGCTTTCACATTCGCCGGCTTGATATCCATGCTGACCCAGATGCCGCCGTGCTGCCCGGCAAGCAGAACGAAGTGTTCGAGCGTATTGAGCTTGTCGCCGTTGATGCTTGCGCTGTTGGTGAAGCCGCCGAAGATCTTGTTTTGCCACGCACCTTCGAACCAGGGCTTCGACGATGAGTCGGCAAACTTCTTGAACTGCCAGCTGGGGCCGCCCATGTAGGTCGGCGAGCCGAACAGGATCGCATCCGCGCCGGCAAGCGTATTCCACGCATCCTCGGCCATGTTTCCGTCGGTGTCGATTGCGACGAGTACCGCGCCGGCGCCTTCGGCGACAGCACTTGCCATGCGCTCGGTATGCCCATAGCCGGAGTGGTAGACGACGGCCGCTTTAACCGGAGAAGTGTGTTGTGTCATGGTGGCTCCCTTTCGTTCGAATCGTCCGCTGTGGACGACATGGGAAGCCACTCTACTGAGTCACAACTGAGTTATAAATGATGACAAATTGAACGTTCTGTTACTCCCTGGGTGAACAATGCAAAACCTTGACGCGCTTTTGATCTTTGCCCGTGTCGCCGAAATGACGAGCTTCACGCGTGCGGCCGAAAGCCTCGGTATTCAGAAGGGACGTGTCTCGATGGTGATCCGTGAACTTGAGCGAGATGTGGGTGTTGCGCTCCTGCACCGGACCACGAGGAGCGTGCAGCTAACCGAAGACGGACGCGCCTTTTATTTGCGCGCACGGGACCTGCTGGCCGAAGTACAGGAATTGCAATCGATGTTCTCGGGTCATGGCACGCCACTGCGGGGAAGGTTGCGCGTCGACATGCCCACCGAGTTGGCACGAAGCGTCGTGGTGCCCGCGCTCCCGCAACTGATGGCGGCACATCCGGATCTGGAACTGGAGCTTTCCAGCACCGATCGGCGTGTCGATCTCGTGCAGGAAGGGTTCGATTGCGTGATCCGTCTGGGTCCGATCGTCGACGAGACGCTGATTGCCCGACCGCTGGGCAAGCTGCGCATGACAAATGCGGCGAGCCCGAGCTATCTGGCACGGTACGGCATACCGCACACGCTCGACGATCTGCGCAGCCAGGGGCACCGGATGATCCACTACACGCTGACACTCGGCGCCAGGCATGCCGGTTGGGAATACCCGAATGGCGACGGCTATGCGTCGCTTCCGTTGCCAAGCGCGATGCAGGTCAACAGTGTGCAGACCTATCATGCAGCCGGGCTTGCGGGCATCGGGTTGATCCAGGCGGGATATTCGGCGCTCGCGCATCACATCGAAAGCGGCGCGCTAGTGGAGGTTCTGCCGGACTTGCGTCCTGAGCCCCTCCCCGCGTCGCTCGTCGTGGCCCATCGGCGTAACCTGTCGCCACGCGTCCGGGCCTTCATGGATTGGATCGAGCGGGTATTGGAGCCCTATTTTGATTGACCTTCGGGAGTAGCGGCTCGGAGGGGCAGTGGACGAGTTGTCAGGTATCCGGGGCATGGCAGCCATTGGAGCGTCGGTGCACGAGCCTGGCCGAGCGGCAGAAAATGGCCGAACCCGGAAGCGCGAAGTCGGACGCCGGTCGCGCGCCCTGGCGCAAGTGGCCGAACTACCTCAGTCGACTGCGGACTCAACCCGTCGATGCAACACACTTGAGGCTGCATGGCAGCGAGGCGTGTTGCAACGAAACCGAGACGCGCGGCCTCGCGCATCGCAACGGGATCATTCACGACGACGGTTTCGTCGAGCGCGCCCGCGATCTCGATACTGTTCGCATTCCGTAACATCCAGTCACGACCTCGCCCCGTGCGCGGCGAGTGCTTGGCGATGCCGTTGCTGGCAGTGGGTCCTGAAGGATCGGCCGGCGGCGGCCGGCCGGATATCCGAAAAACTGCCGCCCTCCGCCCCCGTCCCTGCTCGTACCCCAACCGAACGGCTGGCCATCGCGGGCGGGAAACCGGTGACGGGGCGGGCCCGTCAGCCTGCTCCGAACGCTGCTGACCGGGCTGTATGGAAAGGCGTACGATGAAGAAATCATCGAACGCCAGGCTCATCCGCGCCGCGCTTGAGTGTGTAACGTCTCCCCAGTCAGGAGGTCTTGCCATGATCCAGTATCGCACCGAGCCCGATTCCCCTGTCATCGAAATTTCCGTCGAAGGCAAAATCACCGACCACGAACTGCGCGAGGCCATCGAGCGCATGCGTGGCGATCTCGAGCTGAACGGCAAGACCCGCGTGCTCGAACGCATCGAGCATTTCACCGGCATCGAGCCGAAGGCGCTGTGGACCGACATAACGCTCGGCGTTCCCGTGAGTCGCAAGGTCACGCGCGCCGCCGTGGTGGCCGATGCAGGCTGGATCCGAGCGTCGATACATCTGGCGCGGTTCTTTACGAAGGCCGAAGTCAAGGTATTCCACGTCGACGAGCTGGAGCAGGCGCGCGTCTGGATCAACACCTGAACGCCACCAGGCGAATTTCGTAGCAGTCCGGACGCACGTCCGAGCGCGATTGACCGTAGGCGGTCCGTAAGCGACGCCTGTTGGATCGGTATGCACGGAATCGGAATGCGTCTTCCCGGGATGACGAATGATTCTTTACGGAATACTTACCGTCAACCGTAGCGTCCCGAGGACCGTTCATACGTTGCAAAGCGGCTTTCTCCCGGCGGCGCGTTCAGCGTACGCCGGTTCCTGTTCGAATCCATGCTGGCTCTTTCTCGGCAAGACCAGCGCAATCATTATCGGACCCATATGGCATTTCGCCTGTCCTTGCGAGCAGCAGCCACGATTCCCGTTCTTAGCATCGTGATGCTCGGCGGGTGCACTGCCGCGACGCAGCACCATACCGACGCGACCGGTACGTATCAGTCACACACCGACGCACATCCGAAGCCTGCGCCCGGCGCCCGCGTGGCCGGCGCACCTTTTGTCCACCCCGGCCTGCTGCATACGGAGAGCGATTTCACGCGCATGCGCGTGAACGTCGCCGCGCGGCGGCAGCCGTGGTTCGACGGCTGGCAACGCCTGGTTGCCAACCGGCATGCATCGCTCGACTGGAAGCCGAATCCGCAGCCGGCCATCTATCGCGGACGCAACCCCGACCACGCAGAGAATTACGCCACGCTCTTCAACGATGCCGCTGCGGCCTACGCGCTTGCGCTTCGATGGAAGATCACCGGCGACGACGCCTACGCGCAACACGCCATAGACGTCCTGAATGCGTGGTCGCGCACGCTGACGACGATCGATGGCAGTTCCGACAAGTTCCTGGCTTCCGGTATTTACGGCTACCAGCTGGCGAACGCCGGCGAAATCCTGCGCACGTCCCCGCAGTGGCGCGCCGACGATTTCCGGCGCTTCCAGTCGATGATGCTGGGCGTGTTCTATCCGATGAACCACGACTTCCTGACGCGCCACAACGGCGCAAGGATCGACCACTACTGGGCTAACTGGGATCTCGCAAACATGGCATCCATGCTGGCGATCGGGGTCCTGACCGACCGTCACGACATCTATGCCGAAGCGGTCGACTATTTCAGGCATGGCGCCGGCAACGGTTCAATCGAACACGTGGTGTGGAAGCTGTATCCGGATGGGCTGGGTCAGGTGCAGGAAAGCGGGCGAGACCAGGGGCATACCATGCTCGATATCGCGCTGCTCGGGCCGTTCTGCCAGATGGCCTGGAGCCAGGGGGACGATCTGTACGGATATGACGACAACCGGTTCCTGCGCGGAGCGGAATACGCCGCCCGATACAACCTCGGGAAGGACGTGCCTTACACGCAATACACGAACAGCGACGTCACGCAGCCCGTCATCTCGCCGGGTTCACGCGGTGACGGGCGTCCGATCTGGGCACTCGTCTACAACCATTACGTCGTGCTCAAGGGGCTCTCCGCGCCGGACGTCGAGGCTTATGCCCGCAAGGTCGCGCCGGAAGGCGGCGGTGGCGACTACGGTCCCAACAGCGGCGGCTTCGATCAGCTCGGATATGGGACGTTGACATATACGCTCAAATGACGGCCAGCGGGCCGCAAACCGCCAGCGCTGGAACAGCGCCGGCGTGACTCATTCCCACGGATCAGGGCTGACGTTTGCCGCGGCCACCAGCGGGCTTGCCAGCCGGCTTGCGTGAACCCGCGGCCGACTTGCCGGCGGGTTTGCTGCGTGGCTTCTGCACGCCGAATGGGTTACCGCTGGACAAACCTGCGCCTTTACCTGCGGCTACTGCGCGCTGCGCCGCAGGCTTGCGTTTGTTTTCGCCGCCTTGCGGGCGCGGCTTTTTGCCGGGCACCTGCGTGGCGCCCGACGCAGCTTGCGGCACTTTGGGCTTCTTCGGCTTTTTGGGCTTCTTGACGATCTGGCCCGTTGCGCTGGTTTCCGGCACGCGGTGTTCGGCTTCAAAACCCGGCTCTTCTTCACGGGGCAGCGTTTGCCGGATCAGCGCTTCGATCGCGGCCAGTTGCGGCGCTTCGTCGGCACACACGAGGGACACCGCCACGCCGCTGGCGCCCGCGCGGCCGGTACGGCCGATACGGTGCACATAGTCTTGCGCCACGATCGGCAGATCGACGTTGATCACCAGCGGCAGATCGTCGATATCCAGCCCGCGCGCAGCCACATCGGTGGCGACCAGCATATTGACTTCGCCCGTCTTGAAGCGCTCCAGCGCACGCAGGCGCGCGGGTTGCGGTTTGTCGCCGTGGATGGTGTCGATCGCATAGCCCGCTTCATCCAGCATGGCCGCCAGGTAATCCACGCCTTTGCGGGTTTTGACGAACACCAGCGCGTGCTCCCAGTTGTTCTCGGCCACGAGGTGCATGAAGAGGTCGGGCTTGTTCCTTTTATCCACCGTCACCACCCACTGCTTGATCTTGCTGGCCGTGACATTGGGCGGGCTGACGCTGATATTGACCGGGCCGCGCAGAATGCCCGCCGCCATCGTGCGGATATCGTCGGTAAACGTGGCGGAGAACAGCAGAGTCTGGCGCTGGGTGGGCAACGCAGCAAAGACAGCATTGAGTTCGCGCGCAAAGCCGAGATCCAGCATGCGGTCGGCTTCATCCAGCACCAGCGTTTGTACCTGATCGAACTGCACTGCGTTCTGGCGATTGAGATCCAGCAAACGGCCCGGCGTGGCAACGAGCACATCCACGCCCTTGCGCAACTTCATCATCTGCGGGTTGATGCTCACACCGCCGTAGGCGGCCAGAAATCGCAAGTCGAGGCCTTTGCCGTAATCGACAAAGCTTTGCAGCACCTGTTCAGCCAGCTCACGCGTGGGCACCAGCACCAGAACGCGCACGCGGTTGCTGGACACCGCCGGCCCGTGTTGCACCAGCCGCTGCAACAGGGGAAGCGCGAAACCCGCCGTCTTGCCGGTGCCGGTCTGTGCCGCGGCCATGACGTCCTTGCCGCTGAGCACTGCAGGAATCGCCTTGGCCTGCACCGGCGTGGGTGTCTGGTAATTGCGGTCCTGCACATTACGCAGCAGGGGATCGATCAGGCCAAGCGAGGCAAAAGACATGGGGGCATTCCGGGCTAAAACCGCAATTCTAGCGGTTACCGCTCCGATTGCACCGCGCACGTCAATGGTCGGAAAGATCGACGTCGGTCGCCACTGAAAAACGTAGCGGTGCCGGGCCACGGCAAGTCCGTGGGACAAGTCGTGCTGCGATGGGTGGTTCAGCGTGGAATCGTCGCTCTGGCGAAGTCCGTGCGAAAGGAGCGGATGCTGGAAAACCTGGCCGTATTCGACTTCGAACTGTCCGAGGAAGACATGCAGGCCATCGCTACGCTGGAGACCGGCACGAGCAGCTTCTTCTCCCATCGCGATCCGGCGATCGTGAAGTGGATGAGCGAACGGAAACTCGGCCTTTGATACGCGATCGGGGGGCGTCCGGCCAATCAAGCCGGCCGCCCCTTCGCCGAAAGTGGTAACGCGCATGCGTCGGGTTCGCTGCGCTCGGTCGTCAGGCCTTAAAACTCGTCAACCTCTCTACGGCGCTTATCGTGTCGCCGCCAAGGAATCCTGCCCTGCCCGCGTCTTGCCCACTCGGACGAAATCGGAAATGTTCAGAGGGACCGTATCCGCCTTGGCACTCGAGCGCGTCTTCCTGGCGGCACCCAGGATCGGCCCCAGGTGTTCATAAAAGCACTCGAGCTGTCGCGCATCGGACGCCAGTCGCTCGAGATCGAGCGCCCTCTCAAGAACCATCCGCGCAATATGAAAGCGCTGAAGGCCGCGCCCCACGCGAACCTGGAAGACCACACCATCGCTGTTGTGCGGCACTCCTGCCCAAACAAGCGAACCGCTGTCCATGACGCCTCCGAAGAATCACAATCGTCACATCAATATGCCAGCAAGCTCTCACGGCGCATATCGGTATTTCAAAATTGTGACGCTTGGCGCATCGGAACTTTTACAGCAACTCGTATATTGCGGCGCAGCAAAAATGCCCGTAGACTGAGTTCGCACCTTCGATGTAGTTGCCCCGCAGTCGCCCCATGACGGGAGAGCACGCCATGACGACTTCTTCACCCGCACCGAGCCAGGCGCCCCCCGCCCTCCACGTATTCGAACAAGATGGGGGTTGGCATTGGGGCATCACGGTTCCTCGCTCCACGGGAAGCGGCTTCAAACTGATCGCATTCAGCGAGCACGTCTTTTCCGCTGAAGACACTGCCCAGCGCGACGGCGATCGAGCGTTGGCCTCCATCGCGGCAAGTGACGGGAACTGAGCGTTTCCGGCAGTTGCACGCACCTTGAGTTTTCACATCCAGATGCAATACTCCTATCACCCTCCGATGCGAGACCACTCACCGCACGCCATGACGGACCTCGCCACTCGTCTGACATGCCCGATCGTCTGCGACGATCTGAGCCTGTCGTTCTCTGCCTATGGCACCGGTTGGGGGTACGTTGCGATCAAGCTCCCGTCCGACATCATTCGAGACAAGCTCGGCGCAGACACGGCGACACCCGAGCAGTTGCTCACTGCATTTGAAAGCAATCGCGAGAAGATCACGGTCGCGGTCAACCGACATGCATTGCCGAACGACGGCCGCCACATCCAGCTCGACAAATCAGACTTCTAGATCGAAACCAGCGTGTGGGCCCGCATGCCGACCGTAGACAGGAGGTAACACATGAACATCCGGATCCTGGTTCCCTGCGCCCTCGCGCTTGTTGCCCTCTCCGCTCGAGCTGCCGATATCACCGGTGCAGGGAGTACGTTTGCCACGCCGATTTACACAAAATGGGCCGAAGCGTACAAGAAGGCGGGCGGCGGCAAGGTCAACTATCAAGGCATCGGTTCGTCGGGTGGTTTGAAGCAGATCAACGCGAAGACGATCGATTTTGCCGGTTCGGACGCGCCGCTGAAGGATGACGAGCTCGCGAAGGCAGGCCTGTTCCAGTTCCCGACGGTGATCGGCGGCGTGGTGCCGGTCGTCAATGTGCCGGGCGTGAAGTCAGGCGAGCTGACGCTGTCGGGCCCGGTGCTCGGCGACATCTACCTCGGCAAGATCAAGAAGTGGAACGACCCGGCGATCGCCGCACTGAACCCGAAGGTCAAGCTGCCGGATGCGGACATCGCCGTCGTTCGCCGCGCCGATGGCTCGGGCACGAGCTTCATCTGGACGAACTACCTGTCGAAGGTCAACGGCGAGTGGAAGTCGAAGGTCGGCGAAGGCACGACGGTCAACTGGCCGACGGGCACCGGCGGCAAGGGCAACGACGGCGTCGCAGCCTTCGTGCAGCGCCTGCCGGGCGCGATCGGCTACGTCGAGTGGGCGTACGCGAAGAAGAACAACATGACCTACACCGCGCTGAAGAACTCGACGGGCACGGTGGTCGAGCCGAAGACGGAAACGTTCAAGGCCGCTGCCGCCGGCGCGAACTGGTCGAAGTCGTTCTACCAGATCCTGACGGACGAGCCGGGCAAGGACGCATGGCCCGTCGTCGGCGCGACGTTCGTGCTGCTGTACGCGAAGCAGGAGAAGCCGGAACAGGGCGCGGAAACGCTGAAGTTCTTCGACTGGGCATTCCGCAATGGCAACCAGGCCGCCACGGATCTCGATTACATCTCGCTTCCGGATCCGGTCGTGTCCGAAATCCGCAAGCAATGGAAAGCGAAAATCAAGGACGCCTCCGGTAAAGCGCTGACGGATTGAGCGCGTTGGGCGGGATGCGATGTCGACCTGATATGTCGCGTGGCGAAACGAAAGCGTCTGTTCAAGAATCCTTCCCCGATTTCCGTTATGGCCAGCAGCGGCCGATCCAGTCGAGCAAGCGCCGAAATCCAGCCGATCTTGGCCTTGCCTCGGTACCGGCACAGCGCTTGCGCCGTCGCGGCAGCCGTAATTTAGGTTTGGTAGGCTGCACGGCTTGATCCTTGACGTTCTCGCCGAGTTTATGACTACTGCACAATCGGACAACGCTTCTTCCGAGTTCATTCCGGCCGACGTGAGGCAGAGTGTCGTCACCCAAACATTGCCATTCGCGCAGATCGGCATCAGTCGGCTGAAGTCGGCGCGGAGAAATATGGGCCGGACCGCGCCCTATGACCTCGAAGACGCCGATCTCATCGTGTTGCAATTGCGCGCTTTCGGCGAACAGGAATTGTGGCTTGACGGACGCGCCGCTCGCTTCGTCCCCTACCAGGCCGGGACCGTGACGATTCACGACCTCGACCGCAGGTGGGTGGCGGATCTGAAGGGGGCGTTTGATTGCATCCACTTCCATCTGCCTCGCCGAACGCTGGAGGAGACGGCCGATGAAATCGGCGGCCGGCGACGACCGCAGCTTTATTTGCCGCCGCACTTGAGTGAAACCGACCCGATCATTCATCACCTCGGACAATCATTGCTGCCCGCGTTGGCGCAGCCCGAATATGCGTCGCAACTCTTCATCGACCATGTCGCGCTCGCTTTCCAGGCGCATATCGCACATCAGTACGGCGGCATCGGCGCACAGCAGGAAAAGCAGACCGGCAAACTCACGCCGTGGCAGGAGCGGCAGGCAAAAGGGCTTCTGTTCGAACACCTCAACGGAAAAATTTCGCTTGTCGATGTGGCGAAAGCCTGCGGTATGTCCCGCAGCCATTTCGTCAAATCCTTTCATCAGACCACGGGACTGCCCCCGCATCGCTGGCTGATCAATCAACGCGTAGAGCTGGCAAAAAAGTACCTGCGCACGTCCCCCATGCCGCTGAACATGATCTCGGATTTGTGTGGCTTTGCGGACCCAAGCCACTTCACGAGGACATTCACGCGCCTGACCGGCGTCACACCTCGTCAATGGCGCGCGGACAACCGTTGATTGAGCACCGCGGTGCTGCTGCGATGCTTTGCAGGTTCGTTTTCAGGACATGACGCAACAGAAACCGACGTTCGAACCGGCACGGCAAGGGGCCGTTCCGGGCCGGCCGCGGGCTTTGTGTGATTGACGCAACTGCCCGCGCCAACTCTGTCGCAAGGCAACTGTCAGTGCCCCAAAGGCCACTGACAACTCAGCCACCGCCGACGGCCTGCTTACCGTCGACTTCGGTCAGGGCTTCACATCCCCTTGCCTGGCGCCCATGGCCGCAGCAATGCGGCTTTGTGCAGCGACGAGTTGGTCATCCGTGGTCGCCACCAGCCACAGACGCGCCTGCTCCTCGATCTGGCGGTTGTGGTCCTTCAACGGACCCATCGTGGCAGCGGCCTTCCAGACCACTGGGCCGATTCGGCTTTTCCTGCCCGACGGCGCGCCTACCAGCAGGCAGTATGGTCCCAGCGGAAGCGATACAAACGGGAGTGCCGGACTGGCACGCACGCGCCAGTCAATGAAGGGCGTGTCTCCGATCAGCAACGGCATGGGCAAGCCGTAAAGCACACTGAAATCGTAAAGCGCCAGTTGCTCCCGCATGCCGACGTAAATACGCCGGATGTCGGCGACAACCGCGGCGCGGATCTCGTCATCGAACATCGGTTCCTGCGCGTAGCGGGCAAAGGCCTTTCGAGCCTCCGATTGATATGCGCTGAACAGGCCAATCTCCACGCAATCCTGCACGGCGCGCTGTACATCCGCTACGGAACCGGCTTCCTCTGGCTTACCCAACTGAGCAGCCCGCAAAAACCGGGCAAGTCCTGCGTCGTGGATCGCAGGACGGTCCGCGGATGCATCGTCTTCAGCGCCGTTGCCAAGGGGCACGTAGACATATTCCTCGGCTGCGAAATGCGATTTCTTGCCTTCATCGAACTTGATTTCGCCATCGACGCAGTCCAGATAGCGCGTCCCGATTCGGCCGTGCTCCCAAACCCAATTTTTCAGGAACGGACGTAGCGGATGCAAGCTCTCGTGATCGGTCATTGAATCCTCCAGGTTGCCCAGTATAGTTCCAAGTTGCCGATTGTCCCGTGGAGGACATGGCGATCGATCAAACCAATGGGTCAGCCCTTTCCGATCAGCCGAGCGGAGGCCGGCGAGCTCAGCAGCGACCGGCACGACAGGCGACACTCCGATGATGCAGCAGTACCTGAAGCCCGCCTGACAAGGCATAACTGCAAAAGCCACGCCAAGGAGAACCACCGATGAACCGCCCCGATTTCATCAAGCATTGGACTGAGCTCGAAGAACCGGATGCGCATTGTTATCGCGGCGATACCGAGCCCATGGCGCTGGACGCGCCGCTCTCCGCCGCGCTCGGCATTACACGTATCGGTATTCATCACGTGAGGCTTCTGCCGGGCCGGCGGACGTCATATCCGCATGCCGAAAGTACCGAGCAGGAGTTCGTGTACGTGCTCGAGGGCAAGCCCGATGTCTGGATCGACGGCGTGCTTCACCCCATTGCCGAAGGAGACTCCGTCGCGTTTCCTGCGGGCACCGGAATCTGCCACACCTTCATCAACAATACGCAGGACGAAGTCAGGCTGATGGTGATCGGCGAACGTCCGCGCGACGACAACCGGATTCGCTACCCGCTCAACCAGGCGTATGAACTTACCCGCGCGGACCGCTGGGTAGACTGGCCCGACAGACCGCTCGGGGACCATAACGGGATGCCGGACTAACGCTTGCGCGGAGGATCGCAGTGGTTGACGACTTGCCGGATCGAACCTGCGTTTCGATAGCCGGTATCCGAGCGTAGCCAACGCTCGAATGTCCACCTGAGAGCATTGGCGAACGGCCACATGTGACCAGCGGCCGCCGTTCCTGATCACCGGCAACTGGCCGCACGGCGTACCTCGCGCTTGAATGTCCGGACCGTGGGTAAACTCGGGCGACCAAAGCAACTTCCCCCGGTCACATGAGCACGCAACCCACCGACGTACCTGCTAACGTCACCCCAATGATGCAGCAGTACCTGCGCCTTGCCTGACAAGGATCAGCCCGAAAAGCTACGCCAAGACCTACGCTCACCCTTTTCAGAATCTGTCGTTAGCCGAAAAGGGCATGGCATCGAACGTGTCACAATCATGCGTCGTCGCGAAAAACCAACTGGGCAACTTGTGAAGTCACTACTCATTCTGGTTGCATTAACAGGCTTGTCGGTCGTTTCGACAGCGCAGGGACAGAACGCTGCGACTCTCATCGGGTTATCAAAGGACCTATCTAGGCATATGAATGGCCCGGACGGCGAGTACGGGTTCATTCGTGTCGAGACGCCTCACTGCCGTCAGTTTGGACTGGGAGCCAGCGACGATCTGCCACCTCCAAATCAATACCGTTTCGTAGATTTTAGTCACGCGCAGAATGCGAACGTCGATACGCGCGGAGTGACGTTTACGATGCGGTCAATACCTTTGCCCTGGTGCAAGCCGGGCGAAGGTATGTACTAATGGTCCGTCTCTGATATTTTGTGATTGCTTGTTCGTTGTCTAGCGTCGCGAGAGTTTGGAAACGCTTGGCTGCCGCTCACCATCTCCCGCACCTGGCCAAACGGCGAACTTCGCGCGTGAACGCCGAAGCCACTGGTAAACTCGGGCAGCCAAAGCAACTGTTCCCGGTCACATGAGCACGCAACCCGCCGCAGCACCTGCCCCCGTCACCCCAATGATGCAGCAGTACCTGCACCTTATCTGATAAGGCTCTGTGAACAAACCTACGCCAAGACCTACGCCCGCCTTTTTGAGGATCGTCCGCTAACGACTGCGGATTCAACCCGTCGATGCAACACTCCTCGCTGCTATGCAGCCTCAAGTGTGTTGCATCGACGGGTTGAATCCGCAACCCTGAAGAGACAGTCGCGGAAAGCGAAAGCGGACATTCGCATCGTCGTTAGGCGCGAATCTGTCCTATTGGGCTCGGCGTCTATCTTGCCTAAATTCCAGAGCGCCTGAATCGCCGTCCCTGATCACGGCGTGACAGGCAGTTGCTTCCATGCGCCGGCTATGCGTCGGTACAAGTGAGGGAGCAGTCGATGGTCGCAATCCCCGGACCGCTCTACGACTTGCCGAAGTTCCACTAACCCTTGTGCGGAAGATGAGTCGCAGAATGCAAGGAGGTCACGCGCTGGAGCAACCGCGACAAAGCCCTGTGGGGCGACATGGGCATACCAGTGATTCCACATGGCATCAAGCGTGAGAAGACTCGCCTCGAAGTTACCTCCCATGAGTGCAACATACATGGAACCGTACTCGCGAACAACCAGCTTTTCTTCCGCAAGAGTCTGCAAATTTGAAACGGCGATTGAATGAAGCTGATCAGCCGAAACACACTCCTGTTCCAGATGCCGGTGCTGAACGAAAGCCAAATGATCAGATGCGTCTACGACATACGAAACCAATAGGTCGTCACTTAGAGGACGGAGAACAGGCGAGTCCTCGCCTGACAACGATATTGCTGGCGTTGAGTCTTGCACCAAGGGCTTCAGATAAGCGATGGCGCGGGCACAGATGCCGCCTTCTCTCACGGTCATAGGGCGATATTCAATCAATCCGAAAATACTGCTAGAACCATCCTCGGAGGATGGTCAACGATTCGGGTCGTGATGTCGAATGGCTGGTTGTGGCCGAACGCGGCCGGCCGCCACCCCGCGACGCGGTCAGCACATGCTGCCATGACCAGACCTTCGCCCAGTTCTAAAGGAAATGCAAAGCGTCGAGGAGCATCCTGCTTCCACTCCGTCAAAGCCCGCAGCGCTTCGCTGCTAACCGAAACTCGCCGCTATCAGGTGCCGTTCAGAGTATGCAATCAAGGCGAATATGATCAGCCCTGTCACGATCCCTGCAACGCGCCCGGTCGTGACATTCGTCGATTTGGCCATGATATCGCCGGCATTGCGCCGTTCTTTAAGGCGATTCATGGCGTAAAGCACGGCAGCCAATGCCGCCGCCCGGACAATTGCACTCTGAATAGTCATATATCCCCCGGCTGATCTGTTTGATCTAGTGTGTCGTCGATAGACGGTTATCAGGCGACGGCGAACCATTTTGTTGGTATGCGCCTTTGAGATGCTCGCGAGGGCAATTGTGGACGAATTGAGTCACGGTGTCGAACGACCGTTCATGGCCGGCCTCGTCCTTACGAAGAAGGTTCGAGGCAATCACTTCGACGGATCAAGACCCTTACCGCGCGCATGAGGTGATGGTTTATCGTCGGAATCAGTGTTGCCGGAATCTCATAAGGGCCAGCGGTCCGAAAATCGGCTGCGTGCAAAATGTGAGCCCGCCCACCGTTGAACTGAACGAACGCTTCGATCGTTGGATCGTCCCGCATAGCCGCTTTCATTTCATCTTCCCCGAACCAGGGTGACGAATAGAGGGTGAACGTCGGTCCATCGAATGGCGGTAGCGCTCGGAAACCCGCGTGAACGAGCCAGTCGAATTGCGCCCGATTCACCTTAACGATACTAGACGCGCCGTAAAGACTGCTACCGCTGCGCGCGAGATAGTCGATCCACCAGTCGTTTTGCCATGGCTCGTAACCAAGCAACGCACCCTCCAGTCGCTCCATGTTTTCGCAGCCGTCGCCTTGTCGGTTGAGATTCTGGCGGAAAAACTCCAGAGCCGGGATGCGCCACTCCTCGCCTTTGAGCGTATATAGGACTTGCCTGATTCGACGTGCTGGACGGCCTTGACGCACCGGTGCGTCGACGATGATTTCCTGCGAGTGCAAGACACCTTGAGCCACATACTCGTCAAAGCGAGCCTTCAGTTCGACCGACGGCCGGCATTCGCTGTCGAAATCGATGAACCCGAATGGTTTACGCCCTTGCACCATCAAAGCCAGTTCGTAACCGGTATGGACAAGGTACGGTACGGGAACACGGGCTTCTACATACTTCGTGAGGATGGTTTCGCGTGAACGGTGTTCAAAGTCGATCGCGAAGAATTCGCAAACGTCGGCGACCTGTATCGGCGACAGAAGATACCAATCGTCAAGCGCGGCATCCTCCAGGGCGTCCGGGTCGACCAGCTGCCGCAGCGCCGCAACATCGTCGATTTCGAATCGGATCTGAAGGCACGGGTACAGAAGATCAGGATCGATCGCCGTCAGAATGAACGAGTTTCTCGGATCTCTCATGGCAGCTTCCCGTGCGTCAGTTTGAAGACTTCGATTCAATACGCGCGAAGATTTTCGACGATCTACTGGCCTACACGCAATCAGAAACGATCCGGACTTCGGCGCCAGATTTACCTTTCAACGTCCGCCCTTGACCGAAGCCCGACGCATCTCGCTGTGGCCGCGTTCAGAATACCTCGAACGAGCACCAGTCTGGCACAAACCCCTCGAAGATAAAAAAGTCTTCGATATACGTGAGGCCAAGCTTTTCCAGAGATCTCATGCATTCGTCGGCTGCATCACCTCCAAAAAAAGGACCAAGCGATACCAGATTGTCAGATTCGTCAAAGTATCTACCCAGATTGAATTCGGTCATGACCGTTGACAAGTCGACGTTCTTGGCCGAAAGCGCGGCCCGCCGGACAACAATTCCGAAATCCCGGGATACTTTCATCGATGTGGAGCTTGAGTGAATGAGTCGCCACGATTGTCGGAGATCTATGTGCCGAGGTCGAGTGTCCGAAACTGGCCGGTAGCCGTCTCTCGCCATCGTCGGCGACAACTGGCCGGATGGCGAACTTCGAGCGGTCCCGTCCGGCCCACTGGTAAACTCGGGCGACCAAAGCAACTTCCCCCGGTCACATGAGCACGCAACCCACCGACGTACCTGCTAACGTCACCCCAATGATGCAGCAGTACCTGTGCACCAGCCCTGACGAGAGCGTAAACGAAGTGCCAAGCGATCATGTGCACCCGAATAGCATGGCGACCAACTATCGCGCAGGCACACACCGCAACACGCTGCCCCCAACGGCCTGGTGATAAGCTCAACGTCGGTGCACCCGTCAGCCCCGACCGTCAATCCGCCCCAACGAGCCCCCTCATGCCCCTCGCCCCCGCCATCCTCTCCGCCTTCGCCCCAACCGGCAAGCTGCGCGCGTCGATCAATCTCGGCAACCCGATCCTCGCGAACCGCGACCCGGCAACCGGCGAACCGTTCGGCGTATCGATTGACCTGGCGCGCGCGTTCGCGGAGCGTCTGTCGGCCGAGCTGGAACTCGTCGTATTCGACGCCGCCGGAAAATCGGTGCAGGCGCTGACCGAAGAGCGCGCCGATTTCGGCTTCTTCGCGGTCGATCCGCTGCGCGGAGAAACGGTCGCATTCACCGCGCCGTACGTGTTGATCGAGGGTTTCTATCTCGTGCGCGACGCTTCACCGATCCGCACGAACGCCGACGTCGACCAGCCGCACAACCGCGTGACCGTCGGCAAGGGCAGCGCATACGACCTGTTCCTCACCCGTGAACTGAAAGCCGCGCAGATCGTGCGCGCGCCGACGTCGCAGGCCGTCGTGCAGACGTTCGTGGAACAGCAACTGGAAGTAGCGGCCGGCGTAAAACAGCAGCTCGAAGCCGACGCCGCTAAGACGGCAGGCCTGCGCCTGCTCGACGAGCGGTTCATGGTGATCCGGCAGGCGATGGGCGTGCCGAAAAGCCGCGGCGAGGCGGCCGCAGCGGTGCTGAACGAATTCGTCGAGGAAATGAAGGCATCAGGCTTCGTCGAAGATTCGCTGCAACGCCACGGCATCACCGGCGCGTCCGTCGCACCGCCAGCCTGATCAAAAACGACCCGACATAAAAACGGCCCCGGTGTCTCACTCGACACCGGGGCCGCTCATTCGAAGCGCCGCATTCAACCGACCCGCGCTTCTCCCTGGCGCTCGGCTTCCCCCTCATCCGCCCCCGTACGCGCGAGCACCGGCTTCAGCGCCTGCCCCGTATGGCTCGCGCTCACCTTCACAAGCGCTTCGGGCGGCGCCGCCGCGACGATCGTGCCGCCGCCCACGCCGCCCTCCGGCCCGAGATCGATGATCCAGTCGGCTTCCGCGATCACGTCGAGGTCATGCTCGATCACGACGACGCTGTGCCCCGCATCGACCAGCCGGTGCAGCACCCGAATCAGCTTCGCGACATCCGCCATGTGCAGGCCGACCGTCGGCTCGTCGAGCACGTACAGCGTGTGCGGCGCCTTCTGGCCGCGCCGCGTGATGTCGTCGCGCACCTTCGTCAGCTCGGTGACGAGCTTGATGCGCTGCGCCTCGCCGCCGGACAGCGTCGGCGACGGCTGGCCGAGCGTCAGGTAGCCGAGCCCGACATCCTTCATCAGCTGCAGCGGATGCGCGATGTTCGAGATCGGCGCGAAAAACTCCACCGCCTCGTCGATCTCCATCGTCAGCACATCGCCGATGTTCCGGCCGCGCCACGTGACGGCGAGCGTCTCCGGGTTGAAGCGCTGCCCGTGGCACACGTCGCACGGCACCTTCACGTCGGGCAGGAAGCTCATGCCGATCGTGCGCACGCCTTGCCCTTCGCACGCGGGGCAGCGCCCGTCGCCGGTATTGAACGAGAAACGCGACGCCGTATAACCGCGGGCGCGCGCTTCGAGCGTATCCGCGAACAGCTTGCGGATCGTGTCCCACACGCCGATATAGGTGGCCGGGCACGAACGCGGCGTCTTGCCGATCGGCGTTTGATCGACTTCGAGCACGCGATCGATCTGCTCCCAGCCGCTCAACGACTCGCAGCCCTGCCACGCATGCGTGACGTTCAGCGACGGCCGCGGCGCGCTGCGCGCGAGCACGCTCGAGCGCCGGTTGGCCGCCGGCGCGTCCTGCTGCGCGGCCTTGCGCGCGCGCCGCGTGGCCGGCGACGACAGCACCGAGCGGCCGACCGCGTCGAGCAGGTTCGTCATCAGCACGTCGCGCGCGAGCGTCGACTTGCCCGACCCGCTGACGCCCGTCACCGCGACGAGCCGCGCGAGCGGAATGCCGACCGTGACGTCGCGCAGGTTGTGCAACCGTGCGCCATGCACGGTCAGCCACGCCTCCGGCACCGCGGCACCGCCCTTCTTGCCCGGCACGCTCACGCTGCGGCGCGGCTGCAGCGGATGCGTCATCGGCTGCGCGAGCAGGCGCCCCGTCACCGAATCGGACTGCGCGGCGAGATCCGCGACCGCGCCCTGCGCGACCAGCGTGCCGCCGCGCTTGCCGGCGCCCGGGCCGACGTCGATGATGTGATCGGCGCGGCGGATCGTGTCCTCGTCATGCTCGACGACGACCAACGTATTGCCCTTGTCGCCGAGCTTGCGCAGCGCGTCCAGCAGGATCTGGTTGTCGCGCGGATGCAGGCCGATCGTGGGCTCGTCGAGCACGTAGCAGACGCCCTGCAGGTTGCTGCCGAGCTGCGCGGCGAGCCGGATGCGCTGCGCTTCGCCGCCCGACAGGCTCGGCGCCGCGCGATCGAGGCTCAGGTAGCCGAGCCCGACTTCCTCGAGAAACGCGAGGCGGCTGCCGATCTCGCTGACGATGTCGCGCGCGATCTGCGCGTCGCGCCCGGTGAGTTCCAGCCCGTCGATCCAGCGCCGCGTGTCCGACACCGTCCACTGCGCGACCTCGACGATCGGATGCGCGTCGAACGTGACCGCGCGCGCGGACGGGTTCAGCCGCGTACCGCTGCAATCCGGGCACGGCTCGTTGCCGACGCCTTCCGGTTCCTGCTCGTCCGACGGCAGCGTCTGTTCGCGGCCGCGGCCGTCCTCGGCGAGCACCGTGTCGTCGTACGCGGCGCGCTGTTCGCGCGTGAGCGTGACGCCGGTGCCGACGCAGGTCGTGCACCAGCCGTGCTTGCTGTTGTACGAGAACATCCGCGGGTCCAGCTCCGGATAGCTCGTGCCGCACACCGGGCACGCACGCTTGACCGACAGCACCTTGACCGCACCGACGCGCGCGGTCGAATGATCGTTCTGCATCGCATCGTGCAGCCCGTCGAGCGGCGCGAGCAGGTGCATCACGCCCTTGCCGAGTTCGAGCGTCTCGTCGAGCACGCGCCGCAACTCGGCCTCGTTGTCCGGCGATACGACAATGTCGGCAACCGGCAGCTCGATCGTGTGCTCGCGGAAGCGGTCGAGCTTCGGCCACGGGTCGACCGTCACGAACTCGCCGTCGACACGCAGATGCGTGCTGCCGCGCGCCTTCGCCCACTTCGCGAGATCCGTATACACGCCCTTGCGGTTGACGACGAGCGGCGCGAGCAGCCCGACGTGTTCGCCGCGATGGTCGCGCAGCAACTGCGCGGCGATCGATTCGACGGATTGCGACGTGACCGGCGTGCCGTCGTGGATGCAATGCTGCAGGCCGAGCTTTACGTACAGCAGCCGCAGGAAGTGCCAGACTTCGGACGTCGTCGCGACCGTACTCTTGCGGCCGCCGCGCGACAGCCGCTGCTCGATCGCGACGGTCGGCGGAATGCCGTACACCGCGTCGACTTCCGGTCGCCCGGCCGGCTGCACGATCGAGCGCGCATACGCATTCAGCGATTCGAGGTAGCGGCGCTGGCCTTCGTGGAACAGGATGTCGAACGCGAGCGTCGATTTGCCGGAGCCCGACACGCCGGTGATCACATTGAACTTGCCGTGCGGGATATCGACGTCGAGCGACTTCAGGTTGTGCTCGCGCGCGTTGACGATCCGCACGACGTCCTCGCCTTCGATCGCACGGCGCTCGCGCGCGGCGTTCAGCACGGTCTGCAACGGCACGCCTTCGTCGGCGAACGGCGCTTCGGCGTCCATCGCGCGGTCGTATTGCAGCAGCGCCACGCCGGTATGCGATTCGGCGCAGGCCTTTACCTCGTCGGGCGTGCCCGCGCACAGCACGAGGCCGCCGCCGTCGCCGCCTTCCGGGCCGAGATCGATCAGCCAGTCGGCCGCGCGGATCACGTCGAGGTTGTGCTCGATCACGATCAGCGAATGGCCGGCCGCGAGCAGCTTGCCGAACGCCAGCATCAGCTTCGCGATGTCGTCGAAGTGCAGCCCGGTGGTCGGCTCGTCGAACATGAACAACTTCGCGCGCGCGACGCGTGCTTCTTCCGTGACGACCCGGCGGCCGTTGACCGCCGCCGCGGATTCGGCGAGGAAGCCGGCCAGCTTCAGGCGCTGCGCTTCGCCGCCCGACAGCGTCGGCACCGGCTGGCCGAGCTTCACGTATTCGAGCCCGACGTCGACGATCGGCTGCAGCACGCGCAGCACCTCGGCGTCGGTCGCAAAGAACGCGGCCGCTTCGCTGACGGTCAGGTCGAGCACGTCAGCGATGTTCAGCGCGCGACCGTCGCGCTCGATGCGCACTTCGAGAATCTCGGCGCGGTAGCGGCTGCCGTCGCAGTCCGGGCAACGCAGGTAGACGTCGCTCAGGAACTGCATCTCGATGTGCTCGAAGCCCGAGCCGCCGCAGGTCGGGCAACGGCCGTCGCCCGAGTTGAAGCTGAACGCGCCGGCGCCGTAGCCGCGTTGCAGCGCGAGCGGCGCCTTCGCGAACAGCTTGCGGATCTCGTCGAACGCACCGACATAACTCGCCGGGTTCGAGCGCGTGGTCTTGCCGATCGGCGACTGGTCGACGAACACGACGTCGCCCACCTGGTCAGCGCCTGCGAGATTGCGGTATGCGCCCGGCGACTCGGTCGCCTTGCCGTGGTGCCGCGCCATCGCCGGATAGAGCACGTCCTGCAACAGCGTGGATTTACCGGAACCGGACACGCCGGTCACGCACACGAGCCGCTGCAGCGGAATCTCGACCGTCACGTCGCGCAGGTTGTGTTCGCTCGCACCGTCGAGCACGATGCGCGGCGTATCCGCGTCGACCGGCCGGCGTGCCCAGTTCGACGCATGCGCGACATGCTTGCGGCCACCGAGATATTCGCCCGTCAGCGTGTGCGCCGAACGGATGTCGCCCGGCGTGCCGTCGTAGACGATCGTGCCGCCGCGCTCGCCCGGGCCGGGGCCCATGTCGATCAGCCGGTCGGCCGCGAGCATCACCGACGGATCGTGTTCGACGACGACCAGCGTATTGCCCGCGTCGCGCAGCCGCTGCATCGCCTCGACGATCCGCGTGAGATCGCGCGGATGCAGCCCGATGCTCGGTTCGTCGAGCACGAACAGGGTTTTGGTGAGCGACGTGCCGAGCGCCGTCGTCAGGTTGATCCGCTGCACCTCGCCGCCCGACAGCGTGCGGCTCTGCCGGTCGAGCGTCAGGTAGCCGAGCCCCACGTCGCACAGGTATTTCAGGCGCGTGCGCACTTCGGCGAGCAGCAGCTTCAGCGCATCGTCGAGCAGCGCGCTCGGCAGGTTGATGTCGTCGAAGAAACGGCGGATGCGCTCGATCGGCAGCAGCATCAGGTCGTGCACGGTCAGGCCCGGCAGCGCTTCGAGCTGCGCGCGGTTCCAGTCGACGCCGCGCGGCATGAAACGGCCGGCCGGCGCGAGCACGCCGTCGGCATTCTCTTTCGAGCCGAGCCGCCATTGCAGCGATTCCGTCTTCAGGCGCGCGCCGCCGCACACGTCGCACGGCGTGTAGCTGCGGTATTTCGACAGCAGCACGCGGATATGCATCTTGTACGCTTTCGATTCGAGGTAGCCGAAGAAGCGCTTCACGCCGTACCACTGGCTCTGCCACTTGCCGTTCCAGTCCGGCGAACCGTTGACGACCCAGTCGCGCTCGGCGTCCGTCAGCTCGGCCCACGGCACGTCGCGCCGGATGTCGGCTTTCGCCGCATAGCGCATCAGGTCGTCCTGGCACTCTTTCCATGCGGGCGTCTGCATCGGCTTGATCGCGCCGCCGCGCAGCGTCTTGCGCGCGTCGGGAATCACGAGGCCGAGATCGACGCCGATCACACGGCCGAAGCCGCGGCAGGTTTCGCACGCGCCGTAGGCCGAGTTGAACGAGAACATCGCCGCCTGCGGCTCCGCGTAGCGCAGGTCGCTGTCGGGGTCATGGAGCCCGGTGGAGAAGCGCCACACCTGCGGCTCCGCGGCCGCGCCGCCGGCGGTTTCCGGCTCCGGCGCGAGCACGTACACGTTCGCCCGCCCGCCGCCGCGCTTCAGCGACGCCTCGATCGCCTCGACGACGCGCACCTTGTCGGCCTGCTGCACGCGGAAGCGGTCGGCCACCACGTCGAGCACCTTGCGCGGCCCGGTGGGCGACGCGACTTCGCGCCGCGCCTGCACGCGCGTATAGCCGCTCGCCGACAGCCACTGCGTGATTTCGTCGTCGGACGCGGTTTCCGGCAGCTCGACCGGGAACGTGACGACGACGCGCGGATCGTCCGCCTGCGTGCGCGCGACGAGTTCCGCGTAGATCGTCTCCGGCGTGTCGTGTCGCACCTGCCGTGCGGTCTTGCGGTCGAACAACTCGGCCGCGCGCGCGTACAGCAGCTTCAGGTGATCGTTCAGCTCGGTCATCGTGCCGACCGTCGAGCGCGAGCTGCGTACGGGGTTGGTCTGGTCGATCGCGATCGCGGGCGGCACGCCGTCGACGCGCTCGACCTGCGGGCGGTCCATCCGGTCGAGGAACTGCCGCGCGTACGCGCTGAACGTCTCGACATAGCGCCGCTGGCCTTCCGCGTACAGCGTGTCGAACACGAGACTCGACTTGCCGGAGCCCGACGGGCCGGTGACGACCGTCATTTCGCCGGTGCGCAGGTCGAGATCGATATTCTTGAGGTTGTGCTGACGTGCTCCGCGAATGCGGATCAGATTGCTGGATGACAATTTGCCTGCCCGTCTGAATGAGTTAGCCAGAGTTCACGGTGCCGGAACGCTGCGGCGGATGCCCGCAGGCGCGGCGCACGTGCCGCCCGGGGTCGCACCTGGGCGGCTCGATTTCGACGGGTACTATACTGTATATTCATACAGTTTTCCATGGCCGGCGCGGATACCCCGGCAACGCGTCCGGTCATTCCGGCTTCGGCTTGACCGCGTTGGGCTTGCGTCCGCGCGTCGCCGGCTTGACCGGTACGCTGCGCCCATACTCGTTCCACCACGCTGTCAGCGCTTCCATCGTCGGTCCGAGACCGCGCGCCTTCGCGGTGATCGCGTATTCGACGCGCGGCGGCACTTCCGCGAAAACCGTGCGGGTAATCAGGCCGTCCGCCTCGAGTTCCCGCAACTGCGCCGTCAGCATGTGCTGGGTGATGCCCGGAATCGTCTTGCGTAGTTCTCCAAAGCGATAAACGCGCTGGTTGAGCAGCCACATGATCTCCAGTTTCCACTTGCCTGACAGCAACGAAAATGCGCGTCGCATTTCGTCGTGCATGTTCACTTCATCGGCGTCATCAGTCATCTTTTCCATACCAACAGACAGAAAATCATCCTACTTGCAGGCTTTCATCTTAGACGACATTCTTGAGCCAGGTCGACACCTAAAAACTTAAGGAACCCATAATAAATGGCTGAGAACTACGCATACTGGATCAGTACGGCATTGCTGTCGCTGCTCTATCTGGCGTCCGCGACGCTGTACATCGCCAAGCGGGATTGGGTTCGCAAGAGCCTTGCCGGGTTCGGCTATCCCGCGTATCTCGTTTCGATCCTGACCGCCGCGAAGCTGCTCGCCGTGGCGGCCATCCTGACGCGTGTGGGCGTGCCGCTCAGCGATCTCGCCTACGCCGGCGTCCTCTATCACCTGCTGCTTTCGGCACTCGCGCACGTCGGTGTGCGCCAACCGCGCGGCGCGCTGCCGGCCGCGGTCGGCCTCGTCTGTCTCGTCGTGTCATTCACCACGCAAAACGCGGCGCGCGACATCCCGTCGCCGTATGGCGCGCTCGCGACAACGCATCACGCAACCATTGACTGAAGGAGAACGCCATGGCCCGACTCAACGGGAAAATTGCCATCGTAACGGGCGCCGGTCGAGGAATCGGACGCGCCACCGCGAAACGATTCGCTGCCGAAGGCGCCACGGTAGCAGTCGTTTCGCTCACCCCCGCCAACGTCGACGCGGTAGTGGCCGACATCGAGGCGGCCGGCGGCAACGCACTCGGCGTGCCTTGCGATCTCGGCAACGCCGACCAGATCCAGGCAACTGTCGACAAGGTCGCCGCGACCTGCGGCGGCATCGACATACTCGTCAACAACGCCTTCGATCCATCGGCGCCGTTCTCGTCGATCGTCGATCTGCCGGTCGAGCAACTGCAGCGAAACTTCGAACTCGGGCCAATCGCGTATCTGAGGATGATGCAGGCGGCCTACCCGCACCTGAAAGCGAGCGGCGAAGGACGCGTGATCAATTTCGGGTCCATGGCCGGGGTCATGGGGCTGGCAGGATACGGACCGTACAACATGGCGAAAGAAGCGGTGCGCGCGCTGACGAGAACCGCCGCACGCGAATGGGCCGCCGACAGGATCACGGTCAACAACGTCCTGCCGCTGGCGCAGACGTGGGGCGCGGACGCCGACGTACCGCCGCCGACCAACCCGCTTGGCCGCTTCGGCACGCCGGACGACGACATCGCGCCTGTCGTCCTGTTCCTGGCGAGCAAGGACGCACAGTTCCTGACCGGATACAGTCTCACGCCGGACGGCGGTTCGATCATCGACAGCGCGCGCTGAAGCGCGATCGTCATTGCCAGCGAGAATCAGCACGACGCGGTACGGCATCACTTGAAGGCTTGTCTGCATCTTAGCTGGACACGCAGCGAGCAGACGGAAGTGCTGATTCAACTCACCGGCTATATCGGCTGGCCGCTCGTGCTACCGGTGGCGCGCATCGCGCTTGACGTGTTCGATGCAGCAGAAGACAGCGCGACTGCAGAGCAAGCAGACACAATCGCCGAAACGGAATCGCTGGAACGCGATCGGCGCGCACCGTACGCACCGACAGGCATCGCAGACATTTCGATCGACATCGCGCGTTGTATCGACGAAATGGGCGCCGCGACGACGCACCTCGAACCGTTCGAACATGCGAAGGCACGGCACCTGACAGCCATCGCCTGCCTGACGTGCCTCGCTCGAAATGCCGATGCGGAAGCGCTCGCCAAGCACATGCGCGACGCGCTCTCGTTGGGCGCGTCGCGGCAAGACATCGTCGAAGCAATCGTCGGAACACTGCCTCACGCAGGCGTACTCGCCGCGCAGTCGGCATTGCGTGTGGCAAATCAACTGTTTGCATCGACAGATTCGCACGCGGCGGGGGTACAGGAAACCACGGCGGCATAGCGGGCGACGCCTCTCGATGCACCCATCAACACCAATCGGTACGAACGACACAGGAACAGACCATGAACGACGAAGGTGGATACGACCTCGAAGACCTCATGCCGGGCATGACCGCGCAGTTCCTGAAGATTCTGTCCGAGCGCGACGTCTTCCTGTTTGCGAGCGCCTCCGGCGATCGGAATCCCGTGCATCTCGACGACGCCTATGCGCAGCGAACGCGTTTCGGCGGCCGCATCGCGCACGGCATGTTGTCCGCATCCGTGATCTCCGCGGCGATTGCGTCGCGTCTGCCTGGCCCCGGGTCGATCTATCTGTCGCAGGATCTGCAGTTTCGGCGGCCGGTAAAACTCGGCGAAACCGTATGCGCGACCGTGACGATCAAGGAGATTCTCGCGAATCGGCGGCGAGTCGTGCTCGATACCCGATGCGAAGTGAATGGGCTCGTCGTTGTAGAAGGTACGGCGGTTGTCATGCCGACGACCGCCGCGGAACGCGTGAAAGAAGCGGAAAAATTGCAAGGTCAGGAAACCTGACAGTCGTGCGCCCGGGTTTCGGCCCCTCCGCGGCGATCTCGATTCGCCATGATCGCAGCGGAACTCGAGCCCCTAGCCGACACGCTATCGCCTGTCCCGTCACTCGGCTGGGTGCGACAATGTCGCCGCCGCATTCGAGCGCGGCACTGCATCGACCGTCATCACCTGCACCACGTTCTCGATCGACGGCGGCATGAGTGCCGCCTGGCAACGAACCGCATGCACGCGAGCGCCGTCGGATGACCAGCGCTCGCGGCACCCCGCCTGCTAGTTCTGCAGCAAGATCTCCACGCGTCGATTGCTCGCTCGCCCTTCCGCGGTATCGTTTGAGCCCACCGGATCGGCTTCTCCCCTGCCGGCCGCCGTGACGGAATCCGCCTTCAGGCCATGTTCGCGCAAGTACGTCGCGACCGAGTCGGCCCGGCGTTGCGACAACGCAAGATTGTGCGCATCCGAACCGACCGAGTCGGTATAGCCCGTCACTTTCACCACCGAGAAATGCCGGTCCGCCTGACGGCTCAGCAATGCGTCGAGCGAAGCGCGGGCGGCGGGCGTCAGCGTTGCGGAGTCGGTCGCGAAATACGCGTCGCCGGTCAGGCTGACCTTTTCCGCGGCGGCAGGCGCGACCGCCACCGGCGCCGGAACCGGCGCGGGCGCCGCGCCGCACTGGAACTCGATCGACCGCGGATCGGCGCCGTCGCGGAACGGCGCCGCCGAATCGACCAGACGTACCGGCTCCTTGTCGCACATGCGCGTCGCGACTTTCATGCAGGTCTTTTCGCTCGACAGGATGCCGTGACAATCGACACGGAACGTCCGAACGCCGTTTCTCGGTTGCAATTCGTACGCGCTGAACGTCGGCCCGGACGCGCTCGAGCATGCGGCGAGGGAGGCCACGGACACAAGCAGGGCAAGAGAATATTTGTTCACTGGATAACTCCGGAAATTCGATTCGATACCTCGCATGCGGCGCGGCAGCGCGGCTGCATGCGGATGCGTTCTCACTCGGGGCGAACCCGTCCGGCGCGACACGCCGGACGGGTTCGGGGCACACGGAATTACTTCCACTGGTACAACATGCCCCCGCCAACGACGCGTTGACTGCCGCTGAAACCGCCATTCAGCGTCGCCTTCAGGTTCTCCGTAATGCGCGCCTGCACGCCGACCGCCAGCGCTTTTTGACCGAGGAAGCTCGACGTACCGACCCCCATCGCGAAATTCGAGTCGCGGTCCATGTGCGGGATCGACGCGATCGCAGCGGTTGCGGCGATCCCCTCGCGCGCCATCGAATCGGTCTGCTGAATCTGCTGCTGCATCTGCGTGAGCTGATTGTTGACGGTGTTCAGCGACTGCGTGAACTGGTTCGACACCGCGTTGAGCTGGTTCACGTTGACCGCATCGGTACCCTGCGTGCCGGCCGCGACGTTGACGACCTGGCGCGCAGAATCCGCCGAGCCGACCGCGACGACGTTCGACCGCCCGCCGTCGTTGCTGCCCGTGCCGATCGCGGCCGAGTTGCCGCCCGACGCGGTCGACCCGACCCCGATCGCGGTCGACCCGTTGCCGGATGCCAGCGACCCGTTGCCGACCGCCGTGCTGTTCGAGCCCGATGCGACCGCGCCCGAGCCGCCCGCGGACGAGTTCACCCCCGTCGGGCCCGGCGGCACGTTCGTGCCGGCGGGATTCGAGTTGTACGAGCCGCCGAGGTTCGACGTGCGCTGGGTGATCAGCGTCGTCAGCTGGTTGGCGACCGAATCGAGCTGCGACACGTTCACCGCGTCGGTGCCGCTCTTGCCGGCCGCGAGGCCGGTGATCTGCCGGTTGCCGACGTTCACTTCGCCGGACGACGACTGCGGGCTGCTCAACCCGTACGCGATGTAGTTCGTCAGTGCGCCGACCGTGGTCAGCGAACCCGCGCCGAGCGCGACGCTGTTCGCGAGCGTCGCCGATGCGCCGGCGCCGAGCGCGAGCGCGTCGGTTGCATTGCTGTGCGCGCCCGATCCGAGCGCGACGCTGCCGACGCTGGCCGCGACCGCGTTGGCGCCCTGCGCGACCGACTGCGCGCCGGTGGCCGTCGCGCCGCTGCCGAGCGCGATCGCATCGGCCTGCGCGGAACTCGCCGCCTGCCCGATCGCCACGCCGCCGGGCGCGGTGGCGTCGACGATCGCGCCGTTGCCGATACCCACGCCGTGATCGCCGTTGACGACCGTCGTCGGGCCGACCGCGATCGAATCCGCACCGACCGCGAGCGAATCCACGGCCGTCGAGTTCGCATGGAAATACTTCGTGGTGGTGACCGCGAACGACTGCAGCGCGCCGGCCAGCTGCCGCACGGTCACCGCATCCTGCTGGCCGGTGCCGTCCGCGACGTTGGTGATCTGGCGATACGTCCTGCTCGTCGCGTCGCCGACCGATACCGCGCCCAGCAGCGTCTGGTCGGCCGTGTTGAACGGGATCGACGCGCTGCCGTTGCGGATGGTGCCGGAAGCCGGCACCGTCGCGCGATCGGCCACCGAGCCGGCACCGAACGCGATGCTGCCGTCCACCTTCGCGATCGCGTTCGGGCCGATCGCGACGCTGTCGACGCCGAGCGCCTGGCTGTCCGGCGCGGTCGAGTTCGCGTGGAAATACTTGGTGCCGTGCGCGTTGATGTTGTCGATCGCCGAACCGACGTTGTTGTTGATCGTCGTCGAGCCGTCGCTGTTGTACGTCACGTACGACGGCGCCGAGATCGTCCCGGTCGTCGGGTTGTAGGTCGCGCCGCCGCCGATCGCACCGGCCGTGCTGTTGCCGAGATTGGTGTTGTTCGACCCGATCGAGCTGATGCTGGTCGACAACGAACCGATGCCCGTCGACGTCGCGGTGGACAGCGAAGTCAGGTTGCTGTTCGTGCTCGACAGGCCGGTGGACAGTGAACCGACGATCGTCGACGTCGAGGTCGACAGCGACGAGATCGAGCTCGTCGTCGAACTGAGGCCGGTGGACAGCGAACCGATGCTCGTCGACGTTGCCGTGGACAGCGACGTCACGTTGCTGTTCGTCGTGCTCAGACCGGTCGACAGCGAAGCGACGCCCGTGGACAGCGAACCGACGCTCGTCGAGGTCGACGTCGACAGGGACGTGACCGCGCTGTTCGTGCTCGACAGGCCGGTGGACAACGAGCTGATGCCCGTCGACGTGGACGTCGACAACGACGTGACCGTGCTGTTCGTCGAACTCAAGCCGGTGGACAGCGAGCCGACCACCGTCGACGTCGACGTGGACAACGACGTGACCGAACTGTTGGTCGAACTCAGGCCGGTCGACAGTGAGCCGACGACCGTCGACGTCGACGTGGACAGCGACGTGACCGAGCTGTTGGTCGAACTCAGGCCGGTCGACAGCGAACTGATGCCGGTCGACGTCGACGTGGACAGTGAAGTGATCGAGCTATTGGCCGACGACAACCCCGTCGACGTGGAAGTCGACAGTGACGTCACCGAGCTGTTGGTCGAACTCAGGCCGGTCGACAACGAGCTGATGCCCGTCGACGTCGACGTGGACAGTGAAGTGATCGAGCTATTGGCCGACGACAACCCCGTCGACGTGGAAGTCGACAACGACGTCACCGAGCTGTTGGTCGAACTCAGGCCGGTCGACAACGAGCTGATGCCCGTCGACGTCGACGTGGACAGCGACGTGATCGAGCTGTTCGCCGACGACAACCCCGTCGACGTGGAAGTCGACAGCGAAGTCACCGAGCTGTTGGTCGAGCTCAACCCGGTCGACAACGACGACACACCCGTCGACAACGACGTAATGCTCGACGCCGTCGACGTCGACAGCGAATTGACCGCCTGATTCGTCGCATCGAGCTGCGACCCGTTGATCGCGTCCGTGCTCGCCGAATTGATGCGCCCGGCCGCGACGTTGGTGATCTGGCGTTCGGTGCCCGGCGCACCGACGCTGACGACGCTGGTCGGCGTCGTGCCCTGGAAGTTGTACGTGACGCCGCCGATCGTCGCGCTTGCCGTCGGATTCGGCGCGGCCGTCGTCGAGCCGGAGCCGAGCGCGACATCGCCCGCGTTGTTCGCCACGGCCGATGCGCCGAACGCCACCGCGCCCGCCGCCGCGGCCGTCGACGTGTTGCCGAGCGCGAGCGAGCCGACGCCCTGCGCGTTGTTCGAATTGCCGATTGCCACCGCGCCGTTGCCGTTCGCGGTGTTGTTCGAACCGGCGGTCACCGCGCCGGTGCCGATCGCGGTGCTCGGGTCGCCGATCGCCACTGCACCGTCGCCGCTGACCGTCTGGCCCTGGCCGAGCGCGACGGCGCCGATACCCGCCAGCACCTTCGAGTTGTTGCCGCCGGCGATCGAGCCCGCGCCCGCGGCAGCAGCGACCGAGTTGGTGGCGCCGATCGCGACCGTGGAACCCGCCGCCGCGACGCTGTTGATACCGATTGCGGTCGAATTGATGCCCGACGCCGTCGCGCCGGGGCCCAATGCGGTCGCCGATATGCCGCTTCCGAGCGCAAGATTGCCGAGCGCGACCGCGAACTGCTGCGTCGCGGTCGCCTGCACGCCCATCGCGACCGAACTGACGCCCGACGCATTGGCGCTCAGGCCGAGCGCCATCGCCTGGTTGGCGCCGGCCGTCGTGCTCGAACCCAGCGCGATCGAACTCGTGCCGAGCGACTGCGTGCCCGATCCGGGCACGCCGGCAACGCCGCCCCAGCCGATCGCGATCGACGTGCCGCCCTTCGCGCCGCTGTTGACGCCCATCGCGATACCCGAATTGCCGGACGCCAGCGCACCGCTGCCCACCGCAACGGCGGCCGCGCCGGAACTCGTCGACTGGTTGCCGAGCGCGATTGTCCCCTGGTTAGTCGCCTGTGACGAAAAACCGAGCGCCACGCTGCCAAGGCCCGACGAAACCGCGCCGAGCCCGAGTGCGGCTGCATTCTGGCCAGAGGCCGTCGCATTGTTCCCGAGCCCGATGGCGGAAACGCCGTTCGCGGTCGCGCCACTGCCGATCGCCACCGTGCCGGACTGCGTCGCGAGGGATTGGTTACCGACGGCAACCGAGAACGCTCCCGAGCTGATCGCCTGCGAGCCGAGCGCCGCGCTATTGATGCCGGTCGCCTGCGAGTTGATGCCGACGGCCGTCGAAGCGTCGGCCATCGCATGAGCGCCCGGGCCCAGTGCGGTGGCGGAAACGCCCGCTGCCGTCGACAGGTTGCCAAATGCGGTGGAATTCACCTGCGTCGCGACCGAACCGTTACCGACCGCTATCGAACTGGCGCCGCCGGTTGCCGACCCGCCGCCCGCCGAGTACTGAGCGTGGGCAGCAACATGGAACAAGCCGAGATAAGCCGACGCCATCAGCACGGCCAGCCGCCGTAGCGACGGGAGAGAAGGCACTCCCGAGCGTGTCGCTGCGCCCCCGATCGCGGCGCGTTCCGGCACGCTACTCGACGACGCGACGCGCTTGCCGCGCGCACGGTCAAGCTCCGACGCCGCAACCCAGGCCCCCAGTGCTTCGTTCCAGATCGACTTGAACGACTTGTTCATCTCGTGTTCCCTCGGTTCTCATGTGCTGAATGACGCAACAGCGAACGCATCGACAAGCGACGACGCATCCCTCTGCGTTCCCGCCCGTGTTGCGACGCTCCGTTCTTCACTTTGGATAGCTAAATAAACGCTCGAACAACACTGCACGACATTCCCGATCGCTATCGCGATCGCGCGAACGCAGCCCGCACGTGCGCTTCGGCACGACGCGCGGCGGCAATCGCCGGTTATCGAATCACGGAAGCCGACATCGCAGGAAAGGCGGATTCGCGATGCACCGCGCACCGCAAATCCGCGCGCGCGTGCGCCGTCGCACCGAACCTGCGGCGACCTCGAATTTCATGGGAAAGCGTCGTTCAGACGCCGGATGGACGGATGCCGGCCCCAACCTCGGGGCGGCCCGTCATGGTTCATTCAGGAGGAGAAGGAGGATGACGCTGCGTCGTCCCCGGGGCTGAAGCATGCGCCGCCGGTTCGTTCGAACCGGTGCGTTGACCTGCCATGCCTGTCGTGCTCATATTTTTCGTGCCCGTCTGATTCGATAGCGCACCGCGCACGATCGCGCCCGGGCGAATCAAACCGCCAGGCTGCCAACGCGAAGCCGCTCACCCTATCCGTTCGGCCGCCAAACGCACTTTCCGGATTTCCGGAAAAGAACCGCTGGCTTGCCGAACGACCCCTGCACCGAATTAATCGAACGAATTTCCTTGACGATTTCTTCTTGACAGATACTTCACATCATGACAAATCTCACATTTCTCCGATTCATCTTATATATCAACACATTCGGAGAATTATGAAGTTTGCGTTACCTCGTGCCAATTATTCGTTCGCCACCGCATTCCCAGACTCTGAGAATTTCATCATTCAATGTCACATTGAATATTGCATTCGTCAAAATGCGACAGCGGCAAGCAATCCGCGCGGAATCGTTCACCTCGAAGAACCGATTCCAGCCGCGCCGGGGCTAGTGTGCGGGCATTCGCCGGAATAAACCTTTTCCCGAGCGGACAAACCCTTTTCCCGAGCGGACGACATTTACATTCATACATTTCGGCGGGAAATCCGACTTCGACGAGAAAGAAATTCTGAGTCGGAGATCAATAAACCATTAATCAGTCAAGCTTCGAATCGGCACGTTCAATTCGCATGGAAAGACACCGACTTTCGACACACGACGTCCGAATTCATCGCCCGGGCCATTTCAATCAGATAATCGACCTACCGGAAATAAAGACCGACATTAAAAGGTAATTCGGCATGTTTTTCCACTTCTTTTCCTTCCGGCCGATCGCCGCTGCCGAAAAACGCGCCGCGCCCCGTCGGATATGCCCACACAGGCCGCACGGAATCCTCACAATCGGGCTGTTGCCGGCATATAATTTTTCGCAACAATCGCGCACATAGCGATGCTTTCAGCCTGTCAGGCCTACTACCCTACCCGTTTGCAACCATGTCATCCCGCTCGTCCAGTCCGGCGCCGCCTCGCTCCACGCCGGAACTCGCTGACGCACATATTCTTGTCGTCGACGATCGCCCGAACGACCTGCGGCTCCTGACCGAAATCCTGCGTGCCGCGCGGTGCCGGATCAGCGTCGCGTTCGACGGTTTGCAGGCCTATCACCGAGCGCAAGCCATCTCTCCCGACCTGATCCTGATGGACGTGCGCATGCCGCGCATGGACGGGTTCGCCGCGTGCCGGCTGCTGGCGTCGACGCCGTCGACGCAGTCCATTCCGGTGATCATCCTGACGGCCGCGGGCGATCTCGAGGACCGCATCGCGGGGCTCGAAACCGGCGCGATCGACTACATCGTCAAGCCGTTCGAACCGGCGGAAGTGATTGCACGGATCCGCAATCACCTGAAGCGCGCGCGGCGCAGCCAGCCGTTTGCGCACCTGCCCGAACTGCCCGACAAACCCGATGCGGCGCTCGTGCGCGCAGCGACCGAGGTGCTGCTGCGCGACCTGCGCCATCCGCCGGCGCTCGAGGATCTCGCCAAACAGGTCGGCACGCACGAAAAGCGCCTGTCCCGTGTGTTCCGCGACCATCTCGGCCAGACCGTGTTCGAGTATCTGCGCGACACGCGCCTGCGCGCCGCAATGCACTTTCTCGCGGAAACGTCGATGGGGATCGGCGACATCGCCGAGGAAATCGGCTTTTCCACGCCCGGCAATTTCGCGACGGCGTTCCGCGAACGCTTCGGCATCACGCCGTCCGACTGGCGGCGCCAGCGTCATGCGGTCAAGGCGCCGCCCGCGCCCGGGGAGCACCGTCACGATGCGTAGGCGATACGCGGCATGGGCAGCCGGATGTCGCGCGTTGCTGCTGCTTCTGATGGCGATGGCCGTCGCCTGCGCGACGGCCCGGGCCGCGTCGGCGCCCAACCCCGCGCAACTGGAAGCCGTGTCGGTTGTCGAGGACGCCAGCACGACGATGACCGTCGATCAGGTCGCCGCACGGCTCGCCGATCCGGTACACAGTGGATCCGCAGCTACCACGCCATCGTTCAACGTCGCGTTTTCCCGGTCGGCATGGTGGGTCCACGCAACGCTGACCAACCGCGACAACACGGCGGGCCCGCTGGTGCTGGCGATTCGCGACGCGCGCGTCGACCATGCCGACTTCTATCTCCACCAGGACGGCCGGTGGATACTCGCCAGCCGCTTCCCCGCTGCCGATGCCGACGGCGATGCAAACCGGCAGCCATCGCGGTACCCGGCACTCGACGTCACGCTGCGCGCCGGCGAAAGCATCCCCGTGCTGATCCGCGTCACGTCCCGCAAGGAAATGCGGCTCGCGCCGGCCGCGTTCACCCGCGAAGCATGGAACGCGCAGGAGTCGCGCGCCGCGATGTGGGACTTCGGCTTCTTCGGCGGGCTGCTCGCACTCGTCTGGTGCGCGCTGCTGATCGGGTTCTTTTCGCGCAGCGGCATGTTCCACGTACTGGCCGCGACGGCGCTCGGCACGACGCTGTTCGAAGCGACGTACCGCGGCTACACGGCGTTGGCTCTGTGGCCCGCCGCGCGCGAGTGGTCGGCGCGCGGCGAGGTGATCTTCGCGTACCTGGCGGTCTCGCTCTTCATCGTGTTCATTCTGTTGGTCGCGCATCGCGAGAAGGCGCGGCTTCCGGTGCGCGCCGTCTACATGACGATCCTCGGCCTCGAATGCGCGGGAATGATCGGCGCCGCCTTCGGCGACCTGCTGACCTTCACGTGGTTCTGCCTGCGCTTGAACACCGTGCTGGGGATCGTGAACATCGGCATCGCGCTGACGCTCGCGATCCGCCGGACGCCGACCGGCCGCGTGATGCTGATCGCGGTGACGCTCGCCTGCTTCAACATCCTGCTGCGCACGCTCGACGGCATGGACGCGCTGCCGCCGTTCCTGTCCTGGCTCAAGTCCGATATCCATCCGAACCCCGTCACCGCGATCATCGGGCTCGCCACGCACCTGCTGGTGCTGGCCGCATGGATCCACCACGTGGGCCGTCAGCGCACCGAGGCCAGAACGCGGCTCGAGCATTTCCAGCTCACCGAACAGGATCGCCTGCGCGACGAAGTCGCGAGACGCACGGTCGCGCTCAACGACGCGCTGCAGCAGGTGACGACGCACATGCAGCAGAAGATCGAGACGCTCGGCTATGTCAGCCACGACCTGCGCGCGCCGCTGTCCACGATCAACGGCTACGCGAAGCTGCTGCTGCAAAGCGCGACGCGCAGCCAGGCGCGGCTGATCCGGTCGATCGACCGCAGCATCCGCTACCAGCTCGCGCTGATCGACGAACTGCTGGCGTTCACGAAGGCCGAGTTGCAGCCGCTCGGCGTGTCGCCGGACACGACCGACCTGCCCGCACTGCTCGACGACATCGCGCACTACGCGGTCGCGCTGTGCGCGCAGCAGGACAACCGGTTCGTCTACCGGCCGGCCACGCCGTTGCCGCACACGGTGTCGATCGACGGGATGCGGCTGCAGCAGGTGCTGCTGAACCTGTTGTCCAACGCGTCGAAGTTCACGCGCGACGGCACGGTCACGCTGCTGGTTCACGCGTCGCGCGAAGGCGATGCGTGGC
Organism: Burkholderia pyrrocinia; assembly: GCF_001028665.1. Classification (NCBI taxonomy): domain Bacteria; kingdom Pseudomonadati; phylum Pseudomonadota; class Betaproteobacteria; order Burkholderiales; family Burkholderiaceae; genus Burkholderia; species Burkholderia pyrrocinia. Next base: position 686,617 of record NZ_CP011505.1, read on the forward strand.
GCCTCTTGTTCGAGGTCGCCGATACGGGGATCGGGATCGACATCAGCGGAACCCGCGACATCTTCCGCGCGTACCAGCAGGTGCAGGCCGTGAACGGCGGAACCGGGCTCGGCCTGTTCATCGCGCAACGCATCGTCGGCGCGATGGGCGGCGAGCTGGCCGTCGCCAGCCGGCCGGGCGTCGGCACGTCGTTCTCGTTCCCGATCGTCGCGCCGGCAGTCGGGCACGCGCTCGTGCCGGCGTCGGAACTCGTCAGGCGGTTCCAGCCGGCGGACGATACCGAACCGGAGATCGCTGCGCCCGTGCCGCACGGCCCGTCCGACGATGCGCTCGACGAACTGATCCTGCTCGCCGGCGAGGGCCGGCTCACCGATATCGAGGAATGGCTCGGCCAGTATGCGGACGAGCCGGACCATGCGGCCTTCGTGCTGGACGTGCGCGAGCATCTCGACGCACTGGACCTGCACGCGATCGAGAAACTGGCCGGCACGCTGAAACGCGCGCGCCACGCGGATGCGTCGTTCGACGCCGAGACGGACGCGGCCGGGCAAGCCTGATCATCCTGGTCGGTCGCGCGATCGCCGCTGCATCGTCGATACCGGCGCCGCGCCCTCGTCGGGCGCCGCCACGCGAGCGACTGTAACGGATCTACTGCTCGGCCGCGGGCACCAGGATGCTGCGCGGAATCAACGCAATCAGCACGCAGCTGACCAGCAGGCAGGCGCCCAGTGCATAAGTACCGTTGTTGATGTTGCCGGTCATTTCCTTGGCGATGCCGGTGATCATCGAGCCCGTGAAGCCGGACAGGTTGCCCACCGAGTTGATCAGCGCAATGCCGGCGGCCGCGGCCGTGCCGGACAGAATCTGGCCCGGGAAGGTCCAGTAGATCGGCATCAGCGCCAGGATGCCGCAGGTGGCGATGGTCAGGAACACGATCGACAGCGCCACGTTCTGCGCGCATGCCGCGCTCATGATCAGGCCGACGCCGCCGATCAGGGCGGGAATCGCTGCATGCAGGCGGCGTTCGCCCGTCTTGCGCGAGTGCGATGCGTTCCACACCATCGCGAAGATTGCCGTCAGGTACGGAATGGCAGTAAGCAGGCCGATATGCAGCGGGCTCCGCACGCCGGACGCGCGAATGATCGACGGCAGCCAGAAGGCCAGCCCGTAGAAGCCGGTATTGAATGTGAGAAGGATGAAGGTAAGCAGCCAGACGCGCGGGCTGCGCAACGCGGCACCGACGCTGTGCGACTTGTGCGCGGCCTCGGATTCGAGGTTGCGCGACAGCACCGCCTTTTCCTGGTCGGACAGCCACTTCGCCGACTGCGGGCCGTCGCCGAGGCAAGCCAGCACGATGAACGCCACCACGATCGACGGCAAACCTTCGAGCAGCAGCATCCATTGCCAACCGCTCATGCCCGACAGGCCGTGCGTCTGCTCCATCAGCCAGCCGGAAACCACGCTGCCCAGCGTCAGGCTCAGCGGGATCGCCACCAGGAAGCCCGACATCGCCACGCTCTGGCGGCGCGCCGGAAACCAGTAGTTCATGTACAGGATGACGCCCGGGAAAAAACCGGCTTCACACAGACCCAACAGGAAGCGCAGCGTGTAGAACATGGTGGGCGTCTGCACGTGGAAGAACTGCGCGAGCGGCACGATGAAGGCCATCGACGACGACACGATGCCCCATGTGATCATGATCCGCGCGATCCAGAAGCGTGCGCCGTAGCGGTGCAGCAGCAGGTTGCTGGGCATCTCGAACAGGAAATAGCCCCAGAAGAACACGCTGGCGCCGAACGCATAGACGCTGTCGCTCAGGCTCAGGTCATCGAGCATCTGCAGCTTGGCGAAGCCCACGTTGACGCGGTCCAGGTAGGCCACGACGTAGCAGAGCAGCAGCAATGGCAGGATGCGCCGCATGACCTTGCGGTAGAGGGCGTCTTCGGACGAGTCGGCCGCGGCCGGCGCGGCAGCGGTCTGCGTGATGGTTGGCATCGGATTGTCTCCTGATTGTGTAGGTCTTCTTCGTACCGGCGAGCTCGCCGGCTCGCCGATGTTACCGATACCATCCGGTGATAAAAAAAACCGTCGACAGGACGACGGGAGCAACCGGCGCTCTGATACCGGTAACAGATCTGAAGGTAGCATGCGACGACAGGCGAATTCAAGTCCCGACGAACACGTGGTTTCCCTAGTGAAGGCGTCGATACACTGGACGCGCAGCGGGCGGCCTGGACGGTACGCCGCACCGGTATGATGTAGCCTTTCATGTTTCCCCGATCGCGATTCCGATGCCCAGTCCCACCGCCGTCCGGCCTGCCGGACCGCCCCGCATGTCCGACGTAGCGCGCCTGGCCGGCGTATCGAAGATGACCGTGTCGCGCGTGCTTGCCGGCCACAGCGTGGCAGCCGAGACGCGCGAACGGGTCTGCAAGGCCATCGACCAGCTCGGCTACGTGGCCGATGCCGCCGCGGGTGCGCTGTCGTCGGGGCGGTCGGAATTTGTCGCGGTGCTGGTGCCGTCGCTGTCGAGCTCCAACTTCTCGGACACCGTGCGCGGCCTGACCGATGCGCTCGAACCGCATGGCCTGCAACTGCTGCTCGGCGACACCGACTACGACCTCGAACGTGAAGAACGGCTGGTGCGCTCCATGCTGCGTCACCAACCGCGCTGCATCGCGCTGACGGGTGCGCAGCACACCGATGCGACGCGCAAGGTGCTGCAGCGCTCGGCCATTCCCGTGGTCGAGATGTGGGACCTCCCCACGCATCCTATCGACACCGCCGTGGGCTTCTCCAACGTGCGCGCCGCGCGTGCGATGGTGCGGCACCTTGCCGGGCAAGGTTACCGGCGCATCGGCTTTCTCGGCGGCGCCAGCGTGCTGGACCGCCGCGGCCTGGACCGGCTCAAGGGGTATCAGTCGGAGATCAAGGCACTGGGACTGGGCGAGCCGCGCGTCGTGCGGCTCGGCGAATCGCCGATCACCATGAGCCACGGCGGCCCCGCCATGGCAGCACTGCTGGAGATGTGGCCGGACACCGACGCGGTGATGTGCGTGAGCGACATGTCGGCGTTCGGCGCGATCATGGAATGCCACCGGCGCGGACTGTCCGTGCCGGCAGACATGGCCGTGGCCGGCTTCGGGAACTTCGAAGTGGCGACATGCTGCCACCCGACCATCACCACGGTGTCGGTCGACGCCTACGGCATCGGCCTGCGCACGGGCGAGGCCTTGCTGGCAGCGCTGCAAGCGCGTGACGACGGCGAACGGATAGAATCGCAAAGCGTCCGCATCGACTACACGATCGTCGCGCGGGAAAGCGCCTGACGGGCTGCAGGCCAGGTTTGCCGCCCTTGATGACAATGGTCGCGCGTCGACGCGCGACTGCGTAGCGGCTCGCGCCCTCATCCGCCCCACTCGCACGCAAAATCCCCTTTCGCAACGCAAAATCCCCGTGCTAACATCCGCTCGTATGTTACCGGTAACTATCCGGTAGAAAAAACTGAACGAAGAACCATGCGGAGACAGCCCACCATGTCACACTCCCCTCGCCGCCTGCGCAGCCAGGAATGGTTCGACGACCCTGCCCATGCGGACATGACCGCGCTCTATGTCGAGCGCTTCATGAACTACGGGCTGACGCGCGAGGAGCTGCAGTCGGGCCGTCCCATCATCGGCATCGCGCAGACGGGCAGCGACCTGGCACCGTGCAACCGCCACCACATCGAACTGGCCGAGCGCACCAAGGCGGGTATCCGCGACATGGGTGGCATTCCGATGGAATTCCCCGTGCATCCGCTGGCCGAGCAGAGCCGCCGGCCCACGGCCGCGCTCGACCGAAACCTGGCCTACCTGGGGCTGGTCGAGGTGTTGCATGGCTTTCCGCTGGACGGCGTGGTCCTGACCACCGGCTGCGACAAGACCACCCCCGCCTGCCTGATGGCCGCGGCCACCGTGGACATGCCCGCCATCGTGCTGTCGGGTGGACCGATGCTCGACGGCTGGCACGAGGGCAAGCGCGTCGGTTCGGGCACGGTGATCTGGCACGCCCGCAACCTGCTGGCTGCCGGCGATATCGACTACGAAGGCTTCATGAAGCTGACCACGGCATCGTCGCCGTCGATCGGGCACTGCAACACCATGGGCACGGCGCTGTCGATGAACAGTCTGGCCGAGGCGCTGGGCATGTCGCTGCCGGGCTGCGCGAGCATTCCGGCCGCCTACCGCGAGCGCGGCCAGATGGCTTACGCCACCGGCAAGCGCGCTGTCGAGCTCGTTCGCGAAGACATGCGCCCGTCGAAGATCATGACGCGCGCGGCGTTCGAGAATGCCATCGTCGTCGCCTCCGCGCTCGGCGCGTCGACCAACTGCCCGCCGCACCTGATCGCCATTGCGCGCCACATGGGCGTGGAACTGAGCCTGGACGACTGGCAGCGCCTGGGTGAATCCGTGCCGCTGCTCGTCAACTGCATGCCGGCCGGCGAATACCTCGGGGAGAGCTTCCACCGCGCCGGCGGCGTGCCCGCGGTGCTGCGTCAACTCGATGCGGCCGGCCTGCTGCAGCGCGACTGCCTGACCGTGTCCGGTCGCGCGATCGGCGAGATCGCCGACACGGCGCAAGATGCCGACCGCGACGTGATCCGCACGCCCGAAGACCCGCTCAAGCATGGTGCCGGCTTCATGGTGCTGTCAGGCAACTTCTTCGACAGCGCCATCATGAAGATGTCGGTGGTGGGCGAAGCCTTCCGCCACACCTACCTTGCCGAGCCGGGCGCGGAAAATACCTTCGAGGCACGCGCCATCGTCTTCGATGGCCCCGAGGACTACCACGCCCGTATCGACGACCCTCGGCTGCAAATCGACGAACGCTGCATCCTGGTGATCCGCGGCTGCGGTACGGTCGGCTACCCGGGCAGTTCGGAAGTCGTCAACATGGCACCGCCCGCGCACCTGGTGAAGCGTGGCGTGACGTCGCTGCCATGCATGGGCGATGGACGCCAGAGCGGCACGTCGGCCAGCCCGTCGATCCTGAACATGTCGCCGGAAGCGGCGGTTGGCGGCGGCCTGGCCCTGCTGCGCACGAACGACCGCGTCCGCGTGGACCTGAATCGCCGCAGCGTCGACGTGCTCGTCGATGAAGACGAACTCGCGCGCCGCCGCGAGACTGCATGTTTCGCCGTGCCGCAGGCACAAACGCCCTGGCAAGAACTCTATCGCCAGTTCGTGGGCCAGTTGTCCACCGGCGGCTGCCTCGAACCGGCCACGCTGTACCTGAAGGTCATCGAGCAGCGCGGTAACCCGCGCCATTCGCACTGACCCAACCGCCCACGACTCTTGCCGAGCTGACCATGCGTACTCCTTCCGTTTCCGACTGCCTGCCGCACGACCTTGCGCAGGCCCTGCTGATCGGCCGCGTCTGGCGGCACGATGGTGCCCACGCGGGCCCGAGCGTCGTCGCCGTGCGCGGCGGCGAGATGTTCGACATCACGCACACCGTGCCGACCACCGCGGACCTGTTCGACCGTCCCGACGCAGTCGCAATCGCGGGCACCGCCCCCGGCGAATCGCTCGGCCGCGTCGAGCCCCTCCTGCAGGCGGCGCTGGACGGCACGCCCGGCGCCACTCACCTGCTCGCTCCATGCGACGTGCAGGCCATCAAGGCTTGCGGCGTCACCTTTGCGGTCAGCCTGATCGAACGCGTCATCGAAGAACAGGCCGGCGGCGATCCCGCCAAAGCGAGGGACGTGCGCGAAACCATCGCCGCGACCATCGGCACCGACCTGTCGAGGATCGTTCCCGGTTCTGAAGCCTCCATGCGCCTGAAGGCGGAACTCGAGCGCCGCGGCGCGTGGTCGCAATACATGGAAGTCGGCATCGGCCCGGATGCCGAGGTGTTCTCCAAGTCGCAGCCGATGTCGGCAGTGGGCTTCGGCGCGGACGTGGGTCTGCTGCCGGTGTCGGTGTGGAACAACCCGGAACCGGAGATCGTGCTGGCGGTCAGCTGCGACGGCAGGCCGGTAGGCGCCACACTCGGCAATGACGTGAACTTGCGCGACATCGAAGGCCGCTCGGCGCTGCTCCTCGGCAAATGCAAGGACAACAACGGCTCGTGCGCGATCGGCCCGTTCGTGCGGCTATTCGACGACCGCTTCACGCTGGACAGCGTGCGGCAGGCCAGCGTGTCGCTGCGCGTCGAAGGCGCGGATGACGGCTTCGTCCTCGACGGCATCAGCCACATGCGCGAGATCAGCCGCGACCCGGCCGACCTCGTCGCGCAGACCTGCGGCGCGCATCACCAGTATCCCGACGGTTTCATGCTGTTCCTGGGCACGATGTTCTCGCCGATCCAGGATCGCGACGCACCCGGCGGCGGATTCACTCACCACCTGGGCGACCGCGTCACCATCTCCACGCCCATGCTCGGCGCACTCGTCAACACCGTGCGGCTTTCCACCGAGATCTCGCCATGGACCTTCGGCGTGCGTGCCCTGTACGCCAACCTGGCCGCACGCGGCCTGCTCGATGCGTGAGGCCATTCGTGGACGATCCGGTCGACCTCGGAACGATCGGGACGTGGGCTCGGCGTGTCGGAATACTGGTCGCCCAAAGTCGTTGCTCAGGTCAACGATCAATACGTGAAGGTTGCAAAAGTACGCGGACAGCTCGTCTGGCACGACCATGCGCACGAAGACGAATTGTTCTTCGTCGTGCGCGGGCACCTCAGGATCGAATATGAAGGCGGCCGTGTCGTCGATCTGCCTGCGGGTTCGATGCACGTCGTGCCGAAAGGCACGCTGCACAATCCGGTCGCTGATGACGAATGCTGGATCGTGCTGATCGAACCCGTGCAGACGAAGCATACCGGCGACGTCGAATCACCGCTGACACGGACGATCGACGAGCAGTTGGGTGGGTCGCGCTGAATTCACCCCTCGGCTTTGACCGATCCCTCCCACGCCGCCATGTCGTTGCCGAACCGGTGCCGAAGCCCCGATACCGCGAAACGTCAGGCCGAAGCCGCCGGGCTGCCCGCCCCCTGCTCGCGCGCCGGTGACCCGCACCGCCCCGACGCCGGCGCCGGCACGCCGTTCGGCCGCGCCGCATTCGGCCGGTCGACGTAATCGCGCGGCGTGCGCCCGAGCACCCTCCTGAAATGACGGCACAGATGGCTCTGGTCGAAGAACCCGACCTCGGTCGCGACGACCGACGGCGGCAGCCCCGCGCGCAGCAGGTCCTGTGCGCGCCGCACCCGCACGAGGCACAGATAGCGATGCGGCGACACGCCCAGCTCGTTGCGAAAGCGCGCGGCAAAACGCGACACGCTCAGCCCGGCCGCCGCCGCGAGCGCCTCGATGCTCAACGGCTGCGCGTACGCAGTCTCGATGATGCGCAGCGCGCCGTCGACGGCGCTCGACGCGGGTTGCGCAACGCCGAACGGGCGGATCGCCGCGGATTCGCCTGCCGGATGAAACACGTTTCCCATGCGCGGCTCCGTCAGGTTGTCGCGTGCGCCGCGTCGGCCGGCAGTACGAAGCGCCCGATCGCGAACGGCTCGATCGGCGTGCTCGTCGCGCCCGTATCGATCAGCTCGGCCATCGTGTCGCCGACGCCCGGGCCGAGCTGGAAGCCGTGCCCGCAGAAGCCGAACGCGTAATACAGCCCGTCGACCCTTGCGCTGCGTCCCATGATCGGCCGGTCGTCCGGCATGTAGCCCTCGACGCCGCTCCATACGCGAATGATGTTCAGCCGCGTCAGCGCCGGTGCGACGCGCGCGAGCTGCGTGAACTGCAGCAGCGTGCTCTCGGGCAGCACCTTCGCGCGCCGTTCGTCGAGATAGGCCGGCGCGCGCGCGCAGCCGCCGATCACGACGTTGCCGCGCTCGACCTGCCGGAAGTACACGACTTCCTCGATATGCGGCGACGACACGCCGACGGCCGGCAGGATCGAATACGGCACCGGTTCCGTCACGCACATCTGCGGCCCGTTGACCGCGATCGGCACCGGCTCGCCGAACTGCGTGCTGAGCTGGTTGCCCCACGCGCCGGCCGTCACGAGCAGGTTCGGCGCGCAGAACACGCGGCCGTCGTCGCTCGTCGCGCGGAACGTGTCGCCGTCCTTCTCGACGGTCGCGATCGCGGTGTTCTCCTCGATCCGCGCACCCGCGCGTGCCGCCGCGCGGCCGAACGCCGGCGCGGCGAGGCGCGGGTTCGCGTGACCGTCCAGCGCCGAATGGGATGCGCTCAGCACCTCGGGGCCCAAAAACGGAAACTTCGCGCGCATCGCCGCGCCGCGATACAGGTCGAGCTTCAGCCCGTATTGCGCGGCGTCGCGCGCATAGGCGTCGAACATGTCGTCCTGCTCCTGCCGGTAGCACACGCGAACGTGCCCGGTCTGCAGGAATTCGGCGCTGTGCCCGATCAGCTCGGGCATTCGGCACCAGATCTCGCGGGAACGGTTCGCGAGCGGCAATTGCGGCAGGTAACGGCCCTGGCGCCGCACGTTACCGAAATTGACGCCGCTCGCCTGCTGCCCGATCAGCCCGCGTTCGAGCAGGATCACCGAGCGGCCGCGCCGGCGCAGGAAAAACGCGGCAGCGGCGCCCATGAAGCCGCCGCCCACGATCACGACATCCGCATCGGCCCGCATCATTCATCCCCCTTCATCGTCACGGCTTCGTCGCGCGGCGCGGGCGGCTCGCCCGCCGCACGCAGCGCGACCGGCAGCGGCTTCACGGGCGCCTGCCCGCGCAGGCGGCCGACCGCATCGAGCGGCACGCCGGCCGCGGCGGCGATCACCTCGGCCCCCGCGTGGCCGCAGTAGCGGCCCTGGCAGCGCCCCATCCCGACGCGGCTGAACGCCTTCGCGCGATTCGCCTCGCACGCGCCTTCGTCGCGGATCACGCGGCGCAGCTCGCCGACGCTCACGCCCTCGCAGCGGCACAGGATCGTGTCGTCGGACAGCGTCGCGGCCTGTTGCGCGGGCCACGGAAACGCCTGCGCGAGCCCCGCGCGGAAACGGTCCATCTTCGTGCGTTCGCGCTGCAGCGCGGCGACCGCGCGCGCGTCGACCGGCCGGCCGAGATCCTTCAGCAGCGCGAGCGCCGCGAGGCGGCCCGCCGCTTCCGCACCGTCCGCGCCGAGCACGCGCGCGCCGTCGCCGGCCAGATAGACGCCCGCGACCGAGCTGCGCCCCATGTCGTCGAGCTGCGGCAGCCATTGCCGCGTGTCGCCGTCGAAGCGGAACGCGCAGCCGGCCAGATCCGCGAGCTGCGTCTCGGCGCGCAGGTGGTAGCCCAGTGCGACCGCGTCGCAGTCGATGACCGCGGCGGTGCCGGCGGCGGTGCGAAAACTGACGGCCGACACGCCCTGCGCGGGATCGCCGTGAATCTCGAGCGGCTCGATCCCGTGCTCGATGCGCACGCCGGCGCGCTTCAGCGCACGCGTGAGCGCGATGCCCTTCGCGAGCACGTCGGGCCGCGCGAGCAGTTTCGGCAGCGCGCGCAGCCGGTTCGCGGCTGGCGACGTGTCGAGCACCGCCGCGACCTTCGCGCCGGCCTGCACGTACTGGTTCGCGACGAGGTACAGCAGCGGGCCCGAACCCATGAACACGACGTTCGCGCCGATCGCGCACGCCTGCGCCTTCAGCGCGATCTGCGACGCACCGAGGCTGTAGGTGCCCGCGTACTGCCAGCCCTTGACGGGCATCAGCCGGTCGGTGGCGCCCGGGCACAGCACCAGCGCATCGTACGGGCGGCGCACCGACATGCCATCGTGGGCGGTGTAGAGTGCGCCTCCGGACAGGTTCCAGGCCAGCGTGTCGGGCGCGTAGTCCAGCGACGCGCGCAGGCGCTCGAACGTGTCGTGCAGGTCTTTCGCGCGCACGGCCTCGGTGCCGTACAGCTTGTCGTACGGGCGCGAGAACGTATCGGGCTGACGCCGGTAGATCTGGCCGCCGTCGCGCCGGCCTTCGTCGATCACGAGCGGCCGCACGCCGGCTTCCACCAGCGTCTGCGCGCAGCGCACGCCGGCCGGCCCGGCGCCGACGACGATTACGCGTGGTTCGACCATTGCGCCTCCGGTTGGCGGGTGACGATGTCGAGGCCCGGCTGCACGACGGTCGTGCACGCCCGCAGGCGCTCGCCGTCGGCCGTCCAGACCCAGCAGTCCTGGCACGCGCCCATCAGGCAGAAACCGGCCCGCGCCTCGGGGCCGAACTCGGACTGCCGCACGTGGCCGGCCTGCGTCAGCATCGCGACGAGCAGCGTATCGCCCTCGAGCCCGTTCACCGTGCGGCCGTCGACGCTGAACGTTACCGGACGGCGCCCGGTTTCGGCGAGACGAACGAATCGCCCTGTCATATCCAACCCTCCTGTCGCGCGAGCGGGCCGCCCACCGGCCGGCTCGTCGCGCGTCTTCTCATCGTTTTCAACGTTCAGTGCAGGATGTCCTGCAGCCGGTAATACGCGCCGACGAACGGCAGGAACCACGCGTGCCCGAAATGCCCCGGTATCGCCGGCCAGTCGAGCTCGCGCCACGGATTCGACGCGGCCGCGCCATACATCACGTCGGCCATCACGCGGCCCATGTGCACCGACATCTGCACGCCGTGGCCGCTGTAGCCCATCGAGTAATAGACACCGTCGTGCTGGCCGGCACGCGGCAGGCGGTCGGCGGTGATGTCGACGAGCCCGCCCCAGCAATAGTCGAGCCGCACGTCCGCGAGCGCGGGGAAATACTCGGCCATGCCGGCGCGCAGGACGTCGCCGCTTTTCGCATCGGAGCGCGGGCTCGACATCGCGAAGCGCGCGCGCCCGCCGAACAGCAGCCGGTTGTCGGGCGTCACGCGGAAGTAGTTGCCGATCTGGCGTGAAGTAACGTACGCGCGGCGGTGCGGAAGCAGCCGGTTCAGTTGTTCGTCGGGCAGCGGTTCGGTGACGACGATGAAACTGCCGACCGGCGCGATGCGCCGCCGGAACCACGCGAACGGCCCCTGCTGCGATGCGCCGGTCGCGACCAGCACGCGATCGGCCACGATCGTGCCGCGCGTGCAGGTGATCGCGTGGCGCTCGCCATCGAGCCGCTCGAGCTGCGTGACGGCCGCATGCTCGTAGATGCGCGCGCCGGCCCGCACGGCCGCTTGCGCGAGCCCGACGCCGAACTTGCCCATGTGCATCTGCGCGCCGTTGCGCTGCAGCAGGCCGCCGTGGAAGCCGTCGGAGCCGACCTCATCGCGAATCCGCGACGGCTCGATCAGTTCGATGTCCGGATCGACGTCGCGCCGCAATGCGTCGAAGGTCTTCGCGAGCCCCGCGAAATGCTGCGGCTTCGCGGCGAGCTTCAGCTTGCCGGCGCGCCGGAAATCGCAGTCGATCGCGTGTTCGGCGACGATCGTTTCGACGGTTCGCACCGCGCTCTCGTACGCGCGATAGAACTGCTTCGCCTGCTCGGCGCCGATCCGCGCGGCGAGCGACGCGTAGTCCTGCGCAACGCCGGTGTTGCATTGCCCGCCGTTGCGGCCCGATGCCTCTGCGGCAACCTGTGCGGCTTCCAGCACCACGACCGACACGCCGCGCTGCGCGAGCGCCAGCGCCGCCGACAACCCGGTAAAGCCGCCGCCGATCACGACCACGTCGGCACGCCCTTCAACGGGCCCTTCGCTACCGCCGCGAAAATCGGGACGGGTATCCAGCCAGTACGATTCGAGTTTCATCGGATCCTTCGTGAGCATTCGGGCGCCGCGAACGACGTGCATGCGGCGCATCGGCCCGCCTGTCGCCGCAGGTTCGCGATCGGGCGACGGCCGCCCGGTGAATACCATTTAATCATCGTCAAAAAGCGTAGTTGCCGCGTATTGGCGCGCGGCGCGCGCATCATCCGCTGTTTTGCGCGGCCGCGGCAGCACACCATGCGCAAGCCGCGCGCGGCAGCCCGCGCACACCGGCTGAACGCCGGCCGATCCGGTCATGGAACGCGCCGGCGTCATTCGTCACGCCTCCACCGACATGTCGATCAGGACGCTCTTGAAGCGCAGGTTCGCCTCGAAGGCATGGCGGCCGAGATCCTTGCCGATGCCCGACTGTTTGTAGCCGCCGGTCGGGATCACGAAATCCGACGTGCGGCCATAGCGGTTGTTCCAGACGGTACCGGCCTCGAGGCCGCGCATCACCCGCAGTGCGCGGCGAGCGCGACGGGTTTCGTGCCCGACTGCACGCATGCCGCCATGGTCGCCGCGGCGTTGTCAAGTTGAAGTGTCGGAGGCGCAAGCGTGCCGGGGGATTGGTCGTTACCCGGAAAGCGGACTGAGTCCGGATGACATGGGTCGGTTCACGCCCTGCTGTGCGGCGAATCGTCGGAGGATTTCCAGCGCACGAGAAACGCGCCCGGCGCACGGCATTTCGTCGCGGGCAAGACATTGACGTGACAACGCCGTTTTGACATCGATCACGATTTTCATGCCGCCGACTGTTCCGACGACGCTCACCATGACACGCATTGCACTGAAATCAAGGCCGCCTTTACGAAACGCCGGCTTCCATGTTTTCCGGCTGGCCCCAGGGCGCGATTACGGTTCTGATGGACGCGAACGGCTGCCGCCGGGTGCGCAGCCGTGGCCTACAACATCGCTTGACTGATTAGCCCGTACAGCCCGCATGCCGGATCGAGCGCACCGCCGTGTGCTGCCGCGAGCGGGTTGCGAACCATCTTCGAGCAGGTGTCCA